>DXFP01000025.1 GCA_019114385.1 Candidatus Ligilactobacillus excrementigallinarum | reverse complement strand
TGAAAAGAGGTTGTGACATAAGTCCAGCCTCTATTTCTATATCCGCATAATCGGGTTCCAAAACAAACAGGCATGTCTGTAAATTCAAAAGCCTCCGAATCTTTACTGCGTAATTCGTTCGTTTTTTCCTTACAACATGCCTGCTTAAGTTGTTTTGTCACACCTTCTTGTAAATATCAATTTAATCTAAAAGAAAAAAATAACGAAATCCAATTTTTTAAATTGAATTTCGCTATTTTTATAATCGAGGCTGTTTATTGAATACTTATGTCACAGTCTCTTTAATAACTCTAAAATAAATGGGAATGCATATAAGGTTAAAATTCTTTGAATCTATTATTACATGTCCCATTCATTTTTCCTTAAAGCATTCCCATTTTTACCTGTTGCATATATCTTATATGTTTTTTATTAATTAAATCCAATTGTTTTAATTGAATGATCCTGGTATACGTAAACAATTCCCAAAATTTTGGAAGTTAACTTGGTCGATTGACTGAAAAATCGTTTAGTAGATTCAATCTCACCAGTTAAAGAATCAGTAGTAAATACAGTAACGCTTAATAAATTCGTTTTAAAAGGGTATCCAGTACGAGGATCTATAATATGATGAAAGTATTGATTATTAATTTTTAAGTATCGTTCATAAATCCCCGAGGTTACTACTGAACATTGCGGTACAGAAAACGAGTTTAGTGCTTTTCCGCGTTTTTTCCAAGGAGATTGTACACCGATATGCCAACGATGATCAGCGTGAAGTGGCGATTTTCCAATCAATAATAAATTTCCGCCTAAATCAACAATTCCATTTTTGATTCCGTATGCTGCCCATAAATCTTTAATGCGATCGGCAATAAATCCCTTAGCGATTCCACCAAGATCGAGTTGCATTCCTTTTTGTTCAAGGAAGATTGATGCATTCTCGATTTTAATTTTACTAGGATCAGTTAAGGTTAAAAGTTCATTAATTTTTGCTATAGCGGGTTTAGTAGCGAAGTCAGTTCCAATATTCCAGGCCTTTACTAAAGGACCAATTGCGCAATTAAATCCGTATTTTGCCAAACTTTCATTTTTAGCGACTGTAACTAACTGTTGAACAGCAGGAGAAACTGCTACTGGATTGATTCCTGCTTGTTGATTGATTAGACTGATCTCAGAGTCAGGTTTGAAAATTGAAAATAGATTTTCATAATATTCAATCAAATGTTGTGTTAATTTAAAGATAAAAGTGGCTTTTGGATTATATACAGTTAGTTTGATATGTGTTCCGAGAGCATTAAATTGGTTATTAAATATATTATTCGACATTTTTCCACCTTATAGTTCAGATGCTCCAGAGATTGCATCATTGTCTTCATCTGTATTTAAATCAATTAAATCATTTTCAATCGCTTGACGATAGTTTTCTTTTGATTGGTCAGCATAGTGAAAATGATTTTGATGATCATTGTTGAATTCTGGATGAGACGATTCAATAAAACCGCCAAATTTAAATTTACTAATAATCTCGGTAATATCTTGAGTTAATTGTAAGCATCCTAAATAGCGTTGCTGATCATCACGAATTGCAATCAAAATTAAATTGAAATATTGGTCATTAACTTTAAGTGCTCGTTCAAATTTATCTAGTTTTCCATGACGAAATCTTTCTAAAATGTCGAACGTAGAAGGCAAATTTGTAAAGTCTAAAGAAGAATGAATCCGTTCATTGATTTTATAATCAGATGAAAGTGGATTGGAAATAAATTCTAATTTACCTGTAGCACTAATGAAGCGAACTTCGAACGGTAATTTATCGAAAATCAATTTTAATTCCTTTAAAGTCAATTTGCCATTTTCAAAATTAATTTGATTTCCATCAATCCAAATTTGTTGCATAAATATTTACTCCAATCTAAAAAATTCAATTAATGTTCAAAGAATAAAGATGGTTCAAAAAGGTGATTTGTGATAACATGTATAAAGTATAGTTTAGAAATTATCATATGCTTGTTTAAGGATAATTTCAATTAATTTATGATTAAGTTTGAACAAGAATTAAGTGACGGTGAATTCTTTTGAAAATTTTTAAGAACAAACGAAATTTATCTCAAAACAATCATGGAAATCGTAAAACAGATAGTATTCCGTTTAGATTAAACTTTTTGTTTGTAGTTGTATTTTTACTTTTTGCTGCATTAATAATTCAGTTAGCTCATTTACAGATTATTGATGGTAAAAAGTATGCATATGATGCAACTAATAGTAATATGCAAACAGAGACTAAGAATGTTCCACGGGGAATGATATTTGATTCCTCTGGAAAATTATTAGTATCAAATAATGCTACTACAGCAATTACTTACACTAAACCATTATCAGTAACCTCAAATCAGATGGTGGATGTTGCAAATACACTAGTAAATTATATTACTGTTGATACAAAGCAATTAACTGATAATATGAAACAAGCATACTATTTGGGTAGTACGGCAAATGAAGAAAAAGTTCAAAAACATATTAAAGATGCAGATTCCATTTCTGGATCGGCATTATACGATAAAGAAATGGAGTATGTTGAAAAACATGGATTAGCTAAGAACTTATCACCTAAACAACAACAAGCTGCGTTGATTTATAATAAAATGAATGGTGCTTATTCATTATCAACTGTAATGTTGAAGTCTTCAGGGGTTTCTGCAGTTGAAATGGCCAAGGTTGGAGCACATCTATCTGAAATGCCAGGGGTTAAAATTGGAACTAACTGGACTCGAGCATATCCTGGAGGTAACTCAATTAAGAGTATTATTGGAACGGTAACTACTGAAAAACAAGGTTTGCCAAGTGATCAAATTAATACTTTGCTTGCTGAAGGCTATTCTAGAAATGATAGTGTCGGTTCAAGTTATATTGAATCACAATATGAAAATGCTCTTAAAGGTGATAAAGAAATTATCAAGATTGAAACCCAAAATGATAAAATCAAAAAAGAAATCAAAGAGTATGGCGGTAAGCCAGGTGATGATGTTCAATTAACAATTAATGCTAAGTTCCAAAATGAAGTTCAGAATATTATCAAGAACTTAGAAACTGGAGTTGCAGGTGGAAATCCTTATGTTCCAGGAGCTTATGCAGTTGTTATGAATCCTCACACTGGTGCTGTGTATGCATTAGCTGGCGTAACACGTGATGTTAAAACTGGAAAAATAACTGATAATGCAATTGGAGCAATTAATCAAACGTTTGTAATGGGATCAGTTGTTAAGGGTGCAATGGTAATGGGAGCATTGCAAGATGGCGTAATTACACCAACAAATAATACTTTGGAAGAACAACCAATCAAAGTAGCTGGTACTGCACCAAAAACATCATGGTTTAACAAAACAGGCTCTGCAAATATGCCGTTGACAGCTCCTGAAGCGTTAGAAGTATCTTCTAACACATATATGATGCAATTAGCATTGAAAGAAGCGGGGTTGACATATCATTCAGGTATGTCAATTGCAGGAATGCCAACTTCAATTTTTGATAAGATGCGTGATAACTTTAAACAATTCGGGTTAGGCGTCAAAACAGGAATTGATTTACCTGGTGAATCAGCTGGTTTTGAAGGACCATCAAGTCGGGCTGATATTGGTAAGGCGCTTGACTTATCATTTGGTAACTATGATTCATATACGACATTGCAACTAGCACAGTATATTTCAACGATTGCGAATGGCGGTTATCGATTGCAACCTCACGTCCTTGACTCGATTCATGATAACGGATCAGATGGTAAGATGGGTAGAACCATTTATCAATTTATGCCAAACGTGCTTAATGTAGTTTCAGCTACTCCTGCACAGTGGAATGTTGTAAAGACTGGACTTTATGATGTTGTTCACGGTAATAATCCTTATATTACTGGTAAGTATTTGGCAGGAGTTAAGCCAACAATTGCTGCAAAGACTGGGACAGCACAAACATATTATGGAAAGACTGAAACTGAAACATTAAGTGGAGTTTCATATGCGCCATATAATGACCCACAAGTTGTTGTCGCAGTTGCGTTCCCAGGAATGTCAGCGAATACTGAAAGCAAAGTTAACTTACAAGCAATTCAGCAAATTTATGCTGCATACTGGAAAGATGTTCAATCAAGTAACGGATTTAATTAATAGTAATGAGAAGTTGTGAGGAAACTTGCAGCTTCTTTTTATTGTCAAAAAATATGATATAATAATAGATGTCAAGGAATTTTCCTTAACAAATGTTAAAAATATCTGGAATTCTTTAGTAAAAGATGGTATTATATTATCGTTGAAGGTTATTAGCCTTTTTATTAGACAGAATTTAAAAGTTGGAGGTCAGTTCAATGCGTGTAAATATTACGTTAGAATGCACTGAATGTGGTGAACAAACATATTTAACTAACAAAAACAAGCGTAACAATCCAGATCGTTTAGAACTTAAGAAGTATTGTCCACGCTGCCGTAAAGCGACATTACATCGCGAAACAAAATAACAACAGGAACAAAAACCTGTTGTTTTTCTTTTAAAGAGCTCATCCCACTATCGGGATGTTTTCTTATCTAAAAAGATGTAATCGGTGTCAATGATAAAAATCAAGGAGGCAGATTGATTGGAAAAAAAGCGTCCTTATATTACTATCTCATTAATTGTTATAAATGTGATTGTTTATCTTTTGATGACGATTGCAGGAGGTTCAACTAATCCGAATATATTATTAGAATTCGGAGCTAAAGATAATGCGTTAATTGCGGCTGGACAGATTTGGCGCCTTTTTACACCAATGTTTCTTCATATTGGGTTTCAACATATTGTTTTAAATATGGTTACATTATATTTTTTAGGAGCTCAAATTGAATACATATTTGGCCCAGTGCGCTTTTTAATTATTTATCTTGTAAGTGGAATTGGTGGGAATATAGCAAGTTTTGCATTTAATTCCGCACTTTCTGCAGGAGCAAGTACTGCTTTATTTGGCCTCTTTGGCGCATATTTAGCGTTAGGTGAATCATTTCGGGATAATCCTTACATTCACGCGGTCGCCAAACAATTTTTAGTTTTAGTGATTTTGAATTTAATTGGTGATTTGTCTGGTTCAATTGACTTATGGGGACACATTGGTGGATTAGTAAGTGGATTTTTACTTGCATATCTTGTTGGGGTTCCTAATTTAGGAAAAATACCAATGCACAAGCGAATTTTAGCTGGGATTGTTCTTGCAATGTTATTTGTTGTAATTTATTTAACTGGGATGAAGACATTTTAGACATAGATTACATAAAGGGGATGTTCTTTTGCGTACGTATTATGATGTACAACAATATTTAAAACAGTTTGGTGTATTTATTTATGTTGGTAAGCGCTTATGGGATATTGAGTTGACTGCGATTGAGTTAGATCATTTATATAAATCAGGCGTAGTTGAGAAAAAAACATATTTAAATGCCAAAATGGTGTTGGAAAAAGAACATCGTGAAGAAGAAAAACGTGAAAAAGAAAAGCAAGTAGGAGGTAATCATCTTGGATAAAAAGTTAATCGGGGTTGATCTTGGCGGAACAACCATTAAATTTGCAATTTTAACTTTAGAAGGCGAAATTCAACAACGCTGGAGTATTGAAACTAATATTTTAGACGAAGGAAGTCATATTGTACCTGATATTATTGAATCAATTAATCATCATCTTTCAATGTATGACATGCAACCAGAACAATTTGTTGGTATTGGAATGGGAACTCCTGGAACAGTTGATTTAGAAAAAGGTACAGTTGTAGGTGCATACAATTTGAACTGGAAGACTGTTCAAAACGTTAAGGAAGAAATTGAAAAAGGTACTCATATTAATTTTGCCGTAGATAACGATGCTAACGTTGCTGCATTAGGCGAACGCTGGAAAGGTGCTGGCGAAAATGCAGACGATGTTGTTTTCGTAACATTAGGTACAGGTGTTGGCGGCGGAATCATTTCAAATGGTGAATTAGTTCACGGAATGGGTGCCGGTGGCGAAGTTGGACACATTAACGTACATCCAGGCGGATACTTATGTACATGTGGTAACCGTGGTTGTTTAGAAACTTACGCTTCAGCCACAGGTGTAGTTCGTGTTGCACATGATATGGCAGAAGAATATGCTGGTAATTCAAAATTGAAGCAAATGACAGATGATGGTGAAGAAGTTACATCTAAGTTAGTCTTTGATTTAGCAAAAGATAATGATCCATTAGCTAAAATGGTAGTTGACCGTGTATGTAACTATCTTGGTTTAGCTTGCGCAAACTTGGCAAGCATTTTGAATCCATCCGCAATTGTCATTGGCGGTGGAGTATCCGCAGCTGGTAATTTCTTGCTTGATCAAGTTAAGAATTACTTTAATGAATATGCATTCCCAACAATTAAAGACACTACAGAAGTTAAATTAGCTCAATTGGGGAATGAAGCTGGTGTAATTGGTGCTGCTTCATTAGCATTGAAATTTAACGCATAATTGAAAGGAGTCTTTAGGAGTGCTTTTAGGTAAAGGTCATTCAGTATTATTCTGGGTAGATATAATTTTAATTTTAATTTTGTTGTGGATTGTCGGTAATCAAATTGTAATTTTTGTACGCAGTAGACGAGCAGCAAAATTAGTTGATAATGATGTTTTAAAACAAAATATGCACCACGCACAAATTATTGATGTTCGTGAAGAAGATTCATTTAAGGCGGGACATATTTTAGGAGCTCGGAATATTCCATTTTCACAATTTAAGATTTATATGACCGGTTTACGTAAGGATATGCCAATTTATTTATATGAACAGGGAAAAGCATTAAGCTTGCGTTGTGCTATTATGCTAAAAAAAGAAGGCTATCATGATATTTATGTCCTTAAAGGTGGATATAATAAGTGGGATGGCAAAAAGAAGAAAAATTAAATAAAATAATAGAGGCTGCAAGTTTGCAGCCTCTATTATTTTAGTCATTAGATTAACGTTGATGTGCTGAACGACTCTTTCGTAATGCACGACGACGATGTTCTTCTAAAATAGCTTCACGTTCTTCCATTGGTTCTACAACAGTTTTCTTAAATGCGTATACTGCGCCAGCAACTACACCAACTGTTGTTACGATTCCAGTAAAAAATCCTTTACCAAATGATTTCAAAGTATTTTCCTCCTCTACCTTTTGATATACTATTATTATGAATGAAAAGAACGAAAAATTCCAGGTAAAACTATGAAATTTATCGAATTGGCTTAGTTAAAAGATTACTTGGATGAAAGGATAAAATAATGATACAAAAAGTTTTGATGATAGTTGGACCAACAGCAGTTGGAAAAACAACATTGTCAATTAATCTTGCTCAGAGATTTAATGGAGAAATTATCTCCGGAGATTCGATGCAGATTTATAAAAATTTAGATATTGGAACTGCTAAAATAAATCCAGATGAAATGCAAGGAATCAAACATTATATGCTTGACGAAATTTCAATTGATCAACGTTTTTCGGTTGCTGATTTTATTTCAAAGACAAAACTTGCGATTCAAAAAATTGTTCAAGACAATGCATTACCTTTTTTGGTTGGTGGGACTGGTTTTTATTTGCAGTCATTAATTGATGAATATCAATTTGGAAAAGATAAGTATGAAGACGAATCTTTGAGAAATAAGTATCAACAATTTGCCAAACAAAATGGCAATCAAGCATTGTGGGATAAATTAAATCAAATTGATCCAGATGCAGCCCAAAAAATTCCAATTGGTAATCAACGCAGAATTATTCGTGCATTGGAAGTTTATCAAAAGACTGGAAATAAATTTTCTCAGCAAACGGATCATGCAACTGGTGAATTTGATTATTTGATTATTGGACTGAATACTAAACGCTCAATTTTATATCAAAGAATTAATCAACGTGTAGATCAAATGATGTCACAGGGGTTATTAGATGAAGCGAAATATTTGTATGAAAATGGTGGCTTAGCATTACCAAGTGGAAAAGGAATTGGTTATAAAGAATTTTATCCATACTTTGAAGGTAAAGCTGATTTAGCGTCATGTGTTGATTTAGTTAAGAAAAATTCTCGGCATTACGCTAAACGGCAATTAACTTGGTTTCGGAATAAAATGCAAGTTCATTGGTTTGATTTAGTAACGCACTTTGATCAAGATTATACCAAAATAGTAAAATTAGTTGAAAAATGGATGGAGGAAGAAAAATGACAAAATGGATTGAAAAATTTCCGCAAGAATTACAAGCGAAAGTTAAACAAGTTGATGAGATGATTGCACCTAAATTAGCTGAAGTTGATGAAATTGTCTTACATAATCAACAACGTGTACTTGATTTATATCGTAAGCATCATGTTGCTGAAGAAGATTTAGTTGGTTCAACCGGTTATGGATATGATGATATTGGACGTGATAAATTAGAAGCAATTTTTGCAGATTATTTTAAATGCGAAGATGCATTAGTAAGACCACAAATCGTTTCAGGAACGCATGCAATTTCTACCGCCTTGTTTGGTGCATTGCGGACGAAAGACACCTTATATTATATGACTGGCATGCCATATGACACGATTCAACAGGCAATCGGAATTGTGGGTGATAATCCTGGTTCAATGAAAGAATATGGAATTAATTTTGATTATTCTCCATTAACTGCTGAAGGAAAAGTTGATTACGCAGCAGTCGAAGAAAAATTGAAAAATGATTCTTCAATTAAAGTCGTTGCAATTCAACGTTCACGCGGATATGCAACTCGCGATAGTTTTACAGTCGCTGAAATTAAAGAAATGACGGCTTTTGTAAAAAAGATTAATCCAAATGCAATTGTTTTTATTGATAACTGTTATGGTGAATTTACGGAAACAGATGAACCTACATTTTATGGTGCAGATTTGATGGCAGGCTCAATGTATAAGAATGCAGGGGCAGGAGTTGCAAAATCAGGTGCTTTTCTTGTTGGACGGCATGATTTAATTATGCAAGCTGCTTCCAGATTATTTGCTCCAGGTCCAGGTAAAGGTGAAGGAGCTACTTATGGATATCAACGCGACTTTTATCGCGGCTTCTTTTTAGCACCGCATGTAACAGGTGAAGCAGTAAAAGGTTCGATTTATACTGCAGCATTGTTAGAAACAATGGGAGCTGAAGTATCACCTAAATGGGATGCTCCACGAACTGATTTAGTTCAAACAGTTGTTTTTCACAGTGAAGAACCAATGATTAAGTTTTGTGCAAGTATTCAACATAATTCGCCATTAAATGCATTTGTTGATCCAATTCCAAGTGAAATGGATAATTATGAAGATCGGATTATTATGGCATCGGGAAGTTTTATTGAAGGATCAACAATTGAGCTGTCAAGTGATGGACCATTGCGTGAACCATACGCATTATATATTCAAGGCGGATTATCATATGCACATGTTAAAATTGCTATTACCAATGCTGTAAACGAAACTTATTTCAAATAATCAATACATGTAATAAAATATAACATGGATTGTTGACATCTTTGTAGTATATTGTTATGATTATCAAAGAATTGAGAGGAGGGTTGTTATGAAGGAAAAGGAATTACGACGTTCGCTGGCGGTTTTGCCGATTGGTACTGTAATGAAATTGACAGATTTAACGGCGCGTCAAATCCGGTATTACGAAGAGCAAAAGTTGGTGATTCCTGAGCGAAACGAAGGAAATCGCCGAATGTATTCGTTAAATGATATCGATCAGTTGCTAGAAATTAAAGATTATCTTGCTGATGGATATAATATGGCAGATATTAAAAAGATTTACGAGCGTCAGGCAAAAGAAGAAGCTAAAAGAAAAGAAAAAATGGCAAAATCACTGTCTGATGATGCTGTTCGACGGATTTTACATGATGAATTTGTAAATGTAGGCGGATTAAATCGTGATCAAAACCTTTCGATTCGTAACAACAAGAATCTCTAAATTACTTTAAGGAGTCTATTTTAAAATGGTTAAGCATGATTATACCAAAGATGATATTCGGCGTATGGCAAAAGAAGAGAATGTACAATTCTTACGGTTAATGTTCACTGATTTATATGGCACAATTAAAAATGTTGAAGTTCCGGTTAGTCAATTAGATAAATTATTAGATAATAAATTGATGTTTGATGGTTCTTCAATTGATGGATTTGTGCGGATTGAAGAAAGTGATATGTGGCTTTATCCTGATTTGTCAACTTGGATGATTTTTCCATGGGGTAGTGAACACGGAAAAGTCGCACGGATTATTTGTGAAGTGTATACTGCAGATCGTAAACCATTTATGGGAGATCCGCGTAATAATTTAATTCGGATATTAGATGAAATGAAGGCAGAGGGATTTACTGATTTTAATATTGGACCTGAACCTGAATTCTTCTTATTTAAATTAGATCCAGAAACTGGAAAACCAACTACTCAATTAAATGATAATGGTAGTTATTTTGATTTTGCACCTGTAGATATGGGTGAAAATTGTCGCCGTGAAATTGTTTTGGAATTAGAAAGAATGGGCTTTGATGTAGAAGCTTCACACCATGAAGTAGCTCCTGGTCAACATGAAGTTGATTTTAAATATGAAGATGCTTTGCATGCTTGTGATAATATTCAAACCTTTAAACTAGTAGTTAAAACTGTAGCACGTAAGCATGGTTTACATGCAACCTTTATGCCTAAACCATTAGCTCAAGTAAATGGTTCTGGGATGCATATTAATATGTCACTTTTTAATAATAATGGTAATGTCTTTTATGATAAAGATGGGAAGCAAAAATTATCACAATCTGCTTACTATTTCTTAGGCGGGTTATTAAAGCATGCGCGTAGTTTTACTGCGATTACCAATCCAACTGTAAATTCTTACAAGCGTTTGGTCCCAGGCTTTGAAGCTCCTGTTTATGTAGCATGGTCAGGTAGAAACCGTTCACCATTAATTCGGGTTCCAATGGCACGAGAACAAGGAACGCGATTTGAATTACGTTCAGTTGATCCTTCAGCAAATCCATATATGGCAATTGCTGCAATTTTGGAAGCTGGATTAGATGGTTTGAGAAATAAAATTGAACCAGCTGCCTCTGTTGATCGAAACATTTACGCAATGAATGAAAATGAACGTAAAGAAAATGGAATTAAAGATTTGCCTTCTACATTACATAACGCTTTAAAAGAGTTGAAGAATGATGATGTAATTCAGAATGCATTAGGTTCACATTTATATAATAATTTCGTAGAAGCTAAGACATTAGAATGGGATTCGTACCGGCAAAATGTTTCTCAATGGGAACGTGATCAATATTTGGAAATGTATTAATTATTGAATTTTAGAACTTGATTGAATATAGAATAGAGAAGGTGTGACAAAACACCCTAAACAGGCATGTTGTAAGAAAAAAAACGAACGAATTATGTAGGATTGATTCGGAGGTTTTTGAATTTACGGACATGCCTGTTTGTTTTGGGACCCAATTATGCGGATATAAAATGAAGGCTTCTATGTCACAACTTTTTTTCGTGTTCACATAATGAGTTTCTGCAACATACGAGCAGTTTTTTTCTTATTGAAAAATGAAAGCTTCATTAGAAAAATAGCTAAAGATTATAATAACACTTGAAATCTAATTCTTTAAAGTGAGATAATATTATATAAATTAACCTAGAGGAGAATTTATATGCCAAAACGAGGAATGCTCATTGTTCTTTCTGGTCCTTCTGGTGTTGGCAAAGGGACAGTTAGAAAAGAAATTTTTTCACAAAAAGATAATACTTTCCATTATTCTGTATCAATGACTACTCGGCAAAAGCGTCCTGGTGAAGTTGATGGTAAAGATTATTTCTTTGTTTCAAAAGAAGAGTTTGAAAAAGAAATCGAAAATGGCGGCATGTTAGAATATGCTAAATATGTTGACAATTACTATGGCACGCCATTAAAATATGTAAATGAGATGCTTGATCAGGGAAAAGATGTTTTCTTGGAAATTGAAGTTAAAGGTGCAATGCAGGTCAGAGAAAAAGTTCCAGATGGACTTTTTATCTTTTTAACGCCACCAGATTTGATGGAATTACGACAACGGATTATTAATCGTGGAACTGATGATTTAGAAACGATTGATAAGCGGATGGAAAAAGCAGTTGGCGAAATTGAAATGATGCAGAATTATGACTATGCAGTTGTAAATGACGAAGTTCCAAAGGCAGCAGAGAAGATTCAAACAATCATTCGTGCTGAACGTTGGCGTGTAAAACGCTTTTTGCCTGATTATAAGAAGCAATTAGGGTTAGATAAAGACGAATAGGAGATGTGAGAAAATGATTTTATATCCTTCAGTTGATAAACTTTTAGAACATGTTAACTCACGTTACTCTTTAGTAATGTTAGCTGCAAAACGTGCACATGAATTGGATGCAGGAGCATTACCATTATTGAATGAATACAAATCTGATAAAAGTGTTGGTAAAGCTTTAGAAGAAGTTGAAGCAGGCAAGTTAAAGATTAAAGGTGAAGATTAATCAAACTAACTTGAATTACTACACAAGAGGTTGTGACATAAGTCCAGCCTCTTTTTCTATATCTGCGTAATCGGATATCAAAACAAACGAAAATGTTTATAAATTCAAAAATCACCGAACTAATCTTGTGTGATTCGTTTGGCATATTCTTTATAGTATACTTTTTACATTTTTGTCATTTTATAGATTGTGATTTTAATAGTCTTTCAATTATTTTTTCGTATATAATAGTAATGTATTTGAAAATGAAAGGAGCAACTCAGAATGAATTCACGGAAAATTGCACTTTATGTAACGGGAGGAATTGCCAGTTACAAAATTCCACAATTAGTGCGATTATTTGTAAAAAATGGTGACGAAGTTCGAGTGGTGATGACTGCTAATGCGCGAAGATTTGTGACACCAGAGACTCTAGCAACTGTGTCAAAGAATCATGTGGTTACAAATTTCGAAGAGGAGTATCAACATGATAATTTTATTCCACATATCGAAATGGCGCAGTGGGCAGATATTTCGCTGATTGCTCCAGCAACTGCAAATTTAATCGGAAAATTAGCCAATGGAATTACTGATGATATTGTGACAAGTACCTTAATTGCAACCAATAAGATGAAGATGCTTGTTCCAGCAATGAATGACCAAATGTGGGATAATCCGGCTACCCAACGTAATTTAAAACAATTAACTGCAGATGGTTATCAAATTTTACAACCAGCAACTGGATTACTTGCAGAAGGCTATTCTGGAAAAGGAAGAATGCCTGAGGTAGCCGAGATTTTTAAATGGGTAAATGCTAACCAGCAATCTCAACAAATTCTTGCGGGGAAAAAGATACTTGTAACCGCTGGTGGAACCCAGGAACCGATTGATCCAGTCCGTTATATTGGAAATCGCTCTAGTGGAAAAATGGGAATTGAGATTGCTAAAGCTGCCCAAAAATTAGGAGCTCAAGTAACGCTTGTAGCGGCTAGGACTAAAGTACCTTTACCAACGAATGTAGATGTTGTTAAGATACGAACTTTTAATGAATTATCGCAGGTATTGCAAGTTAATTTTGAACATTGCGATGCATTAATTATGGCGGCCGCAGTTTCAGATTACCATGTAGAAAATGCTGCAAATCAAAAAATTAAGGCGCAAAAAAACGATGAAGTGACAATAACTTTAAAACGTAATCCTAATTTATTGAAGATATTAAATAAGCAGAAAAAACAGCAAGTGTTAGTTGGATTTGCTGCAGAAACAGATCATTTAGTTGAAAATGCAGCTGCAGAATTTGCAGATAAAAAAATTGATTTATTAGTAGCAAATGATGTTTCGCGTAAAGATATTGGTTTTGGCAGTGACCAAAATGAAGTTGTATTATTTAAAAAAAATCATTCAAATCAGAAAATTGCTAAAACGTCGAAACAAAAAATTGCAGAGATAATTGTTGAAGAGACCGCTAAACTTATAATTAAGAAAGAGGAAGAGCAAAATTAATCAATATGCAAAAGTAATTGTGGATGTTCCTACAATGCAAACTAACCACCCATTTACTTATAAGGTACCAGAAAAATTACAAAACTTAATTAAAGTTGGAATGCGTGTAGTGGTTAGCTTTGGGAATGGGAATCGAAAAATTCAAGGCTTTGTTATTGAATTGTCTAATGATTATACTAAGGAACATCAACTTAAAGAGATTGAAGATTTATTGGATTTAGAACCAGTTTTAAGTCCTGAAGCATTATCAATGGCTGATTGGATGGCTCAACAAACGTTTGCATTTAAAGTTCGCTGTTTACAGGTGATGTTACCTAGTGCAATGCGCGTTTCTTATGAAAAGAAATTAATTGCTAACGTTTCATATAAAAACGATGCGGAAGTGCAAAAAATCTTTGAAGGTCAAACTGAAATCGATTATGCTCCTGCTAAGATGGATGTTGCGTTGTTAAAACAAATAGAAAAATTACGTACAAAACAAAAAATTCGAATTGATTATCGAGTTAAAAATCGAGCACGTTCCAAAAAAATGTGGGCTTTCAAGGCTTCAATGGAGATTGATCAGTTAAAAAAATATAAGCAAAGTTTACGTAAATCAGCAGTTAAACAAAAACGTCTGGTTGATTTTTTGATTTTAAATCATGATCAAGAATTTATTCAAGCAGATGTTACTCGAGAAAATAATTTTACAGCGGCTGATATTAAAAAAGGCGCAGCAAATGAAATATTAAAACGCTATGAAGTTGAAAAATATCGTAATCCATTTGATATTTCAAAGGTTACTCCGACGCAGCCTAAAAAATTAACTCTGGCTCAACAAAAGGCGACAGATGCAGTTGATCTAGCAATCGATCAAGAGCAATCTCAACCATTTTTGCTTGAAGGTGTTACAGGAAGCGGTAAAACAGAAGTTTATTTGCAAATTATTCAATATGCATTGTCAAAAGGCAAAACAGCATTAATGTTGGTTCCTGAAATTTCATTGACTCCACAAATTGTTCGCCAATTTAAAGCACGGTTTGGAGATAAAGTGGCATTATTGCACAGTGCATTATCAGAAGGGGAACGTTTTGATGAGTGGCGGCGGATTGAAAATCAAGAAGCTCAAGTAGTAGTTGGGGCACGTTCTGCAATTTTTGCACCATTGAAAAATTTAGGAGTCATCATCATAGATGAAGAACATGAAACAAGTTATAAACAAGAAGATATGCCGCGTTATCATGCCCGAGATGTTGCAATTTGGCGTGGAAAATATCATCATTGTCCGGTTTTACTTGGAAGTGCAACTCCGAGTTTGGAATCACGAGCACGTGCCCAAAAAGGTGTTTATTCTTGGTTGCGTTTAACCGAAAGAATTAATCAAAGACCATTACCGGAAGTTCAATTGGTAGATATGAGAAAAGCGATGCCAGATGCTGTTCGACCAGATTTATCACGCCAACTTTGTGATGTAATTCAACAAAAATTGGATCGAAAAGAACAAATTGTGTTGATGCTTAATCGTCGAGGGTATGCGTCGTTTTTAATGTGTCGCGAATGCGGTGAGGTTATTAAATGTCCCAATTGTGATATTTCATTAACCTATCATCGCGATACAAACTCATTAAAGTGTCATTATTGTGGCCATGAAGAAGCAGTTCCACGAGTTTGTCCTCATTGTCATAGTGATAAAATTCGCTATTATGGAACAGGCACACAAAAAGTTGAAAATGAACTAAAGGAAATTTTTCCAGAAGCTCGAATTATTCGAATGGATGTTGACACGACTTCTAGAAAAGGTGCACATGAAAAGTTATTGAAACAATTTGATGAGCACCAAGCAGATATTTTGTTAGGGACTCAAATGATTGCTAAAGGTTTAGACTTTCCCAATGTAACTTTAGTAGGAGTATTAAATGCAGATACGTCACTGGGATTACCGGATTTTCGTGCAAGTGAACGAACTTTTCAATTACTTACTCAAGTAAGTGGACGTGCAGGACGTGCTGAAAAAGAAGGAAAAGTTATTGTACAGACTTTTAATCCGGATCATTATGCGATTCAGTATGCTAAAAATCAAGATTATGAAAAATTTTTTGTAAAAGAGATGAATGTTCGTCATCAGGGCGGCTATCCGCCTTATTATTATACAATTCAGATAACGGCAAGTGACCGGAGTGAAAATCGTGCTGCTAAAAAAATGTATCAAATACAAGGCGAATTATTAAATCAGATTTCTAAAAATGCATTGATTTTAGGACCTACGCCCAAATCAATTGCACGAATTAATAACCGCTACTATTATCAACTAGTTATCAAGTACAAGAATGAACCGCAATTAGAAGAATATTTACAAAATTTAATGGTTAAAGTTCAAAAGGAAGAGCATTCAGGATTGCAATTAAGTATTGATCGTAATCCATTGAGCTTTATGTAGGGAGGAATTTAATTGACATCAATAGTATTTATGGGAACTCCAGCTTTTGCTGCAAATATTTTAGAAGGATTAATTGAAGAAACTGAATATACTATAAAGGCTGTAGTTACCCAACCGGATCGAAAAGTAGGCCGAAAGCATATTTTGACACCAACTCCAGTAAAAAAAGTTGCTGTTGAACATGAAATCGAAGTATTGCAACCAGAAAAAATTAGTGGCAGTCCTGAAGCAGATCAAATAATTGCCTTGAATCCAGATTTAATTATTACTGCAGCTT
Organism: Candidatus Ligilactobacillus excrementigallinarum; assembly: GCA_019114385.1. Lineage (GTDB taxonomy): Bacteria > Bacillota > Bacilli > Lactobacillales > Lactobacillaceae > Ligilactobacillus > Ligilactobacillus excrementigallinarum. The sequence continues at coordinate 17,243 of DXFP01000025.1, read as the reverse complement.
TTGGGCAATTTATACCAATGAAAGTAATTAATGCCGCAAAAATTGGAGCAATCAATGTGCATGGCTCATTGTTGCCTAAATATCGCGGCGGTGCACCAATTCAATATGCAATTATGAATGGTGATCAAGAAACAGGTGTCTCAATTATTTATATGGTTAAGAAGATGGATGCTGGTGATATTATTACTCAAGCATCAATGCCAATTACAAATAGTGATGATGCAGGAACGATTTTTGAAAAAATGAGTGATTTGGGTCGGAAAACACTATTAGAAATTTTACCGGATTTAATTGCTGGGAAAACAACTGCAACTAAGCAAAATGAAGCTCAAGTTGTTTTTTCACCTACAATTAAACCAGAAGAAGAACAACTTACATTAGAACAAACTGCGCATCAACTTGATTGGAAAATTAGAGCATTACGTCCTGCACCAGGGGCTTATTTTAAAGATTTTAATGGTAAACGGACTAAATTATGGAATATTGATGTTCTTAATGAAACAACAACTCAAAGTGCAGGTACTGTGGTTGAATGCGGAAAACATGTATTAAAAGTTGCTGCTGCAAATGGCACAGTTTATCAAATCAATCGTTTGCAACCAGCAGGAAAGCCTCAAATGGAAATTACAGCTTATTTAAATGGTGTGGGACAAGGAATTAAGGCAGGTCAGAAATTAATCAATGAATAAGATCAAACAAACTCCTCGATTTTTAGCAATGGAATTACTTGTTAAAATTCGAGAACAAAAGACATATTCGAATATTGGCTTAAATCAAGTGATTAAGCAAAGCGAGCTGAGTGTAAAAGATGCTCGCTTATTAACAACTTTAGTTTATGGAGTTTTACAATATCGCTTAACTTTGGAATATGAACTAAAACCGTTCATTAAGAATGCCCGTAAAATCGATACATGGGTAAAAGAATTACTTTTACTTGCAATCTATCAACTTCAATATTTAGATAAAATTCCCAAACATGCGATTTTTAATGAAACAATCGAAATTGCAAAAGTAAAAGGGCACGCTGGAACGCGGAAATTTGTAACTGGAATATTGCATGCGATTGAACGCGAAGGACTATCCTCAATTGATCGATTAAATGGAACTAAAAAGTTAAGCATTCAATATAGTGTTCCAGAATGGATTATTCAACAGTTATTGAATGTGGTTGATGAGAAAAAAGTTGAAGCAATTTTAGCTTCTGTAAATCAGAAACCGCATGATAGTTTACGAGTAAATCAGGTAAAAATAGATATACAAACGTTGCAAAATAAACTGCTTGAAGAAGGTATAAAGACTAAACAAAGTCCATTGGCTGCTGAAGGATTAATTGCTGAAAGCGGACATTTAGCTGGAACTGCGGCATTTAATGCAGGAGATTTTATTATTCAAGATGAAAGTGCAATGTTAGTTGCAGAAACAATGAAAATTAATCCAAGTGATCAGATTTTGGATGCATGTGCTGCTCCAGGCGGAAAGACAACTCAAATGGCAGCTCAATTAAGTCCTAAAGGAAAAGTTACTGCATTAGATATTCATCAAAATAAATTGAATTTGGTAAGACAAAATGCAAATAAATTAGGGGTTGCAAATCGAGTTGAAACTCTTGCTCTTGATGCACGGAAAGTTCAAACTCAGTTTAATGCTGAATCTTTTGATCAGGTATTAGTTGATGCACCTTGTTCCGGAATTGGCTTAATGCGGCGCAAACCAGAAATTCGTTATGAAAAAACACTTCAGGATTCAAAAAATTTAGCTCAAATTCAATTCGATATTTTGGATGCAGTAGCAAGTTTAGTTAAAGTTGGAGGAAAATTAACTTATAGTACATGTACAATTTTACCTACTGAGAACCAAAGCGTGGTAAATCGATTTTTAAAACAGCATCCAGAATTTGAACAGAAGAAAACTCAAACGGAAAATAATATTAAAGAACAACGAACAGAATTAGGATTAACGATTTATCCAGATGATTATCAATCTGATGGATTCTTTATTGCAACGTTAGTTAAAAAGTAGGTGAGTTAGTTGGAGTATGCATACTTGAGTGATATTGGAAAAGTACGCAAAATCAATGAAGATACTGCCGGTTTTTATCAAAATCAAAAGGGATTGTATTTGGGAATAGTTGCAGATGGTATTGGTGGAAATCGTGGTGGCGATGTTGCTTCTGCAATGGTAACCAATCATTTAGGTTATTTGTTTGCAGAAACAGATTACGAACAGCCGGAAGAGGCATATGAATGGCTGCAAAAACAATTGCAGGTTGAAAATGACTTACTAATCAAGAAGGGACATCAATATGTTGATTTGGAAGGTATGGGCACTACAATAGTCTGTTTTTTAGCTTCTGAATATAGTTGTATTATTGCAAATATTGGCGATAGTCGAGGGTATCGGTTTCGTGATGGTAAGTTGTTACAAATTACGCAAGACCATTCATTGGTGAATGAACTGTTAAAAGAAGGTGCTATTACCCCAGAAGAAGCAAAACATCATCCGCAAAAAAACGTGATTATTAAAACATTAGGAATTAATCATGATTCTCAAATGGATCGGCACACATTAGCAATTCAAAAAGGTGACATTTTTATGCTTTGTTCAGATGGATTATCAAAACAAGTTTCAGAAACAGAAATGACTGCAATCTTAAAAGAAAAAATATCAATTAAGGAAAAGTGCAGTAAATTAGTTGCTTTAGCTAATGAACATGGCGGTACGGACAATATCACAGTACTTTTAATATCTCGAAAAGGCGGTGATTCCCAATGCGCGTAGGGTATATTGTTAGTCACCGATATAAAATACTGCGCTCATTAGGTGAAGGCGGAATGGCAAATGTCTATGAAGCCGATGATTTAGTATTAAAGCGAAAAGTAACGTTAAAGATGTTGCGTTTGGATTTACAGGATGATTCCAAAGCAATTGAGCGCTTTCATAAGGAAGCGAATTCATTAACGCGTTTAGATAATGACCATATTGTGAAAATATTTGATTTTGGAAATGAAATGGGAATTCCATATTTAGTAATGGAATATGTAAAAGGAATGGATTTAAAATCTTATTTACGTAAAAATTATCCACTGTCATTTGAAAAAATCATTGATATAATGCTGCAAATTTTATCGGCAGTAGAAAGTGCACATCAGATGGGAATTATCCATCGCGATTTAAAACCGCAAAATATTTTGATAGATGATTATGGTAAAGTTAAAGTTACCGATTTTGGAATTTCGATTGCTGCAGTTGAATCATCCACATTAACCAAAACTAATACAATGGTTGGTTCGGTACATTATATTTCTCCCGAACAAGCACGTGGATCAATTATTACAAAACAATCAGATATTTATTCACTTGGAATTATTTTATTTGAACTGTTAACTGGAAATGTACCGTTTCAAGGTGAGACTGCGGTTTCAATTGCGGTAAAACATTATCGTGATAATTTGCCTTCAGTAAAGCAATTAAATCCTAAAGTTCCACAAGCTTTAGAAAATATTGTATTGCGTGCGACTGCTAAAAATTTAAAAGATAGGTATCAAGATGTTTCTGAGATGGCTGCAGATTTAAAAACTGCATTATTACCAGTAAGAAAAAATGAACCTAAATGGCAGCCGCCGGCAATTGATGATGAAGAAACAAAAACTTTAGAAATAAAGGCTGTTTCAAAAACATCAACGCAAAAAACACAAAAAAAGAAAAAACGGAATCGGCATCCAATTGCATTTTTTGTAGGGACATTAGGTATATTATTTGTATTATTAATTTTAATGTTATCAATTAAAGTGCAAGTTCCTGATTTACGTGGGATGAGTGTCCGTGAAGCAAAGGAAGTTTTACTAAGCAATAATTTAAAATTGGGTAAGAAAATATATCGATACAGTAATTCGTACCTAAAAGGACAGACAATTAGTAGTGATCCTTCACGGCAAACTACTTTAAAACGAAATTCAAAAGTGGATATTGTGGTTTCTAAAGGTCCGCATAAAGTAAAATTTGGATCATATATTGGTGAAAATTATCAAACTGTACAGAAAATGTTGGCGAAAAAGGGTGTGATTGTTGATCAAGACTATCAATATTCAAACCAAGTTCCAGCAGGAAAAATTATTGATCAAAGTATTAATCCCAATATGAAAGTTAGTTTTTATCAATTACCAGTTACTTTTACAATAAGTAAGGGAACAGAAATCTTTAGGATCAAAGATTTGTCGGGATATACTCAAAAAAGCGTTGAAGATTATGCTCAAGAACATAATATATTAATTATTTTCGAACAACGATACTCCGATTCAGTTCCAAAAGGGCAAGTGATTTCACAATCGCCTAAAGCAGATTCCAAAGTGAAAAGCGGTTCCCAAATTACGGTTACGCTTTCAATGGGGCCAAATCAATAAAAAAGCGCTTAACTTTTTATGCAAAATTTGAGAAAATAGAAATATACAAAAGAAGGGAAAGAAGTTATTTGAAAGGCCAAATCAGGCAATCTCTCAGTGGTTATTATGATGTTGCTGCTGAGGATGGAAATGAATATCGCACTCGTGCACGTGGTGTATTTCGGAAAAATAAACAGTCTCCATTAGTTGGTGATAATGTTGAATTTAAGATTGAACATGGTGATGGTTATCTGCTCAGAATTGAACCGCGAAAAAATCAATTAGTGCGTCCGCCAGTAGCTAATATTGACGCGGCAATTGTGGTTTCTGCATGTGTAGAACCTGATTTTTCCAGTAACTTACTAGATCGGCAACTGGTGATGCTGGAAGCTAAAAATATTCAACCGTTATTATATTTTTCAAAGGCTGATTTAATGAATAATGCACAACAAGAACAGTTGACACCGATTATTCAATATTATCAGCATTACTATCCAACAGAAAATAATCAAACAGCAAATGCAGCTGAAAAATTACTTACAAATCAAGATGGAGCACTTTTAGTGGTAATGGGACAAACTGGTGCTGGTAAGTCTACATTATTAAATTCTTTATCTCCAGAATTGAACTTGGAAACTGGAGAAATTTCGAGGGCCCTGAGCCGGGGAAAACATACGACGCGGAAAATAACTCTAATTCCAATTGGAAACAATTTGATTGCTGATACGCCAGGTTTTTCATCTTTTGATTTATTAGATATTACAAAAGAAGAGTTACCAAATTATTTTCCTGATTTTGTTGAATATCGTGATCAATGCAAATATAGGGGATGTTTACATGTAAATGAACCACATTGTGCTGTAAAAGAAGCAGTTGCAGAACGCAAAATTTTACAATCACGATATGACAATTATTTGCAATTTCATCAAATGATTTTGCAACAAAAACCAAAATATTAGGAAATGGGGAAAAGTAATGAAAATCGCACCTTCAATTTTAAGTGCAAACTTTTTGTATTTAGCAGATCAAATCAAACAAATTGAATCTGAGGTTGAATATTTACACATTGATATTATGGATGGACATTTTGTAGAAAATCTATCTTTTGGGCCAATGATTGTTTCGGCAGTTCGTCAAATTTCAAAATTGAAGTTTGATTGTCATTTAATGGTTCAAAACCCAACAAACTATATTGAAAAGTTAAAACACGCTGGAGCAGATATTGTTGGGGTTCAAGTTGAATCAACTCAACATATTCATCGCCTGATTGATCAAATTCATCAGTTGGATATGCAGGCTGAAGTAGTAATTAATCCAGGGACGCCGATAACATTGATTGAACCATTATTAGATGAAGTTGATTCAATTTTAGTAATGACGGTAGATCCAGGTGCTGGTGGCCAAAAGATGATTACAAAATGTTTGAAAAAAGTAGTGACATTAAATGAACTTCGAGAAATGAATGCTTTTCATTATCGAATTGAAATTGATGGTGGAGTTAATGCTGAAACAATTGCTTTAGCTGCTAAAGCAGGAGTGGATGTTGCGGTTGCAGGATCCTACGTATTTGGAAGTACTAATCCGCAATTGCAAATTCAAAAATTAATGGAAGAAAGTCAAATAGATGAAATTTAATTTGTTAAGCGGCGGTCCAGAAGAATGTATTCCTACAGAAATATATCAATTGAAAGCAGAAAATTGGTGTGGAGTAGATATTGGTGCTGTCCGTTTAATTCAACATCAAATTACACCTCAATTAGCAATTGGTGATTTTGATACAGCAACGTTTTCTCAATTACAAGAAGTTCAGGCACAAAGTACTAAAACAATTTATCGCCCACTAAAGGATGATATTACGGATACTGAATTGGCAATTCGATATTTAATTAAGGAATATCAAGTTGATAATTTGACTTTATATGGATTGACAGGCGGTAGAATGGATCAGTTACTCGCTAATTTATTTTGGGTATTAAAACCGGAATATCATAAGATTATTGAAAAAATAAAAATTATTGATCGTTGGAATGAGATTCAGTTTTTTTTACCCGGAAAACATTGCTTGAAAAAAATTTCTGGAATGAAATATTTAGCATTTATTCCGTTAAGTCATGTTAAGGCCCTCGAATTAACAGACGAAAAATATCAACTTGTAAAGACGGATTTTGAATATCCGACTGCTTTATCAAGTAATGAATTTATTGGAAATACTGCTCATTTTAGTTTTGAAAGTGGAATTTTGATGACTGTTCAAAGTAAAGATGAATAATAATAAAAAAAGAGATTGCACTGCAATCTCTTTTTTCGTCTTTAATATTAAACACGAGTAACTTTGCCTGACTTCAAAGCACGAGCAGAAACCCATACTTTCTTAGGCTTACCGTTAACTAAGATGCGAACTTTTTGCAAGTTTGGCTTCCAGCTGCGGTTTGTTTGGTTTAAAGCGTGTGAACGTTTCTTACCAAAAGTTGTCTTACGACCTGTAACAAAATCCTTTGCCATTGTGAATTTCACCTCTTTATCAGCTATTCGATCTTAAATAAAGATTCTTTATTTACTAGATAAAGTTATCATATATACCGTTTTTATGCAAGATTTTTCTGTAAAGTTAAATTACTTGTCACTAATATTTATTATTTTGTGGTATGATAGTTAGGTATTAATTTAATATACTAGTTAGAATTTAATTAACTTTTTTTTCAAAATTACGTGTGATACAATGGCGGTAATGATTGTCATTAATAAGGAGGCAAATTGTCATGGCAGTAAAGATTCAAAACCAACTTGGAAAAATCGATATTAGTAATGATGTTATCGCAACAGTTGTTGGCGGTGCTGCAACAGAGATTTTCGGAATCGTTGGAATGGCAAGTAAAAATCAAATTCGTGATAATTTAAACGAAATTTTGAAGCGTGACAATTATTCAAAAGGGGTAGTTGTCCGTCAAACTGACGAAGGTATTGTAATTGATGTATATATTATCGTTGGTTATGGTACAAAAATCTCAGAAGTTTGCCGGAATGTCCAAGAAAAAGTTAAATATAATCTTGACTCAATGCTCGGCGTATCAGCTAAAGCAGTTAACGTAATCGTTCAAGGTGTAAAAGTAATTGAAGATTAACGTTAAGAGTACCAAGGAGGATTTTTAAGATTGACAGTTTCTAAAATTACTGAAAATGAATTTCGTAAAATGATTGCTGTAAGTTCAAATCGATTGAACAATAATGCAGAATTTATTAATTCATTGAATGTTTTCCCTGTTCCAGATGGTGATACAGGTACAAATATGAGTCTTTCATTTGCAAGTGGTGCAAAATATGTTTCTGAAACAACCTCAAGCAATGTAGGTGAATTAGCACAAGCATTAGCAAAAGGTTTGTTAATGGGAGCGCGTGGTAATTCAGGTGTTATTTTGTCTCAAGTATTTCGCGGATTCAGTAAAAATGTTGCTGAAAAAGCAGAATTAACACCTCAAGATTTAGCTGATGCAATTGTTGCAGGGGTACAAACTGCATATAAGGCAGTAATGAAACCTCAAGAAGGTACTATTTTAACAGTTGCCCGCAAGGCGGCGGAAGCAGCTACAAAGACTGCTAAAAATTCAGATGATTGTGTTGAAGTTATGCAAGCCGCGTATGAAGCTGCTGAAGAAGCATTAAAGACAACTCCCGAACTTTTACCAGTCTTAAAGGAAGTTGGAGTTGTTGATTCTGGCGGTCAAGGATTAACTTTTGTATATCAAGGCTTCTTCGATGCACTTTCAGGCAATGTGCGCGATGAAAGAGAATATCAACCTACACCAGCTGATATGGATGATATGGTAAGTGCAGAACATCATAAGAGTGCTCAGGGTCAGTTAAATACGGAAGATATTAAATATGGTTACTGTACAGAAATCATGGTTCGTTTAGGTGCAGGACGTTTAGTTGATGAAGAATTTGACTATGATAAGTTCAGACAGCATCTATCAGAAATCGGTAATTCATTATTAGTAATTGCTGATGATGAAGTTGTTAAAGTGCACGTTCATACTGAACAGCCAGGTGAAGTTCTTTCATATGGCCAAAAATTTGGTTCTTTGATTAAGGTTAAAGTTGATAACATGCGTTTGCAACATGAAACAATTCTTGAACAAGATAAAGAAGCCGAAAAAGTTCAAGAAGATGAAATGAGTAAGCAAATTGCAGGCGATTATGGAATTATCGCAGTTGCGTCAGGTGATGGAATTGCAAAATTATTCCATGGAGTTGGAGTTACAAAAATCATTCAAGGCGGCCAAACAATGAATCCAAGTACAAAAGATATTGTGGATGCAATTAATGAAACAGGCGCCAAGAAAATCTTAATTTTGCCAAACAATAAAAATATTTTCTTAGCTGCAGAACAAGCAAGTGATGTAGTTGATGCAGATGTCAAAGTAGTGCATACGCGGACAATTCCTCAAGGCTTAACTGCGATGTTAGAATTTTCTTCAGAAGCTTCAATTGATGAAAATGTTGAAGCAATGGAAGAAGCTTTAGCAGATGTTGTTTCAGGTCAAGTTACAATTGCTGTTCGTGATACTACAATTGACGGAGCTGAAATTAAGAAAGATAACTACATGGGAATTGTTGACGGAACAATCAAGGTGACTGCTGCAGAACGTAAGCAAGTCACACTAGATACAATTCATGCAATGTTGGATGTAGATGATGGTGAAGTTGTTACTATTATCTATGGTGAAGATGCTAGTCAAGCGGAAGCACAAGAAATTGCAGATGAAGTTCAAAGTTGGGATGAAGATTATGAAGTCGAAATTCATGAGGGAGACCAACCAGTATATCCATATTTAATTTCAGTTGAATAATTTTTAAAGTAATTGATTAGTTGATTGAATACTAGTTTAGGTGTTCAAAATTCAGTTTTATTATTTAAGAGGCCATGACATTTGTCACAGCCTCTTTTATTGAAGGAGGGCCGAATGGGAAAAAACTTATCAGATAACGTTGCAGTTTTACGCGGTGTTGGTCCCAAAAAAGCTGCAGCGTTAAATAAATTAGGAATAAATACAATCGAGGATTTATTAACCTATTACCCTTTCAGATATGATGATTTGGCTGTTAAGCAACTTTCAGAGATTAGTGAACAGGAAAAGGTCACTTTGAAGGGGACGATTGCTTCTGAGCCAACAATTATTCGGTTTGGCCCCAAGAAAAATCGATTGAATTTTCGTTTGATGGTTGAAAATCAAGTGATTATGGTTACTTTTTTTAATCAACCATATTTAAAAAGTAAAGTTGAACTTGGTAAAGATATCGCTTTATATGGGCGCTATAACGCTCAACGTCAAAGTTTTACCGGAATGAAAATTATTCCTGCAGGACAACAAAATGACTTTACTGGAGTTTATCGAGCTTCAAAGGATTTAAAAGTTAATCAAATTAAAAGTTTAGTCAAGTTAGCTTACACTGACTATCATGAACAATTAAAAGATATTATACCGCTTTCGTTGCGTAATAAATATCGTTTGGAATCACGAGAACAAATGATTCATGATATGCATTTTCCGCAGTCAAAAAAGCAAGCTGATTTAGCACGTAGATCAGCAATCTTTGAAGAATTTTTTCGATTTCAAGCAGGAATTCAATTGTTAAAAAAAGAAGATAAACAAAATCAAGGCATTGCAATTAAATATGATAATCAGCAGTTGAAACAATTTATTTCAAGCTTACCATTTGAACTGACGAATGCTCAAAAACGAGTAGTTAATGAAATTTGTCGTGATTTACGCGAACCAATTCGGATGAACCGCTTGCTGCAAGGTGACGTAGGTTCTGGGAAAACAATTGTGGCGGCAATTACAATGTATGCAGCAGTTACTGCTGGATTTCAAGCAGCATTAATGGCACCTACTGAAATTTTGGCACAACAGCATGCAGAAAAATTAAATAAATTATTTGCTCCATTGGGTATTAATGTCGGATTGATGACCAGTTCATCAGTAAGTAAAATAACTCAACGTAGAGAATTATTGTCGCATCTGAAACAAGGCGATATTCAAATCGTGGTCGGAACCCATGCATTAATTCAAGATGATGTTGAATTTAACAAGTTGGGATTAGTAATTACTGATGAACAACATCGTTTTGGAGTAAATCAACGAAAACAATTACGCAATAAAGGGTTAAACCCAGACGTGTTGGCAATGACAGCAACACCAATTCCACGGACTTTAGCAATTACATCTTATGGTGAAATGGATGTTTCACTAATTGATGAATTACCTGCCGGAAGAAAAGCAATTGAAACAAATTGGCTTAAAAACAGTCAATTAAATGATGCATTGAAATTTATGCGACAACAGCTTGATGATGGTGCACAAGCATATGTAGTTTCACCATTGATTGAAGAATCTGAAATGATGGACTTGCAAAATGCACAAGAAGTTTACGAAAAATTACAGTCATATTTAGGTGAAAAGTATCACGTTGGTTTACTTCATGGAAAACTAAAACCAGAAGAAAAAGAAGATGTGATGCAGCAGTTCAAAGACCATAAAATAGATGTATTAGTTTCGACAACTGTTGTTGAGGTCGGAGTCGATGTGCCTAATGCATCAATTATGATGATTTTGGATGCAGACCGTTTTGGATTAGCACAGTTGCATCAATTACGCGGACGTGTAGGTCGTGGTGAGCGTCAATCGTATTGTTTCTTAATTGCTGATCCAAGCAGTGATTATGGCAAAGAACGTATGAAAACGATGGTACAAACAACGGATGGTTTTGTGATTGCTCAACGTGATTTGGAATTACGAGGTCCAGGTGATGTTCTTGGAACTGCTCAAGCAGGATTACCACAATTTAAAGTAGGGGATCCTGTAAAAGATTTGAAAATTTTACAAATTGCTCAAATGGAAGCTGCAACAATTATTAATGATCCAGAATTTAGAAATAAGGCAGAAAATCAGGGATTGTTGCAATATTTAAATCGAAAAGTAGATTGGAATACAAATCTAGATTAAAGAGAGGAAGAGTAAAATGAAAATTGCTGTAGATGCAATGGGCGGAGATAATGCGCCTGCAAGTGTTGTTGAAGGAATTTTGAAAACTCGAGATGAATTTCAAGATATGGAATTTATCTTATTTGGAAAATTAAATCAAGTAAAACCGCTTGTAAAAGACTCAACTCGGATTAGTTTTGTTCAAGCAGATGAAGAAATTGTAATGAATGATGAACCCGTTAAGGCGATTCGGCGTAAGAAGAATTCTTCTTTAGTTTTAGCTGCAAAAGCAGTTAAAGAAGGGGAAGCTGATGCACTTTTTTCATGCGGAAATACAGGTGCGTTATTAGCTGCCGGATTGTTACTAATTGGTAGAATTAAAGGTGTACAACGTCCGGGGTTATTATCAACTTTACCAGTTGTTTCAGCAAGTCAAGGCGGCTTTAATTTGCTTGACAGTGGTGCAAATGCAGATAATAAGCCTGAATATTTATATCAATTTGCGTTAATGGGCAAATATTATGCACAAAGTGTTCGGGGAATCGAAAATCCACGAATTGGGCTGTTAAATAACGGAACTGAACCACATAAAGGAAGCAAGCTAACTCAAACTGCATATCAATTAATTAGTGCTGATAAATCATTGAATTTTGTCGGAAATGTTGAATCACGTGATTTAACTAATGGTGTATGTGATGTTGCAGTTGCTGATGGCTTTACTGGAAATGCAGTCTTGAAAGCAATCGAAGGAACTGCATCATCTGTAATGCATTTAATTAAGGATAGCGTGAAGGATGCAAACCTGTTTGCTAAATTAGGCGCACTAATGTTTAAACCTAGTTTAATGGGAATTAAAGAGAGAATTAATCCTGCGCGTTATGGTGGTGCTGTTTTGTTGGGAGTAAAGGCTCCAGTTGTAAAGGCTCATGGTTCGAGTGATGCACAAACAGTTTATTATACGATGAAACAAATCAAAACAATTATTGATGGCGATTTACTTGCTAAATTTGAAGAAACATTCCATCAAGAAAAACATGAAGATCAATAATTTTGATTGTAAAAAGTAAATCAAGATGTTATGATATTTTTAATTTAAGGAAAATGAGGGATAAAATAATGAGTGAACAAGAAATTTTTGAAAAAATCGCAGACATTATGGTAGATCATTTTGATATTAAAAAAGAAAATGTAACAATGCAATTAAACTTTAAGAATGATTTAGATGCAGATTCAATTGATTTTGTTGAATTTATTTTAGATTTGGAAGAAGCATTCGGGGCTGAAATTCCAGATGAAGAAGCTGAAAAATTAAATACAGTTGAAGATGCTGTAAAATACATTCAAGCAAATGTAAAATAATAAATTCATAAATTGCTGATTAAGAGGTTGTGACATAAGTCCAGCCTCTTTTTTACGTGGTGTCAAACCTGCTTTATATTGAAAATTCAAGTCGATTCAAATTCAAAAAATTAAGTAAATTATGATATAATGTTAACTTAGTTATACTAGGTATACTGGATATTTAAAAAGAAAAAGTTGAGGAAAATAAAGTGATACGTGGATTAGCACAGTTATTAAAATCAAATTATGGAATTGAAATTAAAAACATGGATTATTATGATGCTGCATTTACACATCGCTCATATGTAAATGAACATCCTAAAGAACATTTAGATTTTTATGAAAGAACAGAATTTTTAGGTGACGCGGTAATGCAATTATGTGTATCTGAATATTTATTCAAACGTTATCCTAAGATGCCTGAAGGAAAGTTATCAAGATTACGTGCTGCAATGGTTTGTGAAGACAGTTTCAGCAGTTTCGCTAAGGAATGTCATTTTGATGAATACATTCGATTAGGGAAAGGTGAAGAAAAAAATAACGCACGTAAACGCCCCTCACTTTTATGTGATATTTTTGAAGCATTTATCGGAGCATTATATTTGGATCATGGAAAGCCAACTGTTGTTAAATTTTTAAATCAAGTAGTGTTCCCTAAATTAGATGAAGGCTGCTATAATACTTTCTTCGACCATAAAACAGCTTTACAAGAATACCTGCAAAAAAATGGTCCATGCAAAATTGAGTATCAAGAAGTTTGGGGGAAAGGTCCGGATAATGATCGCACATATAAAATGGAAGTTTCGTTTAATGGAAAAAAGATTGGCGAAGGTACCGGACATACTAAAAAAGCTGCAGAACAGGCAGCAGCTTTTGAAGCATTAAAAGCATTGCAACAAAATTAATGGAGGCTGAATCATTTGAAATTAAAATCATTAACAATCAATGGTTTTAAATCGTTTGCTGATAAAACTGAGATTGATTTTCGACCTGGAATTACAGGAATAGTTGGCCCCAATGGAAGTGGAAAAAGTAACATTATTGAAGCTTTAAGATGGGTACTGGGCGAACAATCTGCCAAGAATTTACGTGGAAGTAAAATGCCAGATGTAATTTTTGCTGGATCTGCTTCTCGTGCTCCTTTAAATCGTGCTGAAGTTTCAATTGAATTTGATAATTCTGACCGTTTTTTAGCAGATCAACCAGATGAATTGCAAATTACACGCCGGATTTATCGAAGTGGCGAGAGTGAATTTTTAATTAATAATAAAAAAGTTCGCTTAAAAGACATTGTTAACTTATTTATGGATACAGGATTAGGTAAAGAATCATTTTCTGTAATTTCTCAAGGACGGGTTGAATCAATTTTTAATAGTAAACCAGAAGATCGACGGGTATTAATTGAGGAGACAGCTGGAATATTAAAATACAAAAAAGAAAAAGAACGTGCTCAAAAAGAATTAGATGAAACCACTGATCATCTAGATCGCGTAGTTGATATTTTAACAGAATTAAAACGTCAAAAAGAGCCGCTGGAAGAACAAGCAAGCATTGCAAAAGATTATTTAGAACAAAAAAAGCAGTTTGATTATTACGAATTAAATCGACTTGTATTAGAAATTCAACAGGGACAAACTGAAAAAGCAGAAATTGATTCAGAATTGACTCAAACAAAGGCGTTATTGGAAAAATATCAAGTAGAAGCTGAAAAACAGGAACAAGCAACACAAAAATTACACCAACAACAAAAAGCAGTTGAAGAAGAATTAGATTCATCTCAAGAACAATTAGTTACTTTAACTGAGCAAAAGGAACGATTAGTTGGGCGAAAAGATGTTTCTGAGCAACAACAAAAATTTCAACAAGAACGTCAGACTGAATTAACTGTACAACGGGATAATAATCAAACTGAGTTGAAAGAATTAAAAAAACGTCTTCAAGAACAAACACGTAAAGCAGATGAATTAACTCAACGAAAACAAGAAATCAATGAGCAAATTCAAGAACTTAAAGTGAATCAGAAGATGGATCCGACAGAATTTGAAAATGAAATTCAGCGACTAAAGCAGCAATTAAATGAAAAAATACAGTATAAAATGCAGCTTGAAAGTGAATTGAATTTTTTAGAAGAACATTTTAATCAAAATCGTGAGCAGTTAAGTCAATTAGAAAAAGAGCGAACAAATTTTGTTGAACAACTGGACGCTGCGAATAACAAAACTAAACTCTGTAAGCAAGATTTAAGTGCATTAAAACATCAAGTTGAAGAAATTGAACACCAAAGTAATCAAACGCAAGCTAGACAAAATGAATTACAACATAAATTAAATGTTCAACGTCAAAATTGGTATCAAGCAAGTGAAATTATTCAGAAAGCTAAAGCGCGCTATGAGGCATTGCATAGTGTTGAATCAAACTATTCCGGATATTATGCAGGCGTACGTGAGATTTTGCGTCAACGGAAAAAATTTGCGGGAGTAGTGGGTTCAGTTGCAGAGACAATTAATGTGGATCAAAAGTATTCGTTAGCAATTGAAACCGCATTGGGATCACAATTGCAAAACGTAATTGTAAGTGATCAGCAAACTGCTAAGGAATGTATTCGCTATTTAACTCAAAAACGTCTTGGACGCGCAACTTTCTTACCGCAATCGACGATGAAGGGACGCGTATTAAATAGTCAAATCGTTAGACAAGCTGAAAATGTTCCTGGTTTTATTGGGATTGCAAGTAAGTTAGTAAGTACAAAACGAGATAACCAGGAGATTATCGATTATCTTTTAGGAACAACTTTGGTTGCAACTGATTTAGATTCTGCAACCTCTTTAGCAAATCAGATTAACCATCGTGCAAAGGTAATTTCTTTGACGGGAGATGTCATTAATCCAGGTGGTTCAATGACTGGTGGGAAAAATCGAAATCAGCAAAATGGACTGTTAAAGAAGAAGCAAGAAACTGAGACTTTGAAACGGCAAATCGAAACGATGCAAAACAAATTGGCTGATTTAGAAGTGGATGGTCAGAAAATTAACCAAGAAATCGAAACTTTGAATGTTGAGAATCAGAATCAAACTACAAAGTTGAATGTGGTTTTACAAAAGCGTAAGGCTGCCCAGGAAAAGGTTGATGACTGTAATTTTGAAATTAAACGTTTAAAGAATGAATTAGCAAGTGTCGAAAATGAAATTGCGAAAATAACTGGAAAAGAAGATCGAGCACAAAAGGCAAAGAACCAAGACCAATTAGCAACGCTTAAAGCAGAGATTGATAAGTTAAATCTTCAGTTAGAGCAAAAACAAAGTATTAGTCAAAATCAACGTGATGTTGAACAAGCAAATAAACAGAAATTAGTTGGTTTGCAACAGGAACAAATGCAGATTACAGAGGAATTGACAACTGTTAAAATTCATCAAAAAGAAAACCAAACCCAAATCCAGCAACTGCAGCGTGCAATGCAACAAATTAATCGTCAATTAACTGATTTAGAAAATCAAAAGAGTGAAAGTCAACTCCATGGAGATGAATTAAAGGCAAAAGCCCATGAAATTGAGCAGCAACATGCCAGCTTAAATCAAGCGGTTCAACAGTTAAAAGTAAAACGTGCTAAATTACATGAGGAACTTGAAACAGCAGAACTTCAATCTAGACGAGCAAATGAATTGCAACAAGCAGCATACGATGACCAGCGTAAATTAAGTTTAAGAACCGGTAAATTAGCTGCTGAATTGGAACAAGCATTGAATGAATTAGCAGGTGATTATCAATTAACTTTTGAAAAAGCTCAAAAACAAGCATCTGAAAAAAATTTAAATGAAGTATTGCGCCATTTGAAATTATTAAAGCGTGGTATTGATGAACTTGGAAATGTTAATTTAGGTGCAATTGATGAATTTGAACGGGTGAATGAGCGTTTTGAATTTTTAAACACCCAGCAAAATGATTTAGTAGTTGCAAAAGAAACATTAATTCAAAGTATGAATGAGATGGATTCTGAGGTTAAACAACGTTTTAAGACGACATTTGATCAGGTTTCAAAGGCTTTTTCTGAACTATTCCCTCAGATTTTTGGAGGTGGAAAAGCCTACTTGAGTTTAACTGCTCCAGATGATTTGTTGAAGACTGGGATTGAAATTACTGCTCAACCGCCTGGGAAAAAAGCTCAAAGATTAAGTTTGTTATCTGGTGGAGAACGGTCATTAACCGCAATTACTTTACTTTTTGCCTTACTTAAGGTTCGTCCGGTTCCATTTGCTGTTCTGGATGAAGCAGAGGCCGCACTTGATGATGCAAATGTTGCGCGTTATTCACAGTATTTGAAGCACTTTGATGATGAAACTCAGTTTATTGTAATTACACATCGTAAAGGAACGATGATGCAAGCTGATGTTTTATATGGAGTAACAATGCAAGAATCAGGGATTTCTAAAATGGTTTCTGTAGCATTAACTGATGTGATTTAGAAAGGATCGGTATAAATGGGATTATTTGATAAATTAAAAAAAGCTTTTGGATTCGAAAGTGATGAGGAAAAGAAACAAGA
>DXFP01000024.1 GCA_019114385.1 Candidatus Ligilactobacillus excrementigallinarum | reverse complement strand
TTCCTCCTAACTATTTGTTCTTTTCGGCTAATTCTTTACGAGCCTTATCAACAAGTTCCATCATGTCTTCAGGAGAATCGTTAGGTACTTTACGTACATCAAACTTGATTCCCATTTCATGCAACTTGTCATATGTCTTAACGTCTTCTTCATTCAATGAAAGTACTTTGTTAACAGCAACTTTACCTTCAGAGTGGGCCATTGAACCAATATTCAAAGTCTTAATGTCCACACCGCCTTCAATTGCTTTCAAAGCATCTTCAGGAGTTTCAAACAATACCAACGCCTTCGTTGCACCGAAGCGAGGGTCTTTTGCAACTTCAATCATCTTCTTAATAGGAACAACGTTAGCTTTTACTCCAGGAGGAGCTGCCTGAATAATCATGTTCTTACGTAATTTATCCTTAGCAACATTGTCTGAAACAACAATAATTCGATCTGGATTAACTGATTTTGTCCAAGCAGTTGCAACTTGACCGTGAAGTAAACGACTGTCGATTCGAACCAAACCGAACTTAATGTGACCATCGCCTAAGACAGTACCTTCTGGGATTGCACCAGTTGGTTGGTTGCTTTCTTTAGCAGCCTTTTTTTCCTTAGGTTGCAATGTTTCTGGTAATACTTTAATTCCGTCTTTACCAGAATTAATAATTTGTTTGGCAATTTCACGTGCAGTGATGCCTTCTTGTAACCGAGCACCGTAAGCTTCGATTAACATTGGCAAGTTCATTCCTGTTACGATTGCCCATGTGTCTTTGTGTTGTTCAAACAAGTTACTTGCTTGGTTAAATGGAGTTCCGCTCCAAAGGTCAATTAGGAACAACACTTGTTCTGGATCGTCAAAAGATGCAATGGCGTCTTCCATCTTCTTGCGAATGTCATCGGGGCCTTCGCTAGGCTTTAAGATACAAGCCTTAACGTTTTCTTGCTTACCGAAAATCATTTCACCGGATTGGTAAATTCCTTCGGCAAAGCCGCCGTGACTAGCGAGGATAATTCCTACCATAATATCTTTCCTCCTTTAAAATATTTGCATATCAATGCTGAATGCAGTCTTTTTACAAAATAAAATTAAGTGAGATTTGATTGAATCATTTTCTTGTCCGTTAATATCTTCCAAAGATCCTTCGGTGAATCGCTTGAGACCTTTCGTACTTCAAGCTTAATTCCTCGTTGATGCATCCACTGGAAAATTTGCACATCTTGCTCACTCACAGCGATAGTCTCGCTAATCATCTGTTTCGAATTATCAAAACTTAATGATCCGATATTAATCTGCGGGACAACAATGCCGCCAAGCAATAATCGCAATGCATCTTGCACAGTTTCAACTAGTAATAATACTTTCATTCCATCAAAACGTTTATCCTGATTAATTCGAATCAACTTTTGAATTGGAACAATATTCGTTTTCAATCCTGGCGGTGATGCCTGTCGAATTAATGTCTTTCGAATTTCATCCTGTGCCACTTGGTCGGAAGCAACAATAATGCGGTCAATTTTTAAAACTCGTGCCCAATTCGTTGCAACCTGACCATGTAGTAAGCGGCTGTCAATTCGAAATAACTGAACTTGCAACATTTCAACCAAACTTTCATTAATTAAGGTATCCGCTTTCAAAAAATGATAAATAAATAATAACAATTTTAATTCGGAAAACAGATACCAAATTATTTTGTCTTACACTAAACATATAGCAAAAAGCGTGCCAATTTTGTGTATCACTTGTAAAAGTTAATTTGACGCCAATCAAAAACACCGATACACAATCAATTAGTGTATCGGTTAATACTAAAAGTTATTTTGCATGTTGTGTATCAATTAATTTTTCAATGTAATACACTTCTTCTAATGATAAGTCTAAGTTCAAACTTTCTTTCAACATCTGATTAGCTTTCAAAATCACGTCATATAGCGGATGGTTGCGAATTTCAACTGGATTAATTTCTTGTTGAATTGATAATTCACTATGTGTCAAAATTCTCTCAATTACCCCCGCCAAGTGCATACTTAAATTAATCTTTAATGTATTTTGCAGCTTAAATGGAACCTTGCGTTCAATTACCTTGCAATATTCCCACAAAACTTCTCCGACCTTTTGCGGATTCAAGAAAGTAAAATATTCACCTAAGTATTGATAAATTCGTTCCTTTGCAATTTCCGGCGAAGCTTCCAGTTCCGTTCTTTCAGTCGAATTGTTGGTATAATTTTCAACCATTGTAATAAATTCTTCACCGCCGCCTTGCAGTAATTTTTCTAAAGAAATGAATGGTACACTCAATTTTGGCCGAACAATTCCCGTTACCGCAATCACTTGATAATCTTTCTGAATTTTAGCAATTGTAGTTTCCATATCTACTACCGAAATTGGCAAAACTACAATGTCATCAATTAGATGATCAATCAAAATATTATCCAGCATTTTTTTAATTTTAACTGCTGTGCCTTCACCAGTTGAACAAATCGCTAAAATGGCTTTGGGTTTTTCTTCCGGCAAATCTTTTTTATCAACTGCCGGCACGTGATGCACTTGTCGCTTTTCCTGCTCTGTAGTTCTAGAATAACCGTTAAATTCGGATGCTTCACGATATACATTTTCCAAATCGCTATCAATCAAAGCAGTCTTGCGCACCGTTTCTAAGACTAGTGCGGTCGTCACCATATCAACCGTCTTAACCTTAATTCCAGTATGCTGCGTAATTTTTTCATCAAAGGTACTCAATGACCCCATATCAACCAATAAGATTACTCCGTTACCTTGGTCTACCTGACGTACCTTTTCTTCGATTCCTTTAAGCGCCTCTTTTGGACTCATATCCAATGACATATCAAAAGCAGCTAAGTTATCAGCATCCAACAATTGAGTTACTACTTGGCTCATTGAAGAAGCCGTGCTATTGCCATGCGCTGCCACCACAACTCCCACTTTACCAGTTTGTTTCTCTGCTTTTAATGAAATTAACAAAACCGCCAAATAATATAATTCTGAATCTGGAACCGGAATATGATAATGATTCTCAATCCCATTTTTGACTAATTTCGCAAAATTTAATTCAGTTGGATAATCTTGTACCATGGAAATCATATTCGGAGCAGCCTTGCGCAATGGCTTGCCGGATTCAATACGCTTGATAAACGAACTGATATGTAAACTCATGGCATATAAAAGATTGCCTGTACTGCTGTATCCTTCCGCTTGAAGTTGTTTTTCCAACTGTTTAGTCAAATTAATTACGTCTTGATCAACAATATCATGCAAATCATTTTGGCCACGTTCAAATTTTTTATCAGCATAAAAACTTTTCAAATGGACATTGATGTCTGTCATGATAAAGTTATTAATTGCTTCTTGATCAAGACCTTCTTCACTTAATAAAGCAGCCTTGTCGCCAATAATTTCATATAGATTATATGGCAATTCATAATTATCACCATCTTTTACCGGTTTCATTGAATCATCCGGCGAAATTACCATTTGCGGCTGCAGCATCTTGGCCAACTGTCCCAGCTGTTTGCGGTCCTTAGCTAAATGTGTCAAACCATCTTTAATATTAGGCGGCAATTGATCAAAATGTAGGTGAATTGCATCCACTTTTTGAATACTATTTAAAAATCCCTGCGCACACACTAACTGCACATTTGATTTCAACTGACCGACATTTCCATAAGTGACGCTTCCCAATAATGCACGGGCAACATCTTCATCTAAATAGATTTTCTTTTGAATTCGATTGGCTTCAATTGTAAGCATTTGATCTAATAACTGAAATCTTTCCCGCATTGTTCGCTCATTAAAACTTGGCATTTGCACGACAATCGGAATTCGCCGAACAAAAGTTGCCAATAGTGAGCTTTCAGGATCCTCAGTTGTCGCACAAATCAAGCGGACATTTGCACGATGCGCCTTATTCGTTTCTCCTAGTCGTGAATAAGTTCCATGATCCATCAAATAAAAAATCATTTCTTGCCCTTCAGGCGGTAAGCGGTGAACTTCATCTAGAAATAAAATGCCGCCATCCGCTTTTTGAATCAATCCTTCTTGATCCTCATTGGCGCCAGTGAACGCTCCTTTTACATAACCAAATAAATGTGACATTAATAATTGCGGATTATGTGCATAATCAGCACAGTTAAAAGTTGTTAGCTGCTGATTTTTAATTACTCCGCGAGCCTGTGCAAATTGGTTCATTGCATGGGCAAAGTATGTTTTTCCAGAACCAGTCGGACCTGTAATCAAAATATTCAAACCATGCGGCGGATAAAGAATCGCAGCCTTAGCTTGTTCCACCTGGTTCTTTAAGCTTCCATTGCGGCCGATTAAGTGATCAAAAATCGTATCTTGCTTTGTTAAGTGAGCAGCAGGTTTAGCAGTTTCTGGAGAGGTCTTTTCTGTCTTTTTTTCAGTTGATTTTGACCGTGCTTGATTAGCAAAAAAGTATTTAACTGGGCGAGTATTAGTCTTTTGTAATTTACCTTCCTTAACCAGCACGTTTAATTCTTTACTGACATTGGTTCGAACTAAGTCTAAATCTGCAGCAATCTTTGAAGTTGTTAATCCGTATTCATTTAATGGTAGTTGTTGTTTTAAATATTCCCAAATCTTCTCCTTGCGTGTCATCCTTTTTCCTTTCCATAAATTTGTGTATTGTGTATCAAAAAATTAAATTCCAGTGTTAATGTGCTTTTGCTAAATTCATTGATTAGTGTATCACGCATTATTTTTTATGAAAAGGCTTTATTTATCATTTGTGTATCAGGCAATTAATTTTTCGCCTCTGAATTTATAATGTTAAAATAAAAGTATCAATCAACAAACGGGGTGGATTTAATGACAGAATCAGCAATCACAATTACACGAAAAGACAAACGAACACGACTTCTAAAAATCATTCGCGTAATTCGCAATTACAATATGATTCACAATTTTATCCATCAAACGAATCCGCAACAATTCCGTGAAGCTCTTGAACAACTAGGGCCCACTTTTATTAAAGCCGGACAAATTTTATCAACTCGACCGGATTTAATTTCACCGGAATATATTCGAGAATTGCGCAAACTGCAAGATGGCGTACAAATCGACGACTACGAAACAGTTGAAAAAACTTTTCGGCAACAAACAGGACAAACAATTGAAGAAACTTTTGCGACATTCGATAAACAGCCTTTTGCCTCTGCTTCTATCGGACAAACCCACTATGCCACATTAAAAGATGGCACCAAAGTGGTGGTAAAAATTCAACACCCAGCGGTTGAAGAATTAGTACGCACAGATTTAGCTTTATTTCGCAAGGCACTTAGTATTTTAAAATTTGTCCCTGATTTAGAAGTCATTGATGCCAAAGAAACCTTAGATCAATTGCGGACAGCACTGTTAAACGAAATCAATACCCAAGTTGAAATTCAAAACGGACAGGAATTTTATCGGCTGAATAACCGAGACGGCATTATTCGCGTTCCAAAAGTGTATCAAATGTATTCCGCACAAAAAGTGCTGGTCAACGAAGCAATGGAAGGAAAAAGTATTAAGTATCTGATTCAACAAACTGCTGAACCAGAAACTAAGGCAGCCGAAAGATTAACTAAAGTTAAAAAATACGTTGCGCATACCTTAGTCGAAAATTTTTTAAAGCAAGTTTTTGAAGATAATTTTTTCCATGCTGATCCGCATCCGGGCAACATTCTCTTTCATCGTTTGAATTACCGTGAAGAAATTGCTGATCAGGCGGAAGAAACGACACATGATTATCAGAAAAAAATCGGCAAACACCGCATTGAAGTTAAAACTGAACAAGCATTACCGCCCTATCGCCTTGTTTACCTTGACTTTGGGATGATGGGCAAATTAACTCCAGCTTTAATCGATAGTATTGCAAACGTCGTAATTGCATTAAATACCCGCAATCCGCGCACAATTGGCGAAGCAGTTTTGAGCGTATGCAATCGCACTGGAGAAGTCGATGAAGAAAATTTCTATGAAGAATTAGGCTTATTTATTACGCCATATCTCAAAATGAGTGTTGGTCAAATCGATTTTGCCGAACTGCTTTATCAAATCATTACGTTATGTCGGAAAAACAATTTACAACTCAAACCGGAAATCACCTTATTATTCAAAGCGTTTGGGACACTCGAAGGAATCGTTGCTCAATTAGATCCAGACCTGTCTTTAATGGATGTCGCTCGGCCATTTGGTGAAAAATATTTGAAAAAACGTTTCAATTTACGCAATTCCATTGAAGATTTAGGATGGCAAATGCTGACTACTGCCAAAGAAATCCCAAGTATGCCGCAAAAAATCAGCCAATTACTTGATATTATGAACGCTAGTCAGGCCCGGCTAACATTAAAACTAAAAGATCAAAATAAGCTGATGTATCGCATTGATCAAGTTGTTAATCGTATTATGGTAACGATTATCTTAGCCGCAGTCATTTTAGGCTCATCCATGCTTGTCCAGGGCAGCCATGAACATTCACCGGTATATAACCTCGGTGTCTTTGGATTTATCTTGTCATTAATCGTTATCGGATTACTGGTAATTGGCGGAATTCACCGTCATTTGAGAGATAAAAAACACCTGAAATAACCCATATTTATTGCAATCAAATTTTTTGATTTTGCCAGATAAAGCGCCTATCATAATAGGTGTAAGGGATATAGAAGGGAAGTTTTATTATGAGTAATGATTTAATGAATCATTTTAACAAATTAGCAAATAGTGATGATTTCTTCAATAGTTTTGGCCGTTCATTCTTTAACAGTTGGAGTAATGAATTACGTTCATTAAAGAGTGATATCAAAGAAACTGATAAAGATTATGTCATCAAAATTGATATGCCTGGCGTCGATAAGAAAGATATCGCTTTAAACTTCAAAGATGATGTATTAACTGTTGATGCCAAACGTGATTCATTTGATGACGAAAGTGACAGCAAAGGCGACATGATTGCTAGCGAACGTGATTATGGTACTTATAGCCGTTCATACCGTTTGCCAAAAGTCGACGGCAAAAAAATTACTGCTAAATACGAAGATGGTGTTTTAACAGTAACATTACCAAAGACAAAAGAAGAAATCGACAAGAATCACAGTATCGATATTCAATAGTAACTAAGGATTTAAAAATATAATCTGACTTGGAAAATCAGTCCGTATTGATGTACGGGCTGATTTTTTTAGTTTATGCTTGTACATTTAGGCTAACACTTGCTTATTCAAGACGGTTTTCACATCCTGTGTTACAATGTAAAAGTTCAATTTTATAGAAAGCAGGTCATTCCAATGGACGAAACCAAAGAAAAAAAGACTAGCTGGCTAGTTTTAATCGCCATTGGCATGGGAGTTCTCATGGCAATGTTGGATGTCACCATTGTCAACGTTGCCCTTCCTACCATTCAACGTGAATTTCACACCAGCTACATAACTACACAATGGGTTGTAAATGCCTATACCTCAACTTATACAATCTCAATTTTACTAATTAGTAAATTAGGAGACATGTATGGAAAGAAATTATTCTTTTTACTCTCAATGTTGATTTTCACTACCGGATCACTGTTATGCTCGATTTCTCCTAACAGCTTAATGCTAAATATTTCCCGGGGAATCGAAGGTGTCGGTGGAGCTGGAATCTTAGGTTTATCAATGGCCTTAATTGGAGATAACTATGAAGGTAAACAGCGGGCATTTATCCTTGGTATTTGGGGAAGTATTGTTGGTTTCGGAACTTCTATCGGGCCGCTTGTCGGTGGAATTTTAGTTCAGTATTTTAACTGGCGTTCAATTTTCTTAATTAATATTCCAATCGGGATAATTGCGATTATCATTGGTATTAAATTTATCACCGAAAAACATTATGAAGTCGATCGGCACGTTGATATTTTGGGAATGATTCTCAGTACTGCCATGGTCTTTTGTTTAGTTTATGGTTTATTAAATAAAGAAAATAACATCAATGCCAGCTGGATGACACCGAATATCTTTGGCTGGATTGCAGGCGGAATCGTCTTATTAATCATTTTCATTTTATGGGAAAAGCACTACGCTCACCCAATGATGAATTTAGATTTGTTTAAAAAGCTATCATTTGTCGGTTCTTGTGTTGCAGCTTTCACAATTACGTTAGGATTATTCTCATTCTTTACTTACTTAACTATCTTGATGCAAGATTATATGGGATATTCTCCGCTTGAAGTTGGTTTGCAACGCCTGATTATTAGTGCCTTTCCATTATTCTTAGGTGCATTTGTGGGCTACTTAGTTGGTAAAATCGGCAGTCGCATCGTTGCTTCCGGATCACTCTTCTTAGAAGCAATTGGCGTTTTAGCTATGAATTTACTACTTGGCTATCATTTGCAATGGACTTTCTTAATTCCTGCCTTTATTTTCATGGGATTAGGAAATGCTGGTATTAATCCTGCCATTTCTAATGCGGCATTATTGGATGTTGAGCCGCAAAACATGGGGATGGCATCTGGAATTAACAGTGTTTGCCGTCAATTCGGAAATTGTTTGGGAATTGTTGTTCTCGGCTTAATTGTTGGCGATGGCTATCATCGCAGTTTAATTCATCACCTGGGAAATAATCATGTCAGCCAAACAATTATCCAAGCTGGTCCGTTTTCAGGAATGGAAATGGCTAAAAAATTCCATCAAATTCCTGGAATCACCACAACAATTCGGCATGCATATTATGACGGAATCCATGAATTATTGTGGCTTTCATTAATCTTATTCATTATTTCAGGAATTTTGTGCTGGTTCTTAATTAAAAATCCAAGATCAAAAGACGTTAATAAAGAAGCGTAAAATAAAACAGACTGTGACAATCTATTTGTCCAGTCTGTTTTATTTTACCTTTGTTTTCTTTTTATTCGCCAATGCCACTCTTCTGGAAAGAAGAAGTCAATAATCGGCAAAGCTAAATATGCATAAATCATAAATTTGGCAAATTTAAATGAGAAAGCAATGATTGCCAAGTTAACTACGATTAAAATAATTGTTCGCATCCGAATCGCTTTATTACTTTTAGCATGAATTTGTGTAGAATTTTCCGATTTGTGAATCATAATGTTAAATGAAAAATGACTAATCCATAATCCTAAGAGTTCAATAATCATGTAGATAATTCCATAGTTAATAACCGCTAATTTACTTGGATCTTCCATTATCCACTTTGTCAAAACTGGTAAAATCGCTAAACTAGCCAAATACATTAAATCGACTACTACCATGCCTTTAGTGGCGTAAATTACCCCACTATACATTTTGTTTAATTCATACCAAAAATTAGCAACCACAAAAAAACTCGTCAGAAAAATCCCTATTGATTTCAAAAATTCAAAATACGAAATTAATCCTCCATGAGGTGCAGGAATTTCTAACACCATAATAGTTATGATAATCGCAATTACCCCATCATTAAACGCCTCAAGATGCTCAAGCGTTTTTTTAGCATCCTGTTCATTTAACTTTAACAGATTGCTAATGAATTGTTCTTTTTTCACTTAGCGCCATCTTCTCGTAAATCCAAAACATTTAATGCTGGTGTTAATTCTCCACGATAAACACCCCGTAATGTAAGTTGACCATTCGGTTTCACATCAATTTTCATAGCTTCATCCATAAATGTTTTTGAATAGTCTTTATAATACATTGGTCCTAATTCTGTTTGAATTTCAGTATTATATTCGTGGTAATCACTATTTTTATCTACAACTAAAAGTCGAAATTCTTGATTTAGAGTACATGAAATCGCTACTTCTGACTGATACCCGACTCCATCATCAAAGTCCAATAAAACAACCGCTTTTGGATCATCAAAATACTTTGCTAAACGCATTTGTGCGGGTTCTGTTATTGTTAGTTTCATATTGATCCCTTCTTTCATCTTAATTCTAATTTATTAATATTTATTCAACAAGTTAAGTGCTTACTCAGTTCAGTCTCAATGGTTGTTAATTTCTACTATGAACCCAAAGTATAAAATTAACAACACTCTCAAAATGCTTAGTAATCCTCATAATAAACCAATGTGATTGCTTTTGATTTTTCACTTCATCATAAACATTCACCATTGAACTACTAAAAAAGAGGTTGGACTTATATCACAACCTCTTGAATTAATTCATTATTTTTAAGTTATCAAGTTATATAAGTATACAACCTTTTGACCCTTTTGACTTGCATTTGCAGGTCATTCGGATTATTAACTTATATTAGCCGTTAATCGAGATGGTTTTTATATCCTAATATTTACTCAAATCAACTGGTGTCTTAGGATCCTTGCCTTCAATCATCAACAAGTTGTTATCAAAGGCTTGTGTAACCATTTCACGTACAGCATGTGTTGTATAGAATGCAGTATGTGGTGTTACCAAGACATTATCGCGATGAATCAAGTCATCTAAGCGTGCATCTGGAACACCTTTACGATCCCAGTTAGCATTAAAGATTCCAACTTCATCTTCATAAGTATCAAGAACGGCACCAAATAATTTGCCACTATCTAATCCACGTAATAATGCATCTGTGTCAATTAAGTCACCACGTGAAACGTTCATAATAACTACATCGTCCTTCATTTTAGCGATTGTTTCATCGTTAATCATGTGAATGTTTTCTGGCAATGAAGGAACGTGCAATGAAATTACGTCTGCTTGAGCATATAATTCATCTAATGAATCAACATAGTAGCCCTTCTTTTCAACTTCATCATTGTGGAACTTATCGTATGCAACGATTTTTGCACCAAATGCTTCAACTAAATTCATAAATACGCGACCGATGTGACCTGTACCGATGATACCAAATGTTTGATCCCGCACTTCGCGTCCAATTGTTGGTGCCCAACGCATATCACCGCGAGCCATCTTATCATCCATCCGCTTATCTTGACGTAAAATCCGTGCAGCTTGGACAATTGCATGTTCAGCAATCGCATTTGGTGAATAAACAGGAACATTTGTTAAAGTAAAGCCTAATTCTTTAGCTTTCTTCAAATCAATATTATCAATTCCAATGTTTCGTAATGACCATTTGCTGATGCCAGCATTGTGCAAAGCTTCAACTGTATCTGCTTTGTAAGGTAATTGTTGATATGTAACAACCCCGTCAGCACCCTTTGCAAGGTCAGCATTTTCTGGTGTTAATAAAGCATCTGTATATTCAACTTCAACATCTGGATGAGCTTTCTTCCATTCTTCAACGTATGGAGCTTCATCTTTACGAATACTATATGCAAAAATCTTAGACATAGTAAATCCTCCAAAATTAATTGATTGTACGCTTTTAATTATACACTATTCATTCACTCAGATACACGTCAAATCACTTACCGGATTCATTTAAGCAAATTATTATGTTATCCATTCAACTATCGATATACTAAAAATAAAGGGAAGTGAAACTCAATGGCAAACTTGCTTATCTATGCATTAATTGTTTTCATTGCAACTGCATCGGGATCCTCTACCGGTTTAGGCGGCGGAGTGGTAATCAAACCTCTTTTCGATATTGTTTGTAATGCTGGAACAGCAACCATTAACTTCTATTCTTCATTAGCAGTCTTCGTAATGGCAATTGTTTCATTAGGAAAACAATTAAAACAAAAATTTAAATTTGATTTTAAATCGTTAATTACAATTTCGATTGGCTCGATTTGCGGCGGATTTTTAGGGCAAAAATTACTCACTTGGGTTATTCAAACAATGCCGGAAAATCACGTTAAAGTCTTGCAGTCGATGATGTTATTTGTCATGCTGCTAACCGTCTTAGTTTATAATTTTGTAAAAAAAAGATTAGTTAGTTTCCATCTAACAAATTTAATTGCAATTTTAAGCGTGGGGATTGGTCTAGGATGTTTTTCAGTCTTTCTAGGCATTGGCGGCGGCCCGATTAACGTCGCCTTAATGATGTTGCTTTTCTCGTTTTCATTACGTGAAGCAGCGGTCTATTCCGTTGGCATTATTTTCTTTTCACAATTAACAAAAATGGTTACAATTGCCGTCAACCCGATTAAACCACCAATTAGCATCTCCATTATGGCGGCAGTAATTGTAGCGGCTATTGTCGGCGGTTTCGCTGGAACGTGGCTAAATCGGCATGCCTCATGCAAACTGTTAAATCGCATCTACACGTTACTATTAAGTGCATTAGTGTGTGTGACATTATTTAATACTTTACATTATGCAGGAATCTAATATAGAAAGAGGAATTATTATGAAATTATTATTACACATTGATCAAACTGAACGTTGGCAAGCAGTCAGCGGCAATTTAAAGAATATGACAGTCGCTAAGCAAACTCACCCTGACTTAGAACTTGAAATCGTTGTTACTGGAGATGCTATTCAAAACTTAGTAAATCAAAATCGTGATGAACAACTATATCAGGTTTTAAAGCAAGCAATGGCTGCCGGTTTCAAA
This sequence comes from Candidatus Ligilactobacillus excrementigallinarum, assembly GCA_019114385.1. GTDB lineage: Bacteria > Bacillota > Bacilli > Lactobacillales > Lactobacillaceae > Ligilactobacillus > Ligilactobacillus excrementigallinarum. The sequence goes on along the minus strand of DXFP01000024.1, from coordinate 8,455 downwards.
ATTAAAGGTTGTCATAATTCAATGAATCATTACCATCTGGATGAAAACCAGCTTTTTGATTTTGTTGAAGTGGTACCTGCTGGTTTACTAGAGATTGGTGAAAAAGAGGCACAAGGATGGGGATATGTAAAACCATAGGATGTGAAGGCCGTCTCGAGTTTGCGTAGCATAAGTTTTGCAGTGCGCACGAATAGCGATAGCGTATTCGAAGTGCTGCATACTTATACTTAGGAAACTCGATTGAACTCCAAAACAGCAAAGCAATCAGTATACAAAAAGAAGAGGTTGTGACATAAATCCAACCTCTATTTCTATATCCACATAATCGGGTTCCAAAACAAACAGGCATGTCTGTAAGTTCAAAAACCTTCGAATCAATACTACGTAATTCGTTCGGTTTTTCCTTACAACATGCCTGTTTAGGGTGCTTCTTTAGTTTTATCTATTCTTTTGTACCTTTAAATAATGGATAAAAATTCCTAGCATTGCAACTGTCAAGATCAAAGTAATCCACATTGAAAGTTGCATTCCAAGTACAAATGAATGTGGAATAGAGCTGACAACAATTAATAAAGTAACGGAAACAGAACCGGCAACTTGCCGTAATGCATTATTCAAAGCTGTTCCATGACTAACTTCTTCAGGCGCTAAGTCATTAAAGACTTCAGACATTACTGGAGAGAAGACTAATGCATTTCCCATCATCCGTACCGCATATGCCACCGTCATCATCCAAACTGACATAGATGCCTGAATGAACACAAATGGAATTGTACCGATGATCATTAACACTGAACCGCTTAAAACTAATGTCTTTGGTCCAAATTCATCATACAATCGGCCTACAAAAGCGGCTGTAATCGCATTTAAAGCCGCTCCAGGCAACAATACCATCCCAGCTTGCATACTTGTTAAGTGTGTCACATTTTGTGCAAAAATCGATACCATTTGTTCTGTACCAAGCAGTACCATGAAAGCCAAGATTCCGATTAAAGTCATTAATCTGAAAGAACGTACTTTAAAAATCGTAACCTTCAACATTGGATTTTTAAGTTTTAATTGACGTTTTACGAAAATAAAAACTAAAATCAATCCGACAATCAGCATTACCAAGCCAAGTGCCAATTGTTGCTGCATAACCGTTAAACTGGCTAACGCTAAAGCTGAACCCGCTAATGAAATCACAACGGACAACATATCAATCTTAATATTGCGTGGTTTTGAAAAATTAGGAAAAACAAATGCACCAATAATGAAGATTAAAATCATAATTGGCAATATTAAAATAAATAAGTATCTCCAACCAAATATACTCAAAACAAATCCTGCTAAAGTTGGGCCGATAGCTGGTCCAAATGCAACTACTAAAGCAGAAATTCCCATAATTGTACCACGCTTTTCTGGTGGATAAATTGTCACCATGACTGTCATCTCAAATGATAACAACAATCCTCCAGCAGCCGCTTGAATTAATCTAGCCAATAACAGCATCCAGAAGTTTTGAGCAACACATCCCAAGGCCGTCCCCACTGTAAAGAGACCAATTGTTCCTAAAAAAACTTGCCGATTAGTAAATTTTTCATACATGTTTGATGATAATGGTGTAACAATCCCAATCAGTAATGTATATCCAGTGGTTAACCATTGCACCGTTGTCATTGCCTGATGCATATCTGTTTGAATTACAGGCAGTGCTGTAACCATCATCGTTTGACTCATTAAACAAATAAAATTTGAAATTAATAAAATTGCTGAAACAATTATCCGAGTCCGTGGATTAATTGTATGCGCAATATCTAGTTTTTCACTCACAAATTCCATCCTTTCCTAATTTGATTAATTCTCTAAAAAAGAGGTTGTAATTTAAGTGCAACCTCCATTTTATATCAGTATAATCGGATCCAAAACAAATGAACATGTCTGTAAATTCAAAAGTTTCCGAATTAATTCTGCATAATTCATTCGCTTTTTCCTTGCAATACCCTGTTTTTTAACGTTTTGTCACATCTTTTTTAATTATTTCCTTGATTAACCGCTTTTTGAATTACGTCTTGCGGACTATTCCCTGTAACGGAATAAACTTGATTATTCTTTTGCCAAGTTAATTGATAATTACCGGTTGCAATATCAAAAGTTCCGCTGCCTTGATTTTGCGGTGCTGGCAAGTATATTGTCTCTAATTGGTTTACAATTTCCTTAGCCGTATTCGTTGGATCTTGTCCGTTAACAGCTGAGGCACGAACTGTAAATGACCAATTTCCTTCATTCCAGTGCAAGTAACTTTGTCCTGCACCAGAATCAAGCGTCCCAGTGATGCCGTGACCAAGGTTAACAACTGGTAAACCTTGTGTTTCTTGACTAGTTTGATATCCTTGATCAGTCACATAGCTAGCTGCCTGAGCTTTTGTACTAAATTGTTGGGTCTGTGTCTGTCTTGTAGCTTTCTTGGAAGATTCAGCAGTTGATTGTCCTTCAACTGAAACTGACTGATCTGTATTAGTTGAATCTGTTGAACTTGCAATTGATGATTCGGTACTCGAAGCTGCTTGTTTGGATTTAACTTGTTCAGTTTTTATTGATGACTCTGCTTTATGTGTTGTTTTACTTGGTGCAGTTGAATTCCCGCAACCTGCTAACAACAATGCCAAACCAGCAACTAATGTTAAACTTGTCTGTTTCTTCATGTCACTCACCTCTTCACCCTAATTATAGCATTTTCAAATTATTAATTTGCAAACAAAATTAACTTTTGTTTTTTGACTAATCTGTTAATTCTAAATTATCACGGTGATAAACCATCATTCCATAGAAAAAATTGATAATCATTAATAAAATTGCTGCTACCCAAATTGTATGGATACCGAGATAATTATCTAGAATAGCGGACACTGTTGCTCCGCAGATAAAACCTAAAACTAATAATAAGTAATTTGTTCCCGCTTTAGTTTGACTGTCATCATGATCAACAAAATAACGCGTCCAGGCAACTACAGCTTTCCGTAAATTTCCTGTGGAGACCGTATTCATATAACCTAAACCTTCAACTTTATTAAATGCCACCGTCTGCATCGCAATTCCAAATGCCAAAAACGGCACTACGTAAAAGTTAGGTACTGTATGCGGCACAAAGCCAACCACAATGGAGATAAACATAATTGGTAAAATGCAAAAAATTCGCTTGTATTTGGATTTGACTTTAGAAGCAATGATTGTAACCACAATCAATCCTAAAATATAAGCAAAAAAGGTTGCCACTTTAGTTGCTAAGCCCGGTAAATTATGTTTAGCAATATCCGTTCCAAAAAAGATAATATTTCCGGTTTGCCCCGCAGCTAATGTTCCACCGCGTTCCATAAATGTATAAGCATCAATAAAGCCGCCGCAAAAGGTGAATGCCAATGCTAATTCACGTAATTGGTACAAATGCGGCCGTTGAATGTGCTTACGATATTCTTCACGCACAAAAGTTCGCTCCTTTAAAATCACAAAGAGGTTGCAACTTATCGTCACAGCCTCTATTTAAATCAAATTTTTAATTAACTGAAAAATTATTGATGATTTACATCTTTTTCAATCTTTCTTCCGATTACAATTCCCACCGTTAAAATCAAGCCATGCACGAGTGCTGTTTTAAAAAAGCGGTGTTTTCTTTCATCTGACATTGCAATCCCTCCTACTTACGCATTTGAGTTTTCAAATAGTTATACTGCATTGCTTCCTTTTGAACTTCGGGATCTACGCCTAAGATTTCAGCAATCTTAAATGCATATGCCATCGCTGTTGCGGGTCCGCGACTAGTAATAATCTTACCATCTTCATCTACCACGACAATGTCATCTAAGCGTGTAGCACCTTCTAATTGATCTTCAAATTTTTTTTCAACTCCTGGGAAACAAGTGTATCGATGATGATCAAGCAAGCCAAAGCGAGCAAGTGCCATTGGACCAGCACACATTGCTGCATTCCACTTTCCTTGTGCATTTCGCTGCTGAATCAAGTGCATTAATTCATCACTGTCGCGTAAATTTTCAGCACCTTTTGAGCCGCCTGGAAAAATCACAATATCATAATCTAATAAATGATCGCTCATTACTTGATCACACTTTAATTGAATGCCATGTGCGCCCATTACATCCAAATCAAATAAACCAACCATATCTACATCAACGCCTAATCTTCTAAGAACATCTACTGGAGTTAAGGCTTCAATTTCTTCACATCCTGGAGCAATCATTACTGCTGCATGTTTTGTCATTTCTAAGACTCCTTTCTATGATCATCATCTTCATTATAACTTACTGTTGTTTTACTGCGAAAAATAACGCCAGGTTTAGCATTCAAAAAAGCATTCGATTTCTGGATACATAAAACAACTTGGATTACATAAACCACACAATTTAAAATTAGCCAAATTAAGTTGCCATTGTTAAAGACCAGTACAATTGCAACCAGTAACAACCAAATTAGAATTGGAGTTGATTTAAAGCCGACATCATTCATGCGCCGTACAAATAGTGCCAAACTAGATAGTAAAAGCCAAACCATTAATATACAAATTAAAATGGTGCCAATCGTTCCTAGAACTCTAATTCCAGAAACAATCATTGACTGATAAAAACCCATCAGAATTGTATATTGAGCTAATAAACCCGTTAACATGGCAAGTTGACCCCACCAATATTCACTTATCGTTGCCGTAGAAGTAAAATTAAATGGCTTTTTCCAATAGTTCAAAAAAGCATCGATAAACGAAACTCTTTCTTTAGTTTGTTTCATGTGGAAACTTCTTTCTATTTTTGAATTCCATTACTTGGAACGCAGAATAACAATACCATGAAGCATTGGCAAACAATCAAACCAACTTTAACCAACGCAATCATTGGAAAGAAAACAAATGCAATACTAAATGCACAGTTAATTAAAACAATCAATGTAATTGGCAAAGTTTTCATTCCTGCATCTCGTAATCTTCTAAATGCAAGTGCTGTAAGCGGAATTTGCATAATCAATAAAACTCCAAATAAAATCGTTGTGAAAATTTTACCGCTCACTCCACCTGCATAGTCATTATTCAATGTTCCAAAAATCAAATTATTAAGAGCAATCACTACAAAATATTCAACTACTCCAATCCAGAATGCCTTACGGGGTGTTTTTCCGTTATAGCTGATAAATCCTTTCCAAAAATCCAATAATGAATCTTTAACTGAAATTGGATTTTGTTCATTAACTTGTTTAATTTGCATAATCAAAATTCCCTTCTCTGCTTAATTTTCAAGCTCTGCCTGCTTAATCCATTTCCGAAATTCACCTTGATATAAGAGTAAACCAATTCCAAATGTAATCACATCGGCAGCAGGTTGAGCCCAAACCACTCCATGAAGACCGAAGAAATATGAACACAAAAGCATCGTTCCTAAATAAACAGCTCCTTGACGTGATAATGCCATGATAAAGGCACTCCACGCTTTTCCTGCTGATTGGAAAACAGTAGTAAATACTAAAATGGCTCCAATAAACGGTGTTGTACTTAAACAAGCCCGTGTCATATATGTTCCCAGACTCACAATTTCCGGCTTGTTCATAAAAATTTTAACCAGATATGGAGCAAAAATCATCAAAATTACTGATAAAATAACGGCATATCCAATTTCTACAAGCAAATCGAAGTGCAATGCCTCTTTAAATCTTTTAGCATTCCGTGCCCCATAATTATACCCGATAAGCGGCTGAGCACCAAACGCAAAGCCAATCATTACTAACATTACAATCAAGTATATTTTTTGAGTAATTCCCATGGCCGCCACTTGATCAGCACCATATTTTGCTAAAAAATTATTCAATAAAGCCATACCAAAACTTTGCATTAAGTTAGTAACTGAACCTGGAATTCCAATGGCTAACACTTCTTTTAAGTCTTTCCAAGAAATACGAGCTTTTTTAATATCCATCGTAATGTATTTACAATCACGATGGGTATAGTAAATTAAGAAACCAAATTCAAGCACGTATCCTAGAATATTAGCTAATGCTACTCCAGCTGCACCCCACTTAAAAACAAATAAGAAAATAGGATCCAAAATTAATGCTAAGGCTGTTCCATAGACAATAGCCAACATACTTTGTTTAGCTAATCCTTCTGTCCGAATTAAATTAGAAGGAGTCAATTCTGCAATTACTAGCGGTGAACCTAATGCAAATACCCGATAAAAAGCTGCAGCATATGGGTAAGTAGCACTAGTTGCACCTAAAATATGTAAAATCGTTTTTTCAAAAATCAACAGCAAAGCCGTAACAATTAAGCCCATAACCAATGAATAGTAAAAACAAACACTGCTAATACGCGCACTGCGTTCATGTTCTTTTTGTCCAAATAAGCGTGAAATTACTGAACTGCCTCCAAGACCAAAAATATCCCCTAAAGCCATCATAAACATAAACATTGGCGTACAAACTGTAATTCCAGCAACCAAATCAGTATTTCCCGTTTGAGCAACAAAGAATGTGTCGGCTAAACTGAAAATCATGCTGGCAAGCATCCCCATTACAACTGGCAGCGAGATTTTAAAATATACCTTTTTAATTGGTGCTTTTTCAAATAACTCGTCCATCTAGTTTATCCTTTCTATTTTGTTACGCTCCCATGATATAATTATTACTATTATAGCACGGCAAAATTATGATTAGAGGGGATTTTATATATGGCAATCTATTTATATGAAGATAATCGCGGCAAGGTTGCATTTTTAGATTGGTATCACAAAATCAAAGAAAAAGATCAAAGTATTTATCGCAAAGTAAATGACATGCTTACTCAAATGAATGAACAAACTCTGCCATTGACCAGACCAACTGTAAAGCGCATGATTTTACGACTGCCCTATCGTCATTTATATAAGATTCGGTTAGGCAAATATCGCTTAATGTTCATTGCTGAAGACGGTGACTACTTTATTATGCACGCCTTTCGCAAGACAACCCAAAAAACTCCAGACAAAGAAATTCATAAGGTGGATCGTGAAATCAAACAGCACCACTACATTCCACTAAAAAAGAAAATGCTGACAGAAAGTTGGGAAGACTAATGCGTGATGTTTACTTTCAAAAAATGACTCCAGAAGGCTATCAACAAATCGTTGATGAAATTGAAGCCCTAAAACGGGATCGTCCATCAAAAATCAAACAACTCCAAGAAGCACGCGCACTTGGTGATTTATCTGAAAATGCAGAATACAGTGCTGCCAAACGTGATTTGCGCCACTTGGAAAGTCGCTTACGTTACTTAAATAAACAACTGCAATATGCTCAAATTGTTAAACCTCAAAATGATGGCAAAGTTGATATCGGAACCACCGTTGAATTACGGTTCGAAGATGATGATGAAACTGAAACGTACCATATCGTTGGTAAACAAGAAGCCAATGTAGATGAACATAAAATTTCTTTTGATTCACCAATCGGTCGCGCAATTATGCATAAACCGGCCGGTACGACAGTTAAGGTAACAGCTCCCGCCTCATCGTATGAAGTTACGATTAAGGATGTACGGATGTAAAGTCCATCTCGAGCAACCACTATGAAAATATACAAAAAGAAGGCCGTGACGTAAGTCCAGCCTTCTTTATTAATACTGATTGTTTTTTTTATTAATTTTCAAGGCATTTAACACTGCAATTAAAGTAACACCGACATCTGCAAAAACCGCTTCCCACATTGTAGCAAAACCAAACGCTGCTAAAATCAAAAATAAAATTTTCATGACAAGCGCTAACGTGATGTTTTGATAAACAATCATTTTAGTCCGGCGTGCAATTTTGATTAATCGCGGTAAAACTGCTGGATCATCGTGAATTAAAACCACATCTGCGGCTTCAACCGCTGCATCTGAACCTAATGCTCCCATTGCAACCCCAATATCTGCAATTGCCAAACTAGGAGTATCATTTAACCCATCACCTACAAACACTGATTTGGTGTGCGGATGATTGTGTCGAAAAGCTTCGATTGCTTTAACTTTATCCTGCGGCATTAAATCAGCCTGCACATCGGCAATTCCTACCTTATGCGCAATCTGCTTTCCAACCTGCAAATTATCTCCAGTTAACATCATAATATCGTTAACCCCTAATTCATGCAGTTGTTCAATCGTAGTTTTAGCAGTTGCTTTCAAGGTGTCTGCCACTTTGATTGCTCCTAGAAAATGTTGATTCAATGCAACATAGACTACGGTCCCGTTTGTCTGTTCTTTCTCGAATCCTTGAATATTAAATTGCTGCATCATTTTGGCATTTCCAACCATTACCTGCTGATGCTCAATCTCAGCCTTAATTCCTAATCCTGGCAATTCTTGTACACATTCTACGTTTTCTTTCAATTGCTCTGGATAGCTTTTTACAATCGCTTGAGCAATCGGATGCGGAGAGTGTTGCTCAACCAAAGCTGCAATGCGCAATAC
>DXFP01000023.1 GCA_019114385.1 Candidatus Ligilactobacillus excrementigallinarum | reverse complement strand
TATTTTCATTTAGAGTGAAAAAGTTCTTTTCAACATTGTGCTTATGCAGTTCTTACTACTCTTTAAAATGTATGGAAAATCGTTATGTATGCTATTTTAAATACAAAAAACAGAAAATTATGTACTACCTGGCATTATCCATGTGAAAAGCAATTACATTATACTTGGAAGACCCCCGAGGAAATAGTAGCTGCAAATACCTATCATAATGATGGAACTAAGGTAAAAAGTTTCTTGACGAAATATGCTGCACGAAAGTTTATTCAACATGAATTGAATAATAATGAAGATGTAGTTATCGTAAGAAACTTCAAATGATTTTCTGACATATTCTATTAAGAGACTGTTAAGAGACTGTGACGTAAGTCCGGTCTCTACTCCTATATCTGCATAATCTGTTTTTGGTGTTTTGTTACACCTTATTTTTTTGATTTATAATAAAAAGTGACAGCTTGAATAATTGAATTATGCATGCTACATTAAAATAGCAGATAAAAGAATGGAGAAATATTATAGTCTCTATAACGTTTGAAGAAATTTAGGATACTAAAAATAGAAAGGAAGTTAGTAATGGTTGAACGGAAAATGCATTATAAAAAATATAAAACAGAGAAATTTTTGCTAACAGCAGGCCTTTCGACTACGTTACTAACTGCTGGAATGTGGATAAGTGATGTTCATGCTGATTCAATAAATGCAAGCAGTTCAACAGCCTCAGTTGCAAAGACTACTGCCAAAGCAAGCACAAACTCGATAATTCAAACTGGATCAATGGCAAATACAGCTTCAATAGCTCAAACGAGTTCAAGCAGCAGTTTATCGATGACTTCCAGTTCAATTTCAGTTGCATCAGCATCAAAAGTATTACAAAGTGCAGTTTCAGATGCAAAACAAACTGAAAACGTGCATGTTGTAAAAGATCCAGACAAAGTAATTTCTGCAAGTACTGTTCCAGATGGGAATGCAAAGATTGAACAAGATTATGAAAGTCAAGCTTCATCAATTAAAAAACAAATTGCACAGCAAAATGAAGTTAATCAAAAGTATCAAGCTGATTTAAAACATTATCAAGAAATTACCAGCCAAGTTCCAGATAAGAATACAAATATTACTACGGGTTCGATTTCACAAAATCTAAAATGGAATCGGAGTGATGGCATTCAAGTTCAAGTAACATTGAATGGCTCTGAGGCACAGCAGACAGTTTTTCAGTTGGATAAATCTAAAACTGGAATGCAGGAAACATATATTAATCAAGTAAATTTGGATAGCACTAATGCAGTAATTATCTCTGCAAATGATGAAAAGGGCATTTCTGGAAAGTTTGCAACTGCTGAATTTAATAATTTATCTAATGTCAGTTATATTGATCAAACGGGAAAAACTTATCGAATTGCACGTATTGAAGAAATTTTTAGCAATTTATTACCTGGAACGTCTGGCGGAAGTTCGATTGGAACGCCTAATGGGAGATATAAGACACCAATGATTGCAATTTACAATGATCCTGCAGAAGGGTTTTGGTATTGCAATTCAGATGGAGTAACAGTGGAATATCGTTTTTATGATGATCAAGGAAATCTGATTAATTTTAATGGAAATGCATATTTAGCAGTTGCTTCAATGGATGCATGGTATAGCAATGATGTTAATCAAACACTTGGTCACCAAGCGTTAACGGGATATCCTGCTCATGTAACGAAAGCGACTGCATTGAATGATGATGCCCGTGCAATTGGTCTTTACGGTTCATCCGTTACTGTACACGATGGCAAAACATTATATTCAGATCAGACAAACACTGCTGCATCAATCACGGATGGAGGAATTGTTTACCCGCAGAATGCAACTAGCTGGCAGGGGAAAACGAATTGGGATCAGCCGTTTAGTGCAGAAGATATTCCATACTATGGTGCAGGATTAATTGAATTAACTGGAAATACAAATCGAATTTTTTATCATGTAGATCGCAATCAATCTGATTTTAATCGTGAAGTTTGGGTGCGGACATTGGCTGCTATTCCACAAACTGCAGAACCTGAAAAGCCACAACCTGTAGTTCCGATAACGATTCATTACCATGTAAATCACCTTAAGATAACAGAACATGCAAAAGTAGTTTATTATGATGACACTACTCACCAAGTAATTCAAAGTGAGACACTTAGTGGAGAGTTAGGAAGTCAATCAACCTATGATGCCCAAAAAGTAATTCGTGAATTGGAGCAGAAACATTATCAGTTAATATCAGATGCGTATTCACCAACTAAAGGAATGATATTTAACCAAGATAATGGCGGAATAATTGATGCTCAAAACACGTATTTTATTCGCTTTGTGCACCAAACAGAAGATGTTAAACAAAGTGAAACTTACAATGAAGAGATTAATTTCTTGAAATCAAAAACGAATGAGAACTTAGCTCCTGCAGTGCATAAACAATTGATTTTTAATCGTTTAGGAAAAAAAGATTTGGTTACAAAACAAGTTTCATGGGGTGCATGGGATTATCAACTTGGTATATTTAAAGAATTTAATGTGCCTGAAATTGCAGGGTACACTGTTAAACAAAATACAGTTGATGCAATTTATATCTTGCCCGCAGTTACTTCACAACATGATTTTGTGAAAAATGTATATTATGATCCTCAAGTTGAGCAAATAAGTGTTGTCTATCTTGATCAAGCAACGGGGAAGATTTTGAAGAATGTAACACTTTCGGGTGATGCAAATTCAATTAGTGACTATCAAACGGCAACTGAAATTAATCAATTGGAAGCTCAGCATTATCGATTAATTAAAGATGAGTTTACAGCAACTCATGGAAATGTATTTCAACCAGATAATTTGATAAAACAATATTTTGTGTACTTTACGCATGTCATAAAAATAGTAAATGATTCTAAAATAGTCACACGTACAATTAAATATCGTTTAGAACCTAAAAATGATGCACCGGCTGCACCAACAGTTGTTCAAAAATTAGAATTTACTCGAAATGGTCAACAAGATGAAGTAACTGGTGTGATTGACTGGAATAATTGGTCTGAGATGCAAGCATTTGAAGCTGTTGATGCTCCTCAGATTATTGGTTTTGTACCATTACAAACTCAAACACAGAAGATGTGGGTGAATGCAAATAGCGGAGATTTAGAACAAATTATTTACTATGTACCAGTAAAAGACACAAATCCAAGTCATGGTAATTTTCAACCTGAAATTCCAGATTCAACTAAGAATCCAAGTTTTAATAACGATAATCAGATTGAATCAACAAAAAATAATTCTGACGAAAATGATAGTCATTCAGATGAAAATAATATTAAATATTCTCAGCCAGAATCAGTTTCGAATAGCCAAATTACAGATCCTGGATTTGTAGAAACAACTGGTGAGCAAACTGCTTTGAAAGATTTTGGAAATCATTTAACTGATAAAAATTCAACTTCAAATGAGAAGAAATCGGCGGCCAAAAAATCAGAACATCTTAATTCAGTTAAAAAGCATGCAAAGCAGCAGGAAAGTAATGACTTAGCATATCAAAAATTGATGCATGAAGAAAAGATGATTAATCACCATCAATTAAAATTTAACTTTAATAAGAGTGGTCATCAGATGCAAAGTATGGATGCAAATACTTTTAATGCACAATTATCAAAAACGTTAATTAATCAGATGCAAAATATTATTGCTGCAGCGGCTGAAAATTCAAATTCTGCGGTCCATGCTGATACTGTTTCAGGTGTTAAAAAGGCGTTAAAAAAACAGACTGAAGGCTGGATGATTGCGGAAGGATCAACTGATGGTTTACCTGAAACCGGAAATACAAAGTATACGCAATTAATTGCACTCTGTGGAGCGGTTATTGCTGCAATTGCTGCTGCATTCGGTTATGCAGATCGAAAAAAACAAAAATAATCAAATTTAAGAGTTTATGGTAGAATATAACTATTATGAACTCTTTTGTATTTTAAGAATCTATTATGATTACTGAAACCATTTTTTTAAATGATATAATAAATATTAGTTAGTTTATGAAATGAGGATTTAGAATGAAATATTTTGGTACGGATGGTGTCAGAGGGATTGCAAATGCCTCTCTTAGTCCAGAATTAGCATTTAAATTAGGACGTTGTGGTGGTTACGTATTAACTCAACACGCAACAGATAAAGATCGTGCTCCACGAGTATTGGTTGCACGCGATACTCGGATTTCAGGGCAAATGTTAGAACACGCCTTGATTGCTGGTTTATTGTCAGTGGGAATTGAAGTTTTTGATTTAGGTGTAATTACAACTCCTGGGGTCGCTTACCTTGTGAGATTACAAGATGCAGATGCTGGGGTAATGATTTCTGCATCTCATAATCCAGTTCAAGATAATGGAATCAAGTTCTTTGGCGGTGACGGCTATAAGTTGTCAGATGAAAAAGAAGAAGAAATTGAAGCTTTACTTGAAAAAGAAGAAGATACTTTACCACGACCATCAGCAAAAGGGTTAGGTACAATGAGTGACTTTAAAGAAGGTGCTTTGAAGTATACTCAATTCCTTGAACAAACAATTCCTGATGATTTATCTGGAATGCATATTTGTATTGATGGTGCAAACGGCTCAACCAGTGCATTAGTGTCACGTCTTTTTGCTGATTTAGGAGCAGACTTTAATACAATGGCAACTAACCCTGATGGTTTAAATATCAATGATAGTGTTGGTTCTACTCACCCTGAAGCATTAGCTAAATTCGTAGTAGAACAAGGAGCCCAAGTTGGTGTAGCTTTTGATGGCGACGGCGATCGTTGTATCGCAGTTGACGAACTTGGAAATATTGTTGATGGCGACAAGATTATGTATATTTGTGGTAAATACATGAACGAACGTGGTCGCTTGAAGAAAGACACAATTGTAACTACAGTAATGAGTAACCTTGGAATGTACAAGGCAATGGAAAAAGCTGGTTTGCATTCTGTGAAGACTCAAGTTGGTGATCGTTATGTTGTTGAAGAAATGTTAAAAGATGGTTATAACTTAGGCGGTGAACAATCTGGTCACGTAGTTTTCTTAGATTTCAATACGACCGGTGATGGGATGTTGACTGCGTTACAATTGTTAAATGTCATGAAGCAAACGGGTAAGAAATTATCTGAATTAGCAGCAGAAGTAAAAACATATCCACAAGAATTAGTTAATGTGCGTGTAACTGACAAGAAGGCTGCTTTAAACAATGAAGCTATCAAGAAAGTAATTGCTGATGTTGAAGCTAAAATGGATGGTGAAGGTCGTGTATTAGTTCGGCCAAGTGGTACCGAAGACTTATTGCGGATAATGTGTGAAGCTGCAACTCCGGAACTAGTTCATGATTATGTAATGGAAATTGCTAATGTTGTTAAACAACAGATGGGCATTTAATTTGTTAAATAAAATTTATTAAGTAAAAGGTGTGACAAAACACCCTAAACAGGCATGTTGTAAGGAAAAAAGAACGAATTACGTAGGATTGATTCGGAGGTTTTTGAATTTACAGACATGCTTGTTTGTTTTGGAAGTTGATTATGCGGATATATAAAAAGAGGTTGGACTTTGAAGTGAACCCCAAAAGTTGGACACTTTATTAACTAGGCAACTTGGGACTGAGTTCTGTATTGAATAGGACTCAGTCCTTTTAGTTTTACCTTGATCCTATCATTATTGTAATATCGAATATACTGGTGAATTGCTTGAATCAATTCATCAGTATTTTTATATTGATCTTCATAACTATAAAACATTTCACGTTTCAGAACACTAAAGAAATTCTCCATTAATCCATTATCCAAGCTATTTCCCTTACAGGACATGCTTTGAATGATTCCTCGTTCCTTTAAAAATTGTTGGTATGCCGCATTTTGATATTGCCATCCTTGATCACTATGTAAAATCATTCCATTTAGTGATCCATACTGATCGAGTTGGTTTAACATCTTAAATGTTTGTTGGAGATTAGGTGAAGTTGAAACATCATAGGCGATGATCTCTCCGTTGAATCCATCTAAAATCGGTGATAAGTACACTTTTTCACCATTATTAAGTCTGAATTCAGTAACGTCAGTATATACTTTCTTTAGTGGCTGATCAGCGCTAAAGTCGCGATTGATTTCATTTCCTGCAATTTTACCGATTGTCCCTCTGTAAGAACTATACCGATTACGTTTCCGAATAACTTTGCCAAATAATCCCATGACCTTCATCAAACGTTTAACTTTTTTATGATTGATCGTCATTCCTTCATTGCGTAATACACACATTATGCGGCGATAACCATAATTTCCGTGATGCTGTTCAAAGATTTCTTTGATTCGTCTCATAATCTTATGGTTCTGACGATCTTTCTCATGCGATCATTGGTAATAGAAGGTCGAACGACTCATCTTAGCGACCTTCAACAGAACCGCCAGTGGGAATTGACGACGAAGTCGTTCAATTACTTTTGTTTTTTCTGCTTTTTGATCGCCAATTCCCTTAATGCTTTTAAATAGGCATTTTCAGCTCTTAGATATAATAATTCTTTTTCAAGTTTCTTGGTTTTTTTATCTTCTGATTTGTTATTCTTTTGGTTATGTTTTGTGATGATCTTTTTCCTCGGTCTTCCTATTGGTCTATTAACCATATTATAACCGTTTTTTCGATAATTTCGAATCCAGTTGGTCAACATTCCAACACTCGATAATCCCAAATCTAAGGCAACATCACTCCGGGATTCATGATTGATCAACACTCGATCAATGGCTTCCTTTTTCTCTTGATTAGTCCATTTATGATGGGGTCTATCGAGCCATGCGATGCCATAACGATTTAATATTTGAATCAAATAGTAAAAATTTCCCTCTCCAATTGGATAATATTCTTTTATTTCTGAGTATCCATATCCTTTTTGATACATATAATACATATTTGCCTTATCTTCCTTTGAAAAGCGCATAAAAAAACACCTCAAATCTTTAGATTTTTGTCCAAGATTTGGGGTGCATATCATTAAGTCTAACCTCTTTTTATATTCGTTTGAAGTGTTTAGATACATCTTTCTAACTTTTTACACTAATTATAAGTTATAAAATTAAAATACAGGAATTATATTTATAATTGGTATAGTCCTATACCAATTATATTAAAAATATTTGACAATAGTTTAAAAAGCGGTTATATTATCATTTGTGGTGAATTAGATGATTCATTAATTATCTATACCAATTTTATAAAACAATAATTGATATATGTAGAAAGAGGAATAATTATGTGTGGAATTGTTGGAGAAGTTGGAAATGATCAAGCAGTCTCATTGCTAATTCATGGATTAAAGAAATTAGAATATCGTGGTTATGATTCTGCTGGAATTTATGTAAATGATGAACATGGCCAAGATTATTTGATTAAGACCAAGGGTCGAATTGCTGAATTAGAAAGTAAAATTACAGATGATGTCCATGGAACAATCGGCATTGCCCATACTCGTTGGGCAACTCATGGAATTCCAAGTGCAGCCAATGCTCATCCGCATGTTTCTGCTGATGGCCGTTTTTACATGGTTCATAACGGGGTAATTACAAACTTTAAAGAGCTAAAGCAAGAATATTTAGCAGATGTTGATTTTAAGAGTGAAACAGATTCTGAAGTAGTTGTTCAATTAGTTGGAAAATTTGCTGATGAAGGATTATCTGCTTTAGAAGCATTTAAAAAAGCAATTAGTTTATTAGATGCTGGTTCTGCATATGCTTTGTTGATGATTGATCGTGAAAATCCGGAAACATTATATGTTGCGAAGAAGAAATCTCCATTATTGATTGGGGTTTGCGATGGCTTTAATGTAGTTTGTTCTGATGCAATGGCAATGCTAAATGTAACACATGATTTTATCGAATTGCATGATGGCGAAATTGTTGAATTAAGGAAAAATGAAATTAAGATTCAAGATGCTCAAGGTAATGCAGTTGAACGCAAGCCATTCCACGTTAGTCAAGATGCAAGTGCTTCAGAAAAGGGCGGCTATGAACACTTCATGCTTAAAGAAATTGATGAACAACCAGCAGTAATGCGGAAATTAATTCAAGAATATGTGAATGAAGATGGAACTTTGAAAATTGATCAAGAATTAATTGATACAATTAAAGCTTCAGATCGGATTTATATTGTGGCTGCCGGAACAAGTTATCATGCAGGATTAGTCGGACATGAATTGTTGGAAAAATTTGCTAAAATTCCAACTGAGGTACACGTTGCTTCTGAATTTGCATATAATAGACCATTATTAGCAAAGAAACCATTTTTCATCTTTTTAACTCAAAGTGGTGAAACTGCTGATAGTCGTCAAGTATTAAATCAGATGAATGAATTGAATTATCCAAGTTTGACAATTACTAATGTACCTAATTCAACCTTATCACGGGAAGCAAGTTTCACATTATTATTACATGCTGGTCCAGAAATTGCCGTAGCATCAACTAAGGCCTATACAGCACAAATTGCAGTTGAAGCTATTTTAGCCAAGGCAATTGGAATGGATAATCATGATCAAGCAGCATTAGATTTTGATATTCGGAAAGAATTAACAAAAGTTGCAAATGGAATGCAAGAATTAGTTGATGAAAAGCATAAAATTGAAGAATTGGCTGCTAAATATTTGGTAAAAACGCGAAATGCATTTTACATTGGACGTGCAATTGATTATGATACTGCAATTGAAGCAGCTTTGAAATTGAAAGAAGTTTCATATATTCAAACTGAAGGATTTGCCGCAGGAGAATTGAAGCATGGAACAATTGCGTTAATTGAAGAAGGTACACCAGTAATTTCAATCATTACTGATCAAGCAGTTGCCGCACATACGCGGAGTAATCAAGAAGAAGTAGCAGCGCGTGGTGCTAATGTGATTTCAATTGTATCAGAATCACTTGCACATTCAGGTGATCAAATCGTATTGCCAGAAGTCCATCCATTATTAACACCATTAGTAGCAATTATTCCAGCTCAATTGTTGGCATATTATGCTAGTGAACAACGCGGATATGATGTTGATAAACCACGGAACTTAGCCAAGAGTGTTACAGTAGAATAAAAGAAAATGAGGTTGTGACGTAGGTCCAGCCTCATTTCGTATTCTGCATAAAAACGAATATGCTTGTTTTTGCTTTTACTATATTGTTAACTGTTTCAAATTCAATAATTTAATAAATTTTGTCAGGTATTATTCGTGGGCAAAATTTAATACATAGTTAATAACTCTAAAAATTAAATAGATAACTCCGCAAATTACAAAAAAGCGCAGTATGAAATATAAAATCGGAACATACCATAATGATGTTGGGCAGAGAGCAAGTACTGCTGAAAATGTTTTATGTAACCCAGTGTGAGGAAATACTCCAATGATAAACTGCAAAATCATTATTGCAGTTCCGATTAGGATACTTGTTTTAAATTGAATTCGATTAATCATCAATAATCCTCCCTTGACACTACTATCATTATAATATGATTAAGAATAATTTTGAATGAAATAAATCAGAAAATAATGGCAAAAAATTAAAATAATTTTGAATATCTATTGACAGCGTTTACATATAGATATATATTAATCATGTAAGGTATTTAATAATTTACCTTCTAATCAATTCTCTTTCTCTCTTATGCCGAGGTTGTGACATGTGTCATAGCCTCCTTTTATTTGGGAAAATGTTAAAATAGAGAATAGAGTTTGGAGGGTTACAAATGAAGAGTCATGAGACATTAACATTAATAGAAGAAATTACACGAAATGATGGTTCACGATATTTTGAAATTTCTAATATTGTGCAAAATGGACGGGCAGAATTAGCCGCTAATCGTGGCTTTATTAAGCAAGTTCGAATTATTCAGCTTAATATTCCACGTTCAAAAAATGTAATCGCATATGAAAACTATATTAATGAAAACTTTGAAATGCCAAGCGAAAATTTTGATCATTTTGAAGAATGGAAAAGAACTCCAGAAATGCAAGAAGTAGTCGAAAATATCTTGCACGAAAATCATGTTGCTTAAAAAAGTTTAATGATTTTTTAGAAATTGCAAAATCAACATTCCATTCAACCTTTAAAGTGTGGTAAAATAAAGCCGTACTCAATTTGAGTAATTTACATGTAAACTTTTAGGAGGCTGTTTTATGTCAGTATTCGTAAACGGTAACGCAATTTACAACAATGCTCGTAAGGGTCACTATGCTGTTGGTGCGTTCAACACAAACAACTTGGAATGGACACGTGCTATTCTTCAAGCTGCTCAAGAAACAAAAACACCTGTTTTAATTCAAGCTTCAATGGGTGCTGCTAAGTACATGGGTGACTACAAGTTAGTTAAGAACTTAGTAGAAAATGAAATGCGTGTTATGAACATCACTGTTCCTGTAATCATGCACTTAGACCATGGTAACTATGAAGCTGCCAAGGAATGTATCAAGGCTGGTTACTCATCAGTAATGTTTGATGGTCATGATTTACCATTCGAAGAAAACTTGGAAAAGACAAAGGAAATTGTTAAGTTAGCACATGAACGCGGCATTTCTGTTGAAGCAGAAGTTGGTTCAATTGGTGGTACAGAAGACGGTATCACAGGTGCTGGCGAATTAGCTAGTGTTGAAGAAGCTAAGACAATGGCTGCTACAGGAGTTGACTACTTAGCATGTGGTATTGGTAACATCCACGGCAAGTACCCAGAAAACTGGACAGGTCTTAACTTCGATCGTTTGAAGGAAATCGCTGACGCTGTTGACACACCATTAGTATTACACGGTGGTTCAGGTATTCCTCAAGAACAAATTGAAAAAGCTATCAGCATGGGTATTTCAAAAGTTAACATTAACACAGAAAACCAAATTGCATTTGCTGAAGCTACACGCAAGTACATTGAAGCAGGTAAGGATCAAGAAGGTAAAGGTTACGACCCTCGTAAGTTACTTGCACCTGGTACACAAGCTATTGTTGATACAGTTAAAGAAATTATTGGCTGGCTTGGTACACCATCAATCGACTAATAGTAGATTAATAAATAAAAAAATCGCGGAAAAACCGCGATTTTTTTATTACTGATTATTGATTAATTTTTCACTAATTAATTTGGAAATTACAGTTTGAATAATTAATTGTAAAATTAAATCCTCTTTATTGGTAGCTTTTTTAGTAGCATTAAAATTAAATTCATTATTGCGAATTTGATTCATTGTTTGATTGAATAAATCACTGAATTTATTATATTCTTGTTCAAAATTTGTTTGTACAGTATCATTTAACCATTTACGAATATCATCAAGTGAATATACCTGTTTTAAGATAGTAATTAAAATAATTGAAACTAAATGTTTTTGAGAATATTTTTTCTTATGTGGTTTGGGCATTAAGTCTTTTTTTACGTAACTGTTAACCATTGAAGAAGTAATTTTACTATCGACAATAGTCTCGAGATATCGATTACCAAGACTGATTAATTGGTCCATATATAATTCAATATCAGGCAAATCATTCCATTGAGGTAGTTGAGGAACAGATTTAACCCATTCTTCGATTTTCATGAAAAAATTCCTTTCTAAGTTGTAACTAAACTTATTATATCACATATAAAGTTCTACTAGATTTTGCTTGTATAAATTTTAATTTTTATCTGTTTAATCTAGACATCAAATCTAGATAAGATGTATAATAAAACTAACAAATCAAAAAGGAATGAATTATAATGACTAAAAAAGAACGGTTAATAAATGAAATATTGAGTGCAATTACTCATGGAATTGGAATTGGTTTGAGTATTTGGGCATTAGTATTATTGATAATAAAAGGCCTACGGTCCAATTCAACGGTTGCACTAATCTCTCTGATAGTTTATGGAGCATCTTTAGTTGGCTTATATCTTTTTTCAACCTTATTTCATTCATTGTATTTCACCAAATTGAAACGGTTTTTTCAATGTTTAGACCACTGTGGAATAAATTTGTTGATTGCAGGTACTTATACTCCATATTGTTTATTGGCGATTCGTGGAAAATTAGGAATTGGAATTTTAATTTCGATTTGGTGTTTAGCGCTTGGCGGAATTGCATATCATCTATTTGCTAAAAATCGTAAGCAAATTGTTGAAACAACATTATATATTGTAATGGGATGGTTGTGCCTGTTAGGAGCAAAACCACTATTGACTGCTCTTGGAGGTATGGGAAGTACTTTATTGATTGTTGGAGGAATAATTTTTACATTAGGTGCACTTGTTTACAGTATAAAAAAGTTAAAGTTTACACATGTCATTTGGCACTTATTAGTTATGGGAGGAACAGTTTGCATGTTTCTATCAATCTACATGTATATTTAGTATAAGCTTATATTTTGCAAAACATTAATTGATTTGTTAGTGATAAACGGAACATTTTACCTTAATTAAAGGAGATATATCTTTGTATAATCGAAAAATTTAAGTTTTTTGATGTGTAAACGCTTGCTGTTGAGAACCTAAGATGTTACTGTATATGTAGAGTCAGATTTTGAAAGAAGTGGGGAATGATGGTAACGAAAGGTTTAAATAAGCAGCAAGAATCAGCTATCAAGTCATTTGAAAATAATTTCAGTGTAATGCATGCGTTAGCTGATAAGAATCGTCAAAGAATTATTGTATTATTAGCACATCATTTGGAAGATGGATTAACTGTGACTGCAATTACTGAGAATATGGCAATTACTCAGCCAGCAGTTTCTCATCATTTAAAAATTTTGCGGGATGCTGGAATCGTTTCGTTTAAAAAGAAAGGACTCCAGAGCATGTACTATCTGACTCTCAAGGAACCACTAAAGGAACTTGAAAAGTCACTTAAGGATTTACGAACAAAATTTCAAGCATAATCAATACAATTGTTTTGTGGTAAACTGAAATTTGGTTTACCATTTTTTATTTTAAAGAATTGGATTGATGATGATGAAATTTTATGCAGTTCGTAAAGGACGTCAAACGGGAATTTTTACGAGTTGGAATGAGTGTCAAAAACAAATTTCAGGCTATTCTGGTGCGGAATATAAAAGCTTTAAAACACGGAATGAGGCCCAGCAATTTTTAAACAATAAGGACTATTTTGTTTCATCTCAAAAAAGTAAACAAGCAAGTAAAAATGATTTTTGGAAAGAACCGCAAATTTTACTTTTT
Organism: Candidatus Ligilactobacillus excrementigallinarum; assembly: GCA_019114385.1. GTDB lineage: Bacteria > Bacillota > Bacilli > Lactobacillales > Lactobacillaceae > Ligilactobacillus > Ligilactobacillus excrementigallinarum. The sequence continues at coordinate 14,527 of DXFP01000023.1, read as the reverse complement.
ACAGATGGCGGATCACGTAATCATGGAAATCATCAAGGTCAACATGTAAAGGCAACGGATAAGGCAGCGTGGGCGTTTTATATTCGGCGAAGTGGACATAATGTTCGCGGAACAGGCGGAGAATATGGCGCTACTAACAATCGGATGGAATTGATGGCTCTAGTTAATGCGTTAAAAGTTTTGGGCCAACGTGGATGGAATCAGGAAAAAATAAATGCTACCTTAGATTCAAAATATGTTTTACAAGCAATTCAAAAAGGATGGTTAAATTCTTGGAAACGAAGTGACTGGAAAAAATCAAATGGAGAGCAGCCTGCAAATCTTGAATTATGGCAAAAATTAGATCAGTTACTTCCATATTTTCCTAGGTTAAAATTTAGTTGGACAAAGGGACATGCAGACAATCGCGGGAATGTCTTAGTGGATAAATTGTTGAATCAAACAATGGATCAGATGGAAAATCATTAAAAAAATATTAAATTATCAAAATAAAACGTTTAACCGGCATAATTTTTGATTGTGATGTTTAAAATATAATAGGTTAAAGTTATAATGAGTAAAGGAAAATAATGGAAGGATTGATAGGTATCAAAGCGAAGAAAAAACCAATAATTATCACTGCTATAATTGTAGTATTAATTGTCGTCTTTGGTGGAATGGCAGCTTATCAAGTAAACCATTTTAACCAAGGAATTGCGATTAATGGAGTCGATGTTAGTGGCTTAACTGCAAAGCAAGCAGTTGATAAATTAGAAAATACAAAATTAAATAATGATGTATGGGTAGATGGAAAAGTCATTTTCCATGGCGAAGCAACCTCTTCAGGTTTTAAAGCTTCAGATGTACCTGCAGTAAAAAAACTTTTAAAGAAACAGTTTACCTTAATTCCATTGCATAAGGATAAAAATTATAATATATTGGCAGATAACGATAATCAATATCGAAAAACAACTGTGCATTCAGCAGTAGAGCAGATTTTAAATAAAGAAAATCAATCTCGTAAATCTGCTAAAGATGCTTATGCTGAATTGAAAGATGGCAAAGTTACAATTGTCAAAGCGGAAGATGGTAATCGATATGATGTTAAAGCAATGATGAGTGAATTCGATAAGCAAATTAATAACGATAAAATCGAATTGAAAAGTGTTGAACAAAAACCATTAACAGCATCAAGCAAGACTGTTCAAGATGAGAAAGCTAAATTAGAAAAATTGGCAGATGCAAGTGTTAATTATAGAGTTGAAAATCAAACATATGATTTGAAGGCATCAGATTGCATTAATTCAGCTAAATATATTAATGGTAAATATATTATTAATTCAGAAAAATTAAAAGATAAAATTGATCAAATTAATAAAGAGAAGGCTACTTTAGGTAAAAAGTTTAAGTTTAAGACAACTGCAGGAAAAGAAATTGAAGTTCAAGGTAAGACTTATGGTTGGGCTCTTTCAGATAAGAAAGCTCAAGCAACTATTTTAAAGGCTATGGAAGACGGTACTAAGAATGTTGATGCCAAGCAAGATATTTATGGTATTGGATATAATGAAAATGGTACTGGATATGGTGTGACTTCAAATGACGGCATTGGTGATACTTATGCAGAGTTGTCATTAGCTGATCAACATGCGTGGTTCTACCGGGATGGCAAATTAGTTGATCAAGTAGATGTAGTCACAGGTGATGTAAAAACAAACTCAGAAACTCCAAAGGGTGTTTACTATATCATGTATCAACAATCTCCATCTATCTTGAGAGGTACTCATCCAGATGGAAAAAAATATGCATGTAAAGTTCAATATTGGTCACAATTTACAGATGATGGATGTGGGTTCCACGATGCAAGCTGGCGGACAAATTGGGCAAATAATGCCTATTTGACTGATGGTTCAAATGGTTGTGCAAATATTCGCCCTGCTCAAGCAGAAGCAGTATATAAGGCATTGTCAGTTAATGAACCAGTAATTGTATACTAACTATTGATGGCAAGCATTAAATTTTGTGTTTGAAATTTATTATGGTAAAATAATTACTGTAATAAATTTGGGGATGTTTAGGATTCGACAGGTATAGGTCGAACTTAAACTGCGCTTAGTAGGTTGCGACTACTATAAAACGCTCAGTTAAATATAACTGCAAAAAATAATAATAACTCATACGCTTTAGCTGCCTAATCGTAGCGAGCGTATAATCTTGATTAGTATCGTCCATGTACTAATTAAGGTTTTATAAGTAGTGGACTACGTTATTAACTCCCACCTGAAGTTAATAAAAGAGATTAATCAGGTTAGCTATTAATGATAGCCATGTTGCACGGCGGAATTAATAGTGAATTTTAAATAGTGCAACTATGAACGTAGATGTTTAGGTGGCGATATGCTTGGACGCGGGTTCGACTCCCGCCATCTCCATTTGTGCTGAAGCTGGGCAACTTTTAATGCTGTAGTGCTTCAGCTTTTTTTATATGTTATTCTAGATAAGGAATAATTGAACTTGTTAGATAGTAGGTGAATCACTAATGAAAATATTAATGGTGGAAGATAATAAATCAGTATGTGAAATGATGTCGATGTTTTTTGAGAAGGAAAATTGGGATGCAACATATGCATACGACGGTGAAGAAGCACTTGAAAAATTTAAGGAAGATCCTGAAGGTTGGGATATGATCACCCTAGATTTGAATTTGCCTAAAATGGATGGAATGCAGGTAAATGCAGAAATTCGTAAAATCTCCACTACGGTTCCAATCATTATTTTGACAGCTCGTGATTCTGAAAGTGATCAGGTATTAGGACTTGAAATGGGAGCCGACGATTATGTGGTAAAGCCTTTTTCACCAATTACCTTGATTGCACGAATTAAGGCTTTATATCGGCGTGCAAATCTTAAAAAACAAGAAGTTAAGGGAGAAAAAACAGAAAAATTTGATATTGTTACTGACCATTTGAAGTTAAGCACTAAAACGCGGGAAGTCTTTTTGGATGGCAAGCCATTAAATAACTTAACTCCAAAAGAATTCGATTTATTAAAGACACTTGCTCAAAAACCTCGCCAGGTCTTTTCACGCGAACAACTATTACAGTTGGTTTGGGATTATGAATACTATGGTGATGAACGTACAGTTGACGCACATATTAAAAAAATTAGACAAAAAATTGAAAAGGTTGGTCCGCAAGTCATTCAAACAGTATGGGGTGTCGGATACAAGTTTGATGATTCAGGGGTAGATTAACAATGAAGTTTAAATTTAAACTTTTATATCAGCAAATGCTGACATTTTTTGTAATGATTTTATGTTTTTTGTCGATTGTTGGGGTGTCACTTTTTCATTTGACTAAAGAAAATGTGTATCAGGATACATGGAGTCGAATGGAAGGGTACGCACAAAGTATTCGGAAAAACGCATTACGATTAACCACTAACGAGAATGGTCAAACGCAAATTGTCCTTGACGCACAAGAATTGCGGGATAGTGAAATGGTATTAGAGAATAATGATGTTCATTTTACAATTTACACATCACCAGATCAAGTACTTTATCCGCAATATGGCTTTAAGGCTAAGATTTCTAAAAGTGATTGGAAGAAGTTGCAGCAAGGCCAGATTCTTAAACGACGGGATGATTTAGGCGGAGTTGGTCGTGTAGGTAAAAAGGCACCACATCCCGATCCTGATCATTTATTGGTCAAGCATCGAATGACAGATATTTTTATGCCATGTTTTGATGTTAATGGTCAATTGGTTGCAGTAATTTCAGTAGCATCTGCAGTTTCTAATATTCGTAATGACTTTGAAAAAATGCAACAAAATTTATTGATTGCGTTATTAATTTGTGCAATTGTTGGAATTATCATTAGCTACTTAATTGCACATTATATTACAAAGCGAATCAAGAAGATGCAGGCCGCTACCCGTCAAGTTGCAGAAGGAAACTTTAATGTTCAAATTCAACATAGTGATCATGATGAGTTAGATGAATTAGCAAAAGATTTCAACCAAATGGCAACATCGTTAAAATTATCGAATGAAGAAATTAAACGTCAAGAAGAACGGCGAAAAGAATTCTTGGCAAATGCTGCTCATGAAATGCGTACACCGTTAACGACTATTAATGGCTTGTTAGAAGGATTAAAGTATGACGCAATTCCTGAGAATAAAAAAGGTGAAAGTATTGATTTGATGCGGAATGAAACTAAGCGATTAATTCGGCTTGTAAATGAAAACTTGGATTATGAACGCATTCGCTCAGGACAATTAAAAATGAATCGTTCTAATTTCAATGCAATTGAAGCATTGCATAAAATCATTAAACAACTTTCACCTAAAGCTGAAGATGCTAAGGATGTATTTGAGATGAATACCCCGGATAAAGTAATGGTATATGCTGATTATGACCGCTTTGTTCAAATTTTCTATAATATTATTCAAAATGCAATTCAGTTTACTGAGAAAGGTAAAATTTCGATTTCAGCCATGCATGATGATGATCAACATGGAACTGAAATTACGGTTTCTGATACTGGAATCGGAATGAGCCAAGATCAGTTAGATAACATTTGGGAAAGATATTATAAGGCAGATCAATCCCGGGCTCAAACTAAGGGTGAATCTGGATTAGGCTTAGCAATTGTTCATCAACTAATTCAGCAACACCATGGAAAGATTAATGTTACAAGTGAAATTGGAAAGGGAACAACATTTAAATTATTCTTCCCTGACCAAGGCAATCAAGAAAAGAAAACAAAATCAGATAAAAAATAATAGGATGTAGCAAAATGCCGAAATAGATATGCTGTAAGTAAAAATTTTGAGATTACCAGCATATCTATTGTTTTGAATTATGAGAATATAAAAATAAGAGGTTATGACATTAAGTCTAACCTCTTATTTTTATTTTATTTAGAACTTGAACTGCTTGAAATTCCTTCACCAGCATCAACCTTTGACATAATGCTCCCTTTACTGAGGCTTTGCAAATATTTATCTGCGGCAGAATCAGCACTAGAAACATTCTTGTCATTTTTATCAGTAGTTTGTAGTTCCGGAGCATCGCTATTATATTTATCGATTGTAGTCTTATCATGATTTTCAGACCAGAGACTATCAGAACGATTACCTAATTTTTGTTCTTGTTCAAGTAATTTGGCGTATCCATTATGATAATCAAAGTCTTTTGGATCAACTGGTTTAAATCCTTTAGGAACATAATACCGAAGCAGATTCTTATTATTTAATGAATCAGATAACGCTAATTCTTCGGTAACATGCTTACGGTCTTTAGCAATTTCTGCTTTAACCTCTTTTGAAGGATGAGTAATAATTTGACCAGTTTGATTTTCATAAATTGTATTACCAATTACCGTATATTTTGGTGTTACAAAGTTATCATTTCTGAATGCAACCACTTGATTATGTTCAGGTGAGAATAAATCTGTTCCGAACTGAATGTATTTTTCAGAATTAATTCCGAGTAAGTGTAACAGTGTTGGTAAGAAATCAATTTCGCCACCATATTGATGTTGAACGCCACCATTATGATCGTTAGGAATGTGAATCATTAATGGTACACGTTGCATCTGTGCATCATCAAAACTATTCCAAGTTGATGCAGATTTTCCTAATAGAGGAGCAAGTTTTAAGTTCCGAGTATCAGAAATTCCGTAGTGATCGCCATAAAGAACAATTACAGAATTATTATATAAACCGCTCTTCTTCAAATAATCGAAAAATTGCTGCAATGCTTGATCCAAATAGTGGGCAGTTACAAAATAGTTATTAACTGAACTATCATCCGTATTTGCAGGTTCAAAAGATTGATTCTTTTGATCAATTACAAATGGAAAGTGATTCGATAATGTAATAAATTTCACATAAAATGGTTGTTGCATATGTTCGAGATATTTAACTGAATCGTGGAACATTAACTTATCTTTCATTCCGTATTCAGTTAAGTTATTAGAATTAGTGTTGAAATAACTTGCATCAAAGAAATACTGATATCCTAAATTCTTATAAACATTATCTCGATTCCAAAATGAACCATTATTACCATGGAAAACAGCTGAAGAATAGCCTTGTGTTTGGTTTAAAATTGCAGGTGCACCTTCAAATGTATTATCTGAACCTAATGCTGAGAACAATGATCCTTGTGGAAGACCAAATGTACTTGTTTCCATCATATTTTCGGCATCAGAAGTTTTTCCTTGGCCAACTTGATTAAAGAAATTATCAAAACTATAGAAATCTTTTCCATTATATAAGCTATTTAAAAATGGAGTAACTTCTTTTCCATTTAATTTGAAGTTAATCAAAAATTGTTGGAAACTTTCAAGGTGAATGATGATAACATTCTTTTTCTTTGCAATCCCAAACATTTTTGGATTTGGCTTTGCATAATTTTTACGATTAAATTTCAAAATCTTATTTAAATCAGAACTTTCAGCACTATTACGCGCGTGATTATTTTTAGCAGTTTTAAGTGCATCATATACAGTGAAAGTATCTAATCCTAAATATTTAACTAAATATTCCCGGTCAAAAGTCCTGGTTAAAAGTTGAGGTCGATCAATTTCACCTAAAACGATGTTGAACAATAACATAAAAATTGAAAATGATGTCATTGCAACAGCTTGTTTTTTAGGAACTGGTCGAGGATCGACTTTAAGAAACTTTGTAATAAAACCGATAGCAAGTAAAATTAAATCACCAACGATAATTAAATCTTGCGGTTTTAATAACGAAATCGAACTTGAACTTAAGCCTTGTGAAACAGTAGAGTAACCAAGCATAACGTTGATTGTCATAAAATCAGTAAATTCGCGATAATATATGACGTTAAACATTAATAATGCGGTATTTGCGATATAAATCAATGTCATGAAAATATATGCTGGAACACCGCGTTTTACATAAAGCGCAAGCCCTAAAAGTAATAATGTTGTAGCGATTGGGTTAATTAAAAGAACGAAATATTGATACATCCCTTTAACACCCAAGTGAAAATCGATGAAGTAAACTAAAATTGTTTTTAACCAAAATAAAAACGTTAGTAAAGTAAAATATCCCCATCGAGTGTTTAAAAACTGATGTATTTTTTTGAAACGCACGGTTGCGAACCGTCCTTTCTTTAAAAATTAAACCAAACATACAGAGTATATCATAACTTAAAATATATTGTTTCGTTAAGTGATTTTTGAGATTTATTAAATATTTAATTTGTCTATGAAAACCATTGCAAAATGAAAATAAATCGGTTACAATGTTTAAATATTGTGTAAAAGTGAAATTGATGAGAAAGAGGTAATTTAATATGTTGATTGCATTAATTCCAGCGCTTGCCTGGGTAGTATCGGCTTAATCAGTGGTAAATTAGGCGGTACTGCGAATCAACAAACTTTAGGAATGACTTGGGGTGCCTTGCTTTTTGCACTTATCACCACATTATTTAGTTGGAGTCATTTTGTTGCAACTAGTTCTTGGAAGTTATGGATTGTAGGTTTGATTTCTGGTTTATTCTGGAGTCTTGGTCAAAATCAACAATTCCATGCAATGAAATCTGTTGGAGTTTCTAAAGCAGTTCCGATTTCAACTGGGGCACAATTAGTAACAAATGCCCTGGCTGGTGTAATTTTATTCCATGAATGGAAGACCACAAAACAACTTTCAATTGGTTCAATTGCATTAGTAATTTTAGTTGTTGGGGCAACTTTAACTGCATTACGAGATAAGAAAAATGCAGCAGTAAATGCTGAAAGAATTCAAGAAGATTGGCGTTCAGGTTCGAGAGCTTTGATTTTATCAACTTTAGGTTATTTAGGTTATACAGTAGTTGTTACTGCTACTGGGGTTGATACAAAAGCCATGGTATTACCACAAGCAGTCGGAATGGTTTTAGGTGCTTCAATGTTTGCACTTGGAAAAAATACCTTTAAGAAGGAAACATTTAAAAATATCTTTACTGGTTTAGTCTGGGGAACAGGTAATTTCTTCATGTTTGAAGCAACTACTTTAGTAGGATTAGCAATTAGTTTTTCATTCTCACAAATGGGAATTGTAATTTCTACATTTGGTTCGATTTTGTTCTTAGGCGAAAAGAAAACTAAGAAAGAATGGGTATATGTAATTATCGGGTCATTGCTCGTTATTTTAGGCGGTTTCTTATTAGGAATTCTGAAATAAATTTGAAAAAGGTTGCGACATCAGTCCAGCCTTTTTTTAATGTTGTTTGTTACAATAATGAGGATTAATTATTCAAATTTAAGTATTTATAAGTAAAAATAATAATTTATCGTGTTTTTTATGTGCCAAGTAAGCAAAAATATTGTATAATGAAAGCGTACAAAATAATCGATAGTAAAAGGAGATATTACGATGGCTCACATTAAATTTGATAGCTCAAACTTAGACAAGTTCGTTAATGATTATGAACTTGATCAAATGCAAGCAATGGTAAATGCTGCTGATGAAGAATTACGTCAAGGTACTGGTGCAGGTAACGACTTTTTAGGTTGGTTAAACTTACCAATTGACTATGATAAAGACGAATTTGAACGGATTAAAAAAGCTGCTAAGAAGATTCAATCAGATTCTGAAGTATTAGTTGTTTTAGGAATTGGTGGTTCATATTTAGGTGCACGTGCTGCCATTGAATTTTTGAACAACAACTTCTACAACTTGATTGGTGCTGACAAGCGTAATGCTCCTCAAATCTTCTTTGCTGGTGACTCACTTTCATCATCATACTTATATGATTTGTTAGATGTAATTGGCGACCGTGACTTTTCTGTTAATGTTATTTCAAAATCTGGTACAACTTTGGAACCAGCAATGGCATTCCGGATTTTCAAAGAAAAATTGGAAGAAAAATATGGTAAGGAAGGTGCCCGCGAACGGATTTATGCAACAACAGACCGTGCACGTGGAGCTTTGAAGACATTAGCTGATGACGAAGGTTACGAAGAATTTATTATTCCTGATGACATTGGCGGTCGTTTCTCAGTATTGACACCAGTAGGTTTATTACCAATTGCTGCTTCAGGCGTAGATATTGATCAATTAATGAAAGGTGCTGCAGATGCTCGCGAAGCATATTCAGATCCAGATTTGAAGAAAAATGAAGCATATCAATATGCAGCATTACGTAATATCTTATTCCGTAAGGGTTACAATATCGAATTATTAGAAAACTATGAACCATCATTGATGTACTTTACAGAATGGTGGAAACAATTAATGGGTGAATCAGAAGGTAAGGATGGTAAAGGTATCTACCCATCATCAGCAAACTTCACAACAGATTTGCACTCATTAGGTCAATATATTCAAGAAGGTCGTCGTGCATTGATGGAAACAGTTATCAATGTTGAAAAGCCTAACCATGACATTGATGTTCCAATGGATGACAAGAACCTTGATGGCTTGAACTACTTGAAGGGCAAGACAATGGATTACGCTAACAAGAAAGCATGCCAAGGTGTTGTTTTGGCACATACAGATGGCGGCGTTCCAGAAATGATTATCAACATTCCTGACCAATCAGAATATACATTAGGTTACTTAATGTACTTCTTTGAAGTTGCTGTTGCTATTTCAGGTTACTTAAATGGTGTAAATCCATTTAACCAACCAGGTGTTGAAGCATACAAGCAAAACATGTTTGCATTGTTAGGACGCCCAGGTTATGAAGAAAAAACAAAAGAATTAGATGAACGTTTAAACAAATAATATTTGTTGATTAAATCTAATGAGGAGACTGTGACATGATGTCCAGTCTCTTTTTGTTTAATTCATGATTTTACATTTATTAGTGTTCTAACAATTTTCACAAATTTTGGGTAGAATAATAAAAGAGGAAGTTTGGAAGGGAGAATCATGCATGATTGCAAAATCTGCAGAAGCACTTATTAATGAACAAAAATCACATTTTTTGATTCCTGCTGAAAGAGTTGCAAATGTGTTTGAAAATAATCATTTAGATCACGCTTTTTTAGTTTTGACCAAGATTGGTTATTCAAAAATTCCGGTGTTGGATAAGAATCAGCATTTTAAGGGGTTGATTTCATTATCAATGATTACTGAATCGATGCTAGGGTTGAATGGCATTGATCCAAGTAATCTGAGCAAGCGACAAGTTGCGGAAGTAATGCAAATAGACGTACCAGTTGTTAATAAAGAAAATGATATTGAAGATATTTTGCATTTGCTGATTGATCAGCCATTTTTAGTTGTTGTTAATTCAGATAATGTTTTTATTGGAATTATTACCCGGCGCGAATTAATGAAAAGTATTAACTATATGGTACATGAGTTAGAAAAACAATATGATGTAATTTTAAAAAAATCTAAGTAAAAATAGAGGTTGTGACATACGCCACAACCTCTATTTCTACATTTGCATAACCCGATTCTAAAACATACAGGCATAGTTCAAAAACTTCCGAATCAACATTGCGTAGTTTGTTTAGCTTTTTTCTTACAACATGCTCGTTTGCTTTGATGTTTTGTTACACTATTTTGTTTATTTAGATTTTGTAGTTACTTTTTGATTTGCAGAAAGATCAATAGGACTAGTTGGAATTTGGATTCCGGCTGCATTTAATTGCGCTAAATAGGCATTTAAAAATTCACGTTGGACAATTGCTTGAGCACCATTTTTTACCATAATAACTACGCGGAAAACTAATTCTCCTTTACCAATATCAACGACTCCCTGAATAGTTGGACCACTAACAATATCTGGATGACCTTTTGCTAATTGATCATTAACGTGTTTTACAATTCGGGTCATTTGTTCAATATTTGTTTTTGGTTCAATTCGAATATTGATAACTGCTCGCATTGGATTGCGGGACATATTTGAAACAATTGTAATATTGCGATTAGGGATAAAATGTAAAGTTCCATCAGTACTTATTACTTGAGTAGTTCGTAAACCAATTGCATGCACAGTACCTTCAATTCCGGCAATTTTAACAGTATCGCCAACGACAAATTGTTGTTCCAGTAAAATAAAGAATCCAGTAACAACGTCAGTTACAAATCCTTGTGCACCTAATCCTAAGGCTACACTTGCAATTCCAGCACCGGCAATTAATGTACCAACTGGAATTCCAAAAAGTGATAAAATTGCATAAATTAAGAAGAATAGCATAGTATAGTGAAAAATATTATTCACTAGAGTATAGATTGTACGTATACGGCCATCTGCAATTACTGTTTCTTTAGAATGCTTATCTTTTTTGCTGGTGTGTAAAATAACTCGTCGAATTAACTTTTTCCCGACAGAATTAATTACAGTAAAAGCTAAACAAATTAAGACAAATGAAATTGATTTGGTGATGATGACAGAAAATACCTTGTCCCAATCGATATTTTCAATAAATCGCATCCAAACATTGGTCTGCTTTGTGACAGTCTTGGTAACTTTTGTGCTGTCGACTGCAGCAAGTAAATTCATAAATTGATTAAACACAAATAATTCCTCCGAAATTTCTCAATAGCATTTATTATAGCAAATCTTCGTGGCGATTTTTAAAAAGATTTCTTTAATAATAGATTTTTTGAGTAGGTAATTTCTGATATAATAAAAGAGACAGTTGTTAATAAATAATTGATTTATATTTTTAGAAAAGGTATTTTATTGCCCTTTCATTTATTAAATGCTATTCTAAAAATATAGATGTTCAGATGGGAGGGATTACGCTTGACAATGACATTTGGACAATTAGCTGGAATCATTGCCGCAATTGCATTTTTAATTTTAGTTGTGTTCTTGTGTCGGGTATTAGGTAAGTTAGTTAAGACCGTATCTCAATTAACACAAACTTTAAATACATTAACTGAAGATGCAGATGATATTTCTAACCAAGTAGAAAAATTACTTGGTAAAACTAATACTTTAATGGCTGATATAAATGAAAAATCACAAAAAGTAGAACCTTTATTTGATACAATTGTTGATTTAAGCGAAAGCGTATCAGATTTAAATGAAGCTAGTCGGAATATGGCTTCAAAAATTACTGAATCTGCAAAGGATTCATCTAAAATGAAGAAAGCATCAACTTTATTTAGTGTTGGAAAACATGCAATTGGTGCAGTAAATAAAGCAAAATCAAAGAAGAAATAATTAGGAGGTTTTAGTTATGAAGAAAGGCTTCTTATTAGGCTTAGGTGCAGCTGCTGCAGGTGCATTTGTTGTTTCTAAAAAACTTACTGAAAGTCAAAAAGATAAAATCGCAATGAAAGTTGACGAATTTATGTTAAACTTGCGTGATACAGTGATTAAATATGACAAGTATGCACATGATTATTTAGATGAAAATCGTGATACAATTAATCATTTTAAGCAAAATGTTGCAGATAAATTTAATCATGTTGCAAATGATTCAGCAGTATCAGAAGCATTTTCATCACTTAAAAAAGCCACATCAGATTTAAAAGACTATATGACAGAAAATCAAACTGAACCGGAAGCAGATACTCAAGATTCAGTTATGCAAGATGACATTATCATCGATGGAACAGAATTTGAAGAAGCTGTTGAAGATGAATTGCCAACACAAGTCTTTTATCCTGCAGGTTGGAGAGAACCAGCACAAAGTTTAGATGATAATAGTGAACCACAATTATAATAGTGTAAAATAAAAGAGGTTGTGACGTATGTGAGTCCAACCTCTTTTCTATGCGCATAAATTTGATTTCAAAATAAACGAGTATGCTTGCAAGACCCAAATATTTCCGTGATTCGGAAAGCCTTTCTGCAGCATATCTGTTATTAATCTGTAGAAAATTAGTCTAATGGAATTTCTTTTAATTCCTTTGAAGTGTGGGTAAATGGTTCACAACCATTTTCAGTAACGTGAACACAGTCTTCGATTCGAACTCCAGCAAATCCAGGAATATAAATTCCAGGTTCAATTGAGAAGCACATTCCAGGTTCTAATTCCATGTCATTACCTTCCATAATTGATGGAAATTCATGTTCACTTTGTCCCATTCCATGACCTAAACGGTGAATGAAATATTTACCATATCCAGCCTTATCAATAATATTACGGGCAATTTTATCTAATTCAGAAGCTTTTATTCCCGGTTTAACTGCTGCTTGTGCAGTTAACTGTGCTTCTAAGCAGACATCGTAAATTTCTTTAGCTTTATCACTAATTTTGCCAAATGCCACTGTTCGAGTTGCGTCTGAGATGTATCCTTGATATACCACGCCTAAGTCGAAGAGAACCATTTCGTTTGGCTTTAATAAATCTTGTTTAGGAGCACCATGTGGATCGGCGGCATTGGCACCGCTTTGGATGATTGTATCAAAACTCATATGCATAATTCCTTTTTTCATTAGTGCATATTGAATTTCGGCAACAATATCTTGTTCGGTTCTTCCTTGCTTAAGAGCATTAAATCCTACTTGGAATGCAAAGTCAGCCCATTTACCTGCAACTTCGAGTTTTTGGATTTCTTCGGGAGTCTTAATTAATTTTTCTTTTTGAATAAGAGGGGTTAAATCACCTACGAAGTTAGCATTTGGATATTGTGCTTTAATTGCTTCGTAGCGCTCAACAGTTAAGTTTCCTTTTTCAATTGCCCATTTTTCAGGATCATGGGTAATTTTTTCGATATGACTCTTAATTAAAGCATAAGGATTTTCGTGATCTAAATAGCCATAAACGGGATATTTCCAGCCAGCTTCTTTAACAGATTCGACTTCTAATGCTGGAGCAAAAATAAAGGGTTCGTGATTTGGAAAAATAAATAACGCAAGCGTCCGTTCGATTGGATCACTTTCAAATCCTGTAAAATATGCGATATTTTTATAATCGCTAATGTAAGCAATGTCAAAGTTTTTCTTAGCCAACCATTGTTGAACTTTTTCGATATGTGACATAAACCTCATCCTTTCAAATTAAAACTTATCTATAGTATAGCATAGCTTGAATGATTATTAAAAAATGATGAGAAATAATTTTGATAGTTGATTTAACAATTTAGAGTTGAAAATAGTGTTGAAAAATACATAAGTAAAATGAAAACAGAATTCAATTAATAAGTATTTAATTAACTATGTTTGTAGTGTTTGAAACGCTTGCATTTTTATGAAAACTTTGTTAAATTAGATAATGTTTTGATGAAAATGAAAAATAATAATGAAATAAAATTGATGGAAGGAGCAATCACTTTGGAAAAGCAATCAATTACAATTTATGATGTTGCTAAAAAAGCTGGAGTTTCAATGGCAACTGTTTCACGGGTTGTAAATGGCAATCCCAATGTAAAACCTGGAACACGTAAGAAAGTTTTAGATGTTATTGACGAATTAGATTATCGACCAAATGCTGTTGCACGTGGCTTGGCAAGTAAAAAAACAACAACTGTTGGGGTAATTATTCCAGATGTAACTAATGTATATTTCTCTTCATTGGCACGCGGAATTGATGATGTGGCGACAACGATGATTTCAGTATGCACTTTACAGATAATTCAGCAAAATATTCCGCAACTGATTTAAATGAGATTGCAGCAAAAA
>DXFP01000022.1 GCA_019114385.1 Candidatus Ligilactobacillus excrementigallinarum | reverse complement strand
GCATATAATGATGCTCACGTAAATTTGAAAGATGCAACTTATGTTGTTTTTGATACTGAAACGACTGGACTTTCGGCGCGATATGATAAAGTAATCGAATTAGCTGCAGTTAAAATGAAGAATGGTACTGTGATCGATAAATTTGAACAATTTATCGATCCTGGTCATCCATTGTCACAAACTACAATTAATTTGACGAGTATTACAGATGATATGGTGCGAGGATCAAAATCTGAAGAAGAAGTTTTCAAAATGTTCCAAGATTTCTGTAAAGACTGTATCATCGTCGGACACAATGCAACTTTTGACGTTGACTTCATGAATACTGGTTATGAACGTCATCATTTACCATTGATTCAAGAGCCATGGATTGATACTTTACCATTGGCACGTTTGCTTTATCCGGAAATGAAAGGTTTCAGATTGAATACCTTGGCTAAAAAGTTAGATGTTAATTTGGAACATCATCACCGGGCGATTTATGATGCAGAGGCTACTGGATACATTTATTATGCAATGTTGAAGGATGCAGAAGAAAACTTTAATATTCAATATCATGATGATTTTAATAAATACATTGGTCAAAATGATGCATATAAGCATGAACACCCATATCATGTAACAATTTTAGCTAAAACGCAGGCGGGATTAAAAAATTTATTTAAGTTAATGTCTGATGGAATGACTAAATATTTCTATCGGGTTGCTCGAATTCCACGCTCAGTTCTTGATAAGTATCGTGAAGGATTGATTATTGGTTCCGCATGTGCAAATGGTGAAGTTTTTACTGCAATGATGCAAAAAGGATATGGCGTAGCGAAGAAAAAAGCAGAATATTATGACTACTTAGAAGTTCAACCCAAAGCATTATATGCTCCTTTACTAGAACAAGAATTAGTTAAAGACGAGCATAATCTTGAAGAGATTATTTCAAATATGGTTGATTTAGCTCATGAATTAAATAAGCCGATTATTGCTACTGGTGATGTGCATTTTATGAATAAAGAGGATGCTATTTACCGCAAAATTTTAATTCACTCGCAAGGCGGAGCAAATCAATTAAACCGGTTAAAACACTTGCCTGATGCTCACTTTAGAACAACGGATGAAATGCTTGCTGATTTTGACTTTTTAGGTGAAGAAACAGCAAAAGAAATTGTGGTTACAAATCCTAATCAATTAGCAGATGAAATTGATGAAATTTCACCAGTTAAAGATAAGTTGTATACACCAAATATGCCGGGAGCAAACGATCAAATACGTGAATTAGCAATGAATAAAGCCCATGAATGGTATGGCGATCCACTGCCAGAACTTGTTCAAGCTCGCTTAGATAAGGAATTGAAGTCTATTATTGGGAATGGATTTGCTGTTATTTATCTGATTGCTCAAAAATTAGTATTTAAATCAAATAAAGATGGATATTTGGTTGGTTCACGGGGATCAGTTGGATCGAGTTTTGTTGCTACAATGACTGGAATTACAGAAGTAAATCCATTGCCTCCGCATTATCGATGTCCAAAGTGCAAGTATTCAGAATTTTATACTAAAGGTGAATATGGTTCTGGATATGATTTGCCTGATAAGAAGTGCCCAGAATGCGGAACAGAATTGATTAAGGATGGACAAGAAATTCCATTTGAAACATTCCTTGGATTTAAAGGAAATAAAGTTCCGGATATTGATTTGAACTTCTCTGGCGACTATCAACCAATCGGGCATAATTATACTAAAGTATTGTTTGGTGAAAATAATGTTTTTCGGGCAGGAACAATTGGTACGGTTGCCGATAAAACAGCATATGGATACGTAAAGGCATACGAAAGAGATACGGAACAGACTTTACGCGGTGCTGAAGTAGATCGGCTAGCTAAAGGAGCAACGGGAGTAAAGAGAACTACTGGCCAACACCCAGCTGGTATTCTGGTTGTTCCTGATGATATGGAAATTTATGACTTCTCTCCAATTCAGTATCCTGCAGATGATTTGAGTGCTCCATGGCGGACAACGCACTTTGATTTCCACTCAATCCACGATAATATTTTGAAACTGGATATTCTTGGACATGATGATCCGACAATGATCCGGATGCTTCAAGATTTATCTGGAATTGAACCTAAGTCGATTCCAACTGATGATCCAGGAGTAATGTCATTATTTTCAGGTACAGATATTTTAGGAGTAACACCTGAACAAATTCAGTCAAAAACAGGTACATTAGGAATTCCTGAATTCGGGACACGCTTTGTTCGTGGAATGCTTGAAAAAACTCATCCTTCAACGTTTGCCGAACTACTAAAGATTTCTGGTTTGTCACATGGAACAGATGTCTGGTTAGGTAATGCTGAAGAATTGATTGAAAATGGGACTGCTAAGATGAGTGAAATCATTGGATGTCGTGACGATATTATGATGGATTTGATTCACTTTGGAGTAGACTCTGAAACATCATTTCAAATCATGGAACATGTGCGTAAAGGCCGGGGAATTCCAGATGATTGGCAAAAAGAAATGCGTGAAGCAGATGTACCTGATTGGTATATTGGTTCATGTTTGAAGATTAAGTATATGTTCCCGAAAGCCCACGCTGCGGCCTATGTTTTAATGGCATTACGGATTGCATACTTTAAGGTATACTTCCCAATCATTTACTATGCAGCTTATTTCTCGGTTCGGGCTGATGATTTTGATTTAGTTGCGATGGCGCATGGTAAGGAATCGGTCAAAGCATCAATGAAAGAAATCAATGATAAGGGCATGGAAGCTTCAACTAAGGAAAAGAACTTGTTGACAGTTTTAGAAATTGCGAATGAAATGCTTGAACGTGGTTTCAAGTTCCAGATGGTTGATTTGAATAAGTCGGATGCATCTGATTGGTTAATCATGGATGATGGAAAGACATTATTAGCTCCATTTTCTGCTATTCCAGGTTTAGGATTAAATGTTGCTAAGCAAATTATTGCTGCACGTGAAGAAAAACCATTTTTATCAAAAGAAGATTTATCAAAACGTGGAAAAGTATCACAATCAATTATTGAATTTATGGATCAAAATCATATTCTTGATGATCTGCCTGATGAAAACCAATTGAGTCTATTTGATGATATGTTCTAAGATTAAGATAGAGTGCAACATGAATGTTATGGGCTATTTTTTTATTGAAAATCCAGATTTTATCTTATATGATGAAATTTATTAATTTACAAATGCGTTTTATGAAATTATATTGATGAATATTTTAATGATTGTTATAATTACAAAGATGCATAAAAATCTAGGGGGATTTTAAATGGAAAATAAATATAAAGCTCATCAATCGTTCGTCAAATGGATGATATTATTAGGTCTTACATTTGGAGCAGATTTGTTCTGTTATTATTTACTCTCAATTTCTGATAGTGAACTAGATATGCTTATTTGGTTCATGATAATCGGGATTTCAATTGGATTGATTGCAATGCTTGGGATTTGCATTTGGCTTATATTCGCTGGCTCAATATTCCAAGTAGATTTTGATAAAGAAAAGATAACTATTAAAAATCCAGTTCTATTCCGGAAAAGGACGACTGATATTAATTTTGGAGAAATTTCAGATATTAGGGTAAATAAACTTGGAATGTTCAGATTAGTTTATGTGAACACAAATAAACCGCATGAAAAATCAGGAATGACAAGCGAAAATGGTATGCTGGTATCCGCAAATTTATTTTTTCTGTCAAATAAAAGTTTAAAAAAATTGGACAAAGTGCTTGAATGTTTAAAAAATAGATACGTAAATCTTTAACTATTAAAATTATCGAAAATAAGAAGCATTAAAAACAGGCATGTTGTAAGGAAAAAACGAACGAATTACGTAGGATTGATTCGAAGATTTTTGAATTTACAGACATGCCTGTTTGTTTTGGAACCCGATTATGCGGATATAGAAATAGAGGTTGGACTTATGCCACAACCTCTATTTTAGTATACATAAAATCACGCAATAATGAGATTAGAATGATTTTTTTAATGAAACATCATTATTTAATAATGCATTTTTAACATCTTTGATAAAATATTCACACAGGGAAGCCTTTGTTGGTTAAGTTTTGTTCACTGCAATCATACTAGAAAGATTTTCTCTTTTTCAATTGAATTATTCAAAATTAAACAAAATATTTTACGTTCTCTAGTAATCAGGATTAATATCTAATATAATGGAGAGTGACTTTTTATATAAAGGAGTGAGTTTATTGCAAAATATTGAAAAGATTAATCATAAGTTTAATCCGCGAGTTATGCGTATCTTACTATTTATTTTGCTTAGCTTTTGTTACTTATTTATTTTTGTGAATGACAAAGGGCAGGCAATAATTAAGGCAGAGTTTGATGGACAATTTCATTTTTCACGGATAATGAGTCTGCAAAATATTTGGACATCTCCAGTTGATTTCAACTATTTTAATCATACTGGTATTATTGTAAATTTGGTGTATCCTTGGCCTATGGTCTATCCAATATTTTTATTTATAAAATTAACTCATGATGTAGTATTATCCTATTATATTTATTTATTAATAATGACTTTTGTTACACTTGAATTGACATATTGGTGTGTAAAAAAGATGAAGCAATCAACTGTTTCAGCAATCGTTACTGCAACGTTATATACATTTACAATGTGTCGAACAAGTGACATATACTTTCGAATGGCTCTTGGAGAGGTAGTTGGCATTACCTTTTTACCGATTGTTGTATTAGGAATATATCGAATCTTTTATCAAGAACAACCTCAATGGGTAACATTAACCATTGGAATGACATTATTAGTGTACTCTCATGTAATTTCGGTTGTGATGGCAGCGACAGCAGTTGGAATATTTTTTATTACAAGTTTGATTCATAAAAAGTTGACTAAGCAAAAGATTGTTGCGCTAGTTAAGGCAACTCTAACAACGATTGTTCTAGGATTAGGTTTCTTTGTTCCGATGTTACAAATTTTATTAAGTGTGGATTTAAACAAACCGGGAGCATATAATTTATTTCAAGCAGCAAGTAAGCCAGATGATTTTTTGCTGAAATCAATTAGTAATACTGTTGATGGAACAGATACTTTGAGTTTTGTATTTTTAATTATTATTGTGATTTTAATTATAAAATGGAAAGACATTAAAGGATTTTTTAAAGACTCATTAATTGTAGGTTTGCTTTTTGTTATTATGTCAACGCAACTTTTCCCATGGGAACCATTTCAAAAGATTTTTGCAATTATTCAATTCCCATGGCGATTTATTGGTTTAGCAACATTACTATTATCAATAGCTTTTAGTCAAGTAATTGTCAGCTATCAAAAAAAATCACATAAAGATGGATTAAAAGTAGCTTTGCTAGTGATTAGTGCAGTTGTTGTTGGTCATTTTGCAACTTTGGATAGCATTGGCAATATTAATGGATTAAATATTGGTAACAGTAGTAGTTTTTACACTAAGGCAATTTCCAAAAATGCGTTATTCAATGGTCGAGATGATTATGCGCCAAAAGATACTAACCTTGATGTTGATGTAATTAATAATCAAATGATTTGTGCAAATGCTGCATGGCATAAATTGAAAGCTAAGGTAACAGCGAATAAAGTGACATATACATACCATTCACCCAATGAAACGACTGCTTTTCTTCCTGTTTATCATTATCCAGGTGAGAAGGTTATTCAAAATGGCGTTGAAATTCCTGCTCAGGCTTCTGCAGACGGTGCAACGTATGTCAACTTGGTTAAGGGAACAAACACTTTTGAAATTTCTTATGGCTATACATCTCTGGCGAGATTAGCATGGATTATTTCATTAATTGCAGCAATTATTTTTAATGGATTAATTTTGATTTCAAAACGAAAACATAAGCAAAAACTTGAAAAATAAGTTAGCACTTGCTATAATAAAAGTGTATTTTAATAACTCGGTAGAGTGAGCAGCAATGCTCACTCTTTTTAATGGTAAGAGTTATTCAACAAAACGAGGAGGATATTGCGTGAGCAGTGTAGTAGAAACAGTAACAGAATTAGTTACTCCAATTTTAGACAACTATCATTTTGAACTGGTAGATGTTGAATTTGTTAAAGAAGGAAAGAGTTGGTATTTACGTGTTTTCATCGATAAACCAGAAGGAATTACAATTGATGAATGTGCATTAGTCAGTGATCAATTAAGTGAAAAACTTGATAATTGTGATCCTGATCCGATTCCACAAGCATATTACTTGGAAGTTTCTTCACCTGGTGCAGAACGTCCATTAAAAAAAGAAAAAGACTATGAACGTGCACTTGGTAAATATATCCATGTTTCTTTATATCAACCACTTGAAGGTAGTAAAGTATATGAAGGAACAATGACGGATTTATCTAAAGAAGAATTAACTTTAGAATATCAAGATAAAACACGGACCAAATCTATTACGATTCCTCGTAATAAAATTGCAAAAGCTCGTTTAGCAATTAAGTTTTAAATAATGACAAGATTATTAAGGAGATTTATCTAATGAGTAAGGAATTATTAACTGCCTTAGATGTATTAGAAAAAGAAAAAGGCGTTAAGCGTGAAATTGTGATTGAAGCCTTAGAAAACGCTTTGGTTTCAGCGTATAAGCGTAACTATGGACAAGCCCAAAATGTAGAAGTTGAATTTGATGATAAAAAAGGCGATATCCATGTTTATGCAGTTAAAGACGTTGTAAATGAAGTTTTTGATTCACGGCTTGAAGTTAGTTTAGATGATGCATTGCAATTAAATAAAGCCTATGAAATTGGGGATCAAATTCGATTTGAAGTTACTCCTAAGGACTTTGGACGAATTGCAGCACAAACTGCTAAACAAGTAATTATGCAACGTGTTCGTGAAGAAGAACATAATGTAATCTATAATGAATACATTAAATATGAAAATGAAATCGTAACAGGTGAAGTTGAACGTCGCGATAATCGTTATATTTATGTAAACTTAGGTAAAGTTGAGGCCGTACTTTCACGTAAAGATCAAATCGAAGGTGAAGAATACAAATCACATGATAAGATTAAGGTTTACATTTATAAAGTTGAAAACGGCTCAAAAGGACCACAAGTTTATGTAAGTCGTTCACATCCAGACTTATTAAGACGTTTGTTTGAACAAGAAGTTCCTGAAATCTACAACGGTGAAGTTGAAATTGTATCAATTGCACGTGAAGCCGGTGATCGGGCAAAGGTTGCTGTGCGTGCAACAATTGATAATATTGACCCAGTGGGAACATGTGTTGGTCCTCGCGGTGAACGGGTACAACATATTGTTAACGAATTAAAGGGCGAAAACATGGACATCGTTCAATGGGATGAAGATCCAGCTAAATTCATCGCAAATGCTTTGAATCCAGCTGAAGTGCTTGAAGTTCGTTTTGATGAAGAAAATGATCATAATTGTACAGTAGTTGTTCCAGATAATCAATTATCATTAGCAATTGGTAAGCGAGGACAAAATGTACGTTTAGCAGCACGGTTAACTGGTTACAAGATTGATATTAAATCTCAATCAGATGCTGATGCTGAAGATGAAGTTCAAGCAGCTGAAATTGAAAATCAAGTTGAACAAGCACAAGTCGAAGAAACTCAAGAACAAATTGACGAAAGCACAGAAGAATAAGAGGTAGAGTCATGGTACAACGCAAGGTTCCAATGAGAAAAGATATTGTAACTGGCGAAATGGTTCCTAAAAAGCAACTTGTTCGTGTTGTTAAAAATAAAGAGAATGAAGTTTCGATTGATCCAACCGGAAAGAAAAATGGTCGTGGTGCATATATTCAATTAAATGTTGAAATAGCTAAAAAGGCAAAGAAAGAAAAAACTTTTGATAAGGCATTTGGAATTAAAATCAAGGACGATTTCTATGATGAATTAATTGCATATGTTGATCATCAAGTTGCTCGGATTGAATTATTTGGCCATGCATAATAAACAAAAAGTTTTAAACTTACTTGGATTAGCTCAACGAGCACGTAAAACAACGACTGGCGAAAATTTAGTTTTGAAAAAAATTCAAAAACGTCAAGCACAGTTAGTTTTTCTTGCATCTGATAGCGGGAATGCTACACAAAAGAAATTTATAGATAAATGTAGATCGTATGATACTCCATTATCGGTAGATTTTACGCGCGCTGAGTTAAGTGTTGCAATCGGACAAGCACGCTCAATTATTGCAGTTACAGATTCTGGTTTTGGTAAGAGATTAAAATCATTGTTATTTTCAAATTAGTGAATTTTTCCATTTCGCTTTGAAAATACAATGATAAATAATTCGCGAAATGGAGGGATTTGCATATGAGTAAAAAAAGAATTTATCAAATCGCACACGAATTAAATGTAAGCAGCAAAGAAGTCATTGATGCTGCTAAAAAGAACGGAATAAAAGTTGGCAATCATATGTCAATGCTTGATGAAAATGAAGAGAAAACGGTGAGAGATAATTTGAATAAAGTTGGAGCAAAAACACAATCTAAAAATGAAGTAAAGGCTTCAAAGAAAAGTCACAAGCCAGTTGCTAAAAAGCAAGAAAATCAAGTAAAAAACAATCATAATGATCGTAAACCAGTAAATCATCAAAATAAAAATCGTAATCCAAAGGGACACGTTAATAGTGAAGTAAATCGTCATTCAAATAATAATGGCGATAATCATCCAAATAACAAAAAATTTAATAAGAAGAACAAACAACGGAATAACGGCGGATTTAATAACGATTTCAAAAACAATAAGAAATTTAATAAGAAAAACAAAAAGAAAAATAAGAAGGAACGGCGTCAAGATCGGCGTGCTCAAAAGAAAGCCCCTGTTTCTCAACGTAAGAATAAGCCATTGCCAGAAACATTAGTTTATACAGTGGGCATGAGTGTTGCCGATATTGCAAAAAAGATTCACCGTGAACCAGCAGAAATCATTAAGAAACTCTTTATGATGGGAGTAATGGTGAACCAAAATCAGTCATTAGATAAAGATACTATTGAAATTTTGGCTGATGATTACGGTATTAAGGCTGAAGAAAAGGTAGAAGTTGATGTTTCAGATATTGATAAATTCTTTGAAGAAGAAGAAAAGAACCATAAACACCTTGAATCTCGACCTCCAGTAGTTACAATTATGGGTCACGTTGACCATGGTAAAACTACATTACTTGATCACTTGCGTCATTCACATATTACTGAAGGTGAAGCAGGTGGAATTACACAACATATTGGTGCTTATCAAATTAAACATGATGGCAAAACAATCACATTCTTAGATACTCCAGGTCACGCTGCCTTTACAAATATGCGTGCCCGGGGTGCTGATATAACTGATATTACAGTTTTAGTAGTTGCTGCTGATGACGGAGTAATGCCTCAAACAATTGAAGCTATTCATCACTCACAAGCTGCGGGTGTACCAATTATCGTTGCTGTTAACAAGATTGATAAGCCAGGTGCAAATCCAAATCATGTAATGGAACAATTGACTGAATATGGTTTAATTCCTGAAGACTGGGGTGGAGACACAATTTTTGTTGAAATTTCAGCTAAGTTTGGCAAGAATATTGATGAATTATTAGATATGATTTTGTTACAAGCTGAAATGATGGAATTAAAGGCTAATCCAAAACAACATGGTGCAGGGTCTGTAATTGAAGCCCGATTAGATAAGGGCAAAGGTTCAGTTGCTTCATTGCTTGTTCAACAAGGTACATTGCATGTTGGCGATCCAATTGTTGTTGGTAATACATTTGGTCGTGTACGGACAATGACAAATGATCGTGGACGTTCAATTCATAAAGCAAAACCAGGTACACCTGTTGAAATTACTGGATTAAATGATGTTCCAGATTCTGGTGATCGTTTTGTAACCTTTAATGATGAAAAGACTGCTCGTGCTGCTGGTGAAAAGCGGGCAGAACAAGCATTGATTAAAGAACGGAATAAGACAACCCATGTTACATTGGATAACTTGTTTGATACAATCAAGGAAGGTGAAATGAAGGAAGTTGACTTGATTATCAAAGCTGATGTTCAAGGTTCTGTAGAAGCATTAGCTCAAAGTTTCCAAAAGATTGACGTTGAAGGCGTACGTGTCAATATCATTCACCAAGCAGTAGGTGCAATTAATGAAAGTGATATTACATTAGCTGAAGCTTCAAATGCGATTATCATTGGATTTAATGTCCGCCCAACCCCATTAGCTAAGCAGCAAGCAGATGCAGATGGAGTAGATATTCGTTTGCATAATGTTATTTACAAGGCAATTGACGAAGTAGAAACTGCGATGAAAGGGATGCTTGAACCTGAATATCGTGAAAAAGTTACAGGTCAAGTTGAAATTCGTGAAACATATAAAGTTTCTAAGTTAGGTACAATCGGCGGTGCATACGTAATTGATGGATATATTCGGCGTGATAGCGGTGTACGTGTTATCCGTAACGGAGTTGTTATCTATGAAGGAAAGCTTGCAAGTTTGAAACGTTTCAAAGATGATGTAAAGGAAGTTAAGGCAGGCTACGAATGCGGATTAATGATTGAAAAATATAACGATATTAAGGTTGGAGATCAGTTAGAAGCATTCGTAATGGAAGAAGTTCCAGTTGAATAGTAAGGAGGCTTAAAATGGCACAACAAGTTCGAATTGGCAGATTGTCTCAAGAAATTCAACGCGAGGTAAATGATATCTTGCAAAAACGAGTACGTGATCCTCGGGTACAAGGTGTAACAATTACAGGAGTAGATGTTACGGGTGATTTACAACATGCAACAATCTATTATAGTATTTTGTCAGATTTAGCTTCGGATGCCGAAAAGACACAACGTGGACTCGATAAGGCAACTGGCTTAATTCGACGTGAATTAGGTCATCGTTTAAGCATTTACGTTACACCTGAAATTAAATTTGAACAAGATGAATCAGTTCGTTATGGAGATCATATTGATGAATTGTTAAATCAACTTCATCAAAAAGATCAATTTTAATTAAATTAAAAGGGAAGGTGCAACTTTGTTAGACCTTCTCTTTTTTTATATGAATTAAAGGTTAAATTAAGGAAGTGAAGATTATGGATGGTATTTTACCTTTATTTAAAGAACGCGGAATGACGAGCAATGATGCAGTTATTAAATGCCGTGGAATTTTTAAAACACGTAAAGTAGGTCATAGTGGAACATTAGATCCAAATGTTGATGGTGTATTGCCAATTTGTATTGGAAAAGCAACAAAAGTTGTTAATTATTTAATGGAATCTGGCAAAAAATATCGGGGACAAGTTACTTTGGGCTTTGCAACGACAACGGAAGATCTTGATGGTGAGAAAATCGAAGAGAAAAAATTAATTGAGGCCTTTCCAGATATCCAAATTCAACAAACTATGGATACGATGACAGGTGAAATCACGCAAATTCCGCCAATGTATTCGGCAGTTAAAGTTAATGGAAAGCGACTTTATGAATATGCTCGAGCTGGCGAAACAGTTGAACGTCCTCAACGGCATGTCCAAATTCGTTCTTTTAAGATGATTGGTCCTAGTGTTTTTGATGCAGAATTAGGAGTGCAAAAAATTGATTTTGAAGTTGAGTGTTCTAAAGGAACTTATGTAAGAACACTTGCCGTAGATTTAGGTAAAAAATTGGGTATTCCTGCAGTAATGTCTGATTTGACAAGACTAGAAAGTGGCGGCTTTAAACTTGATCAAGCGATTAAGTTGAGTGAATTGCAAGAAATGAAAAATCAAGGAACATTGGAACAAGCATTATTTAAAGTGGGTTATGCTTTACGAAAATTACCGCAAGTTGAACTTACTAATTACCAATGGAAAATTGTGAAAAATGGCGGCTTTTTAAAGACTGAATATTTAAAGAGTAACGCGACAGAAATTGTCTTAAATTACCAAGAAAAAACTCGCGCGGTATATAAATATAATTCTCAAAAAGATGTTTATCAACCAGAAACAATGATTGATTTAACTTAAAGGAGGCCGTTGGTTTTGAAAGTTATTGAAATTGCAGAACCCTTAAATCAACGAGTGTTGCCTCAAGAAGATGTTGTTTTGGCGTTGGGATTTTTTGATGGAGTACATCAAGGCCACCAAGCAGTGATAAAAAAAGCCAAGCAAATTGCTGTTCAAAAGCATTTAAAACTTGCGGTAATGACGTTTGATCGGTACCCGAAGATTTATTTTCAAAAAATCGATCCAGAAAAGATTTCATATGTAACTACTTTACATCAACGATTGGAAAAATTTGCAGATTTGGCAGTTGATATTGCATATGTTGCAAAATTTGATCGTAACTTAGCAATGCAAAGCCCGCAAAGTTTTGTTGATAAATTTATGGTAGGCTTGCATGCGAAAGTTGTCGTTGCGGGTTTCGATTATACTTTTGGCAAAAAAGAGATTGCCAATATGGATACTTTACCCAATTTTGCTAAAAGAAGATTTGAAGTTGTCAAAGTTTCAAAACAAGTGATGCAAAATCAAAAAATTGGAACGACTCAAATTAAACAATTGCTGAATAAAGGGGAAATTAAGCAAGTTAACCAACGCTTAGGATATCCATTTGCATTTTATGGAAAAGTTGTGCATGGAAAAGCACGAGGAAGAACATTAGGTTTCCCCACACTTAATATTCAACCAGAAAAACAACAGCAACTTCCAGGAATTGGAGTTTATGCTGTAAAGGTGCAAGTTGATCAACACTGGTACCAAGGAATGGCATCCGTTAGTCATAATGAAACTTTCGGAAATAATCCATTGACAGTTGAGATTAACTTATTCGATTTTAATCAAATGATTTACGGTAAAGAAGTTAAAGTTGAGTGGGACAAATTTTTGCGTCCATCAATTAAATTTAATTCTGCGGAACAACTCATTGATCAGTTGAAGCAGGATAAAATAGTAACCAAGCAGTATTTCTTAAAGAAAAATAAAAATTAGCACTCTAAACATTATTCTGCTAAAAAAGTGGGTAAACCCCTTGACGTAGTGCTAAATATTATGTAATATATAATTGAATTAGCACTTGAGGATGTTAAGTGCTAAAGAGGTGATTGTAAATGTTAACAGATAGACAACTGTCAATTCTGAAAGCAATAATTCGGAATTATACAGATATCGGGCAACCGATTGGCTCTAAAAAGTTGCAAGAACAATTGCCAATCCATGTAAGTTCAGCAACTATTCGAAATGAAATGGCAGTTTTGGAGCGTCAAGGATACTTAATGAAGCAACATTCCAGTTCCGGAAGAATTCCGTCATTACGTGGATATCGTTATTATGTTGATAATTTATTGAAGCCAGATAAAGTTGATGAAAATGTAATTAACAATATCCGAAAATCATTTAATAACGAATTTTCAAAAGTAGATGATATCGTAGCTTTATCTGCAAGATTATTATCACAAATGACGAATTATGTTGCGTTCTCATTAAAACCAGAATCTCGTGATGTGCGTATCGAGGGATTTCGGTTAATTCCACTGCATAATCATCAAGTAGTTGGAGTATTGGTAACAAATGATGGTTCAGTTCAAAATCAAACCTTTACAATTCCAGATGGGATTCATGGTGATGAATTAGAAGCAGTCATTCGAATTATCAATGATGAAATTGTTGGTTTACCACTAAATGAAGTTAACGATAAGTTGATTGAAATTTTGCCTAAGATTACGAATTATGTTCAACAATCAGATGGATTAATTAAGACATTTAGCCAAATCTTAGATCAAGCATTACGCGAACATGTTTATGTAAGCGGGAAGAGTAATTTACTTGATTTTGCAAATGATGACAACTTAGAGCAAGTTAAATCATTGTATTCATTGTTTGATTGTTCAGTTGATTTAAGTAAATTAATTGAACGTACCGGCAGTGATGTGGAAGTCACAATTAATGATAATGATGAAGATGATTCATTGGACTATAGTTTAGTTTCTGCAACTTATGATGATGGAAATCATGGACATGGCTTAATTGCAATTCTCGGGCCAACGAATATGCCATATTCTAAGATGATTGGAATGATGGATACTTTCCGTGATGAATTGTCGAGAAGGCTAATTAATTATTATCAAAATTTCAATGAATAGGAAAAGGGGTGTTGATGTGGCTGATGAAGTAAAGCATCCAAATCCAAAAGCTGCTGAAGACTTGAATGTAGATGAAAAGGAACGTAAACATTCATCTAAGAAAGCTCAAGCAGATTTGAACGCTAAGTCAGAGAAAAATGAAACTGCTGAATTGGAAAAACAATTGGCAGATTTGCAACAAAAGTACGATGAAATGGAAGATAAGTACTTACGTGCAGAAGCAGAAATGCAAAATATGACAAAACGTTTCAAAAACGAACAAGCACAACTCCTTAAATATGAAGGACAGAAATTAGCAACAGAAATTTTACCTGTAATGGATAATTTAAACCGTGCTTTACAAGCTGAAGTTGAAGATGATGCTTCAAATCAACTAAAGCATGGAATTGAAATGGTTGCTAAAGACATGGAAAAAGCTTTAACAGATAATGAAATTACAAAGATTGAAGCAATTGGAAAGAAATTCGATCCAACTAAACATCAAGCTGTAAAGACTGTTCCAACTGAAGATGGTCAAGAAGCTGATACAGTGGTTGAAGTTTATCAAGACGGCTATATGTTAAAAGATCGCGTGTTGCGTCCAGCAATGGTCGTTGTTGCACAATAACTAAGAAAGAGGTAAATTTGTATGTCAAAGATTATTGGTATTGACTTAGGAACAACAAACTCAGCTGTTGCTGTTCTAGAAGGTAAAGAAGCAAAAATCATTACAAATCCTGAAGGTAACCGGACAACTCCTTCAGTTGTATCATTTAAAGATGGTGAAACTCAAGTTGGTGAAGTCGCTAAGCGTCAAGCAATTACAAATCCTAACACAATTTCATCAATTAAGCGTCACATGGGTGAAGAAGGTTATAAAGTAACTGTTGATGGTAAGGAATATACACCACAAGAAATTTCAGCAATGATTCTTCAATACATTAAGGATTATGCAGAATCATACTTAGGTGAAAAAGTTACTCAGGCAGTTATTACTGTTCCTGCATACTTTAACGATGCTCAACGTCAAGCTACAAAGGATGCTGGTAAGATTGCTGGCTTGAAAGTAGAACGGATTGTCAACGAACCTACAGCTGCTGCTTTAGCATATGGTTTGGATAAGACAGACAAGGATGAAAAGATTTTGGTATACGATCTTGGTGGTGGTACATTTGATGTTTCTATCCTTGAATTAGGCGATGGTGTCTTCCAAGTACTTTCAACAAATGGTGATACTCACTTAGGTGGGGATGACTTTGATAAAGCTATCATGGATTGGTTGATTGAAAACTTCAAGAAAGATAACGGAATTGATCTTTCACAAGATAAGATGGCTATGCAACGTTTGAAAGATGCTGCTGAAAAGGCTAAGAAAGACTTATCAGGTGTTACATCTGCACAAATTTCATTACCATTTATTGCAGCAGGTGAAAGTGGCCCATTACACTTGGAAACAACATTAACACGCGCTAAGTTTAATGAATTAACACATGACTTAGTTGAAAAGACACGGATTCCTGTTCAAAATGCTTTGAAAGATGCTGGTTTATCTAACTCAGATATTGATGAAGTTATCTTAGTTGGTGGTTCAACACGAATTCCTGCAGTTAAGGAACTTGTTAAGAATGAAACAGGTCACACACCAAACGAATCGGTTAACCCTGATGAAGCTGTTGCTTTAGGTGCTGCTATCCAAGGTGGAGTTATTACTGGTGATGTTAAGGATGTTGTTTTACTTGATGTTACGCCATTATCACTTGGTATCGAAACAATGGGTGGAGTATTTACTAAGTTAATTGACCGGAATACAACAATTCCAACATCAAAATCACAAGTATTCTCAACTGCAGCAGATAATCAACCTGCCGTTGATATCCACGTATTGCAAGGTGAACGTCCAATGGCTGCTGACAACAAGACATTAGGTCGTTTCCAATTAACAGACATTCCTGCAGCTCCTCGTGGTGTTCCTCAAATCGAAGTTAAATTCGATATTGATAAGAACGGTATTGTAAATGTATCTGCAAAAGATTTAGGTACAAACAAGGAACAAAAGATTACTATTAAGAGTTCTTCAGGTTTATCAGATGAAGAAATTGATCGTATGGTAAAGGAAGCTAAGGAAAACGAAGCTGCTGATAAGAAACGTAAAGAAGAAGTAGACTTGAAGAACGAAGTTGATCAATTATTATTCCAAACTGACAAGACTCTTGAAGAAATTAAGGGTAAAGTTGGCGAAGATGAAGTTAAGAAGATTGAAGATGCACGTGATGCATTGAAGAAGGCTCAAGAAGCTAATAACATTGACGACATGAAGGCTAAGAAAGATGATTTAACAAAACTTATCCAAGATATGTCAGTTAAGTTATATCAACAAGCTCAACAAGCACAAGGTGGTGCCGATGCAAACGCACAAGATGCATCAAATAATACAAACAACGATAATGATGACAACACAGTTGATGGGGACTTCAAAGAAGTAGACCCAGATGACAAAGACTAATCATTATTAATGAATAGAAAGTCAAAGTCCGATTCTTGTGGTCTTTGACTTTTTATTTTAAATAATGGTAATCTTAAACAAGATATTATGAAAATTGGAGGAAAGTTATGGCTGAACAAATGAATCCCTATGACGTATTAGGTGTCAGCAAAGATGCTTCTGATGATGAAATAAAAAAAGCATATCGGAAACTTTCTAAAAAATATCATCCTGATTTAAACCATGAACCAGGTGCTGAAAAAAAATTCAAAGAAGTTAATGAAGCTTATGAAATCTTAAGTGATCCGCAAAAAAAGGCTCAATATGATCAATTTGGCTCAACTGGACAACAAGGTTTTGGCGGTGCCGGAAATGGTTATGGCGATTTTGGCGGATTTAACGGTTTTGGCGGTTCAGGCTTTGAAGATATTTTTGGATCATTCTTTGGTGGCGGCGGTCAAAGTCGTTCACAAAATGCACCGCGTCAAGGACGTGATTTGCAATATGAAATGCATTTAACATTTGAAGAAGCAATCTTTGGTAAAAAGACAGAAATTGAATATACACGTGAAGCAACATGTAAAGCATGTCATGGAACAGGTGCGAAACCAGGCACATCACCAGTTACATGTTCAAAGTGTAATGGTCGTGGATTTATCCAAGTTGAACGACAAACACCACTCGGTCGGATGATGACTCAACAAGAATGTGATGTATGCCACGGAACAGGTAAAGAAATTAAAGAAAAGTGTCCAACATGTCATGGCACTGGCCGAATTAGTGAAAAACATGCGGTTGAAGTTACTGTTCCTGCCGGCGTTGAAGACGGTAATCAAATGCGTCTGCAAGGTCAAGGTGAAGCTGGGTACAATGGCGGTCCTTATGGTGATTTATTTATTATTTTCGATGTTGCTCCAAGCAAAACATTCAAACGGGATGGTTCAGAAATTTACTTGGATCAGCCAATTAGCTTTGTGCAAGCTACTTTAGGTGCCGAAATTCCAGTTAAAACTGTTTATGGCGATGTAAAATTAAACATTCCAGCTGGAACACAAACAGGAACAACATTCCGCTTAAAGGGTAAAGGTGCACCTAAACTTCGTGGTTCAGGTAACGGTGATGAAAAAGTCACAGTGCATATTCAAACTCCAAAGAAGTTGAATAAGAAGCAAAAAGAAGCATTGAAGATGTTTGCAGAAGCTTCAAACGAAAAAGTCAGTGAAGGCTTTTTTGATAAATTAAAGGAAAAATTCTAAATTAATAGTGGAGGCTGGACATAATTGTCACAGTCTCTTTGTTTATCAAAAAAAGAAAAGGCTGGACTTACGTCTCAACCTTTTTGTCTAACCAATTATGCCTTTGAAGATATGATAAGCACCAGCTACAATCATCACAGTGTATGCTAATTTACGCACTAACTGCATTGAAATTTTTTCAGTAAAATGCATCCCTAATGTAGTTCCAGCAAGACAACTGACAATTGAAATACAAAGTGGAAATGCATATTGACTGGTGAAATTCCCGCATAAAATATTGTTAATTAATACATTTACAGTGGTGATCATAAAGTAGGTTTGCAATGTTGCTTGATATTCAAGCGGATCATTAATTACCGAATCGAAGTAGGCAACCATAGGCGGACCACCAATAGCAAACATACCATCCATGAAACCACCGAATGATCCAGCAAAGAAACCAGTAACTGGACTTTGCTTTAGGTGAATTCGTTTGGCAAGAACAATTAAATAAAATGCCAAAATCCAGAGAAATCCGCCTAAAATGAAGTTCATCATCCGTGCATTAATGCTAATCATTAAATGTACACCGAGACTGCCGAAAATTAAGGCAGCAATCGCTGGAATAAGCACTAACTTGAAGTTAATGTGTTTTCTAAATTTGATTAAGGTATACACTTGCAATACTAAGACGGTTGTTAAAGTTAACACATTGCATTCCTTATACGGTAAAATTAATGGCATAATCGCCATAAAGACGATTCCAAAGCCGAATCCACTGGTACTTTGAACCAACGCAGCTCCAAAGACAATAACTGCTAATGCAATATATGAAAACATAGTGTGCTCCTTTAACTGTAATTCAGTAATATTTTAAAAAGGATCACTGGAGATTGCAAGTTTAATTTTCAATATAAATAAATAGTTACTTTAACTAGCGAATGAAAGGGGTCGTTCATATGAATAATGAGCAAATCACTCAAGCAGTGCAGGAAGCAATTGCTGAAGCACAGCAAATTGCAATTACACGGCATCAGCAAGAAATTGATGTACCGCACTTATTTAAATTTTTAATTCAGCCTGGTGAATTAGGAGAACAAATTTATCAAAAAGCAGGATTGAACTTAAATGAAGCTAATCAAGAATTGGATGATGAAATTGACCGGATTTCCAAAGTTGAAGGAAACGTTCAATATGGCCAAACTTTGAGTCAAAATCTGTTTCAGCTTATCCAACAAGCAGAGCAACTACGTCAACAACTTGGAGACGATTTTATTGCAGTTGATACTTTGGTATTGGCATTAATGAAATTACAATATAATCCTTTTAAGTTATACTTGGAAAAGCAGGGAATTACGGAACAAAAATTACAAACGATTGTTGATGATCTTAGAGGTGGCGAGCACGTGACAAGTAAAAATCAAGAAGCACAATATAAGGCACTTGAGAAGTATGGTGTAGATTTAGTAAAAGAAGCGACTAGTGGAAAGCAAGATCCAATTATTGGCCGTGACGATGAGATTCGCGATGTTATTCGGATTTTATCACGGAAAAGTAAAAATAATCCAGTGTTAATTGGAGAACCTGGTGTAGGTAAGACGGCAATTGTCGAAGGATTAGCTCAACGAATTGCTAAAAAAGATGTTCCTGAAAATTTACGTGATAAGACAATTTTTTCATTAGACATGGGATCATTGATTGCTGGAGCTAAGTATCGCGGTGAATTTGAAGAACGATTGAAGGCTGTTTTAAAAGAAGTCCAAAAAAGTGAAGGCAGAATTATTCTTTTTATTGATGAAATTCATAACATTGTTGGTGCTGGTAAAACAGAAGGCAGTATGGATGCCGGCAACTTGCTTAAGCCAATGTTAGCACGGGGAGAATTACATTTGATTGGTGCAACTACTCTCGATGAATATCGCGAATATGTAGAAAAAGATAAAGCGTTAGAACGGCGCTTCCAACGGGTAATTGTGCATGAACCATCTGTTGAAGATACAATTTCAATTTTGCGTGGATTAAAGGAACGTTATGAAATTCACCATGGTGTTCGAATTCATGACAACGCCTTAGTTGCAGCAGCCACATTGTCAAATCGATACATTACTGATCGGTATTTACCAGATAAGGCGATTGATTTGGTAGATGAAGCTTGTGCGGAAATTCAAGTCGAGATGAATTCAATGCCGACTGAGTTAGATCAAGCAAATCGGCAATTAATGCGGCAACAAGTCGAAGAAGCAGCCTTGAAAAAAGAAACTGATCCAGCTTCACAAAAGAGATTACAAGAGTTGCAGCAGGAATTAGCAGATACGCGTGAAAAAGTAAATCAGTTAAAATTAAAGTGGGAAAATGAGAAGGCTGATATTCAACAAGTCAGTGATAAGAAGGCTGAATTAGATCAAGCCAAACATGAACTTGAAACTGCTGAAAGTGAATATGACTTAGAAAAAGCAGCTAAATTACAACACGCAACCATTCCTCAATTAGAAAAAGAATTAAAACAGTTAGAAGATTCAGATCGTCCAGATGAATGGATGGTAGAAGAATCTGTTACTGAAAATGAAATTGCAGCAGTGGTTAGTCGCCAAACCGGAATTCCAGTTGCGAAGTTAGTCCAAGGTGAACGCGAAAAATTAATACACTTAGCAGACAGTTTGCACAAACGTGTTATTGGACAAGATGAAGCTGTTGATGCTGTTGCAGACGCAGTTTTACGTTCACGTGCTGGATTGCAAGATCCGTCAAAGCCTTTAGGATCATTTATGTTCTTAGGCCCCACTGGAGTTGGTAAAACTGAATTAGCAAAAGCTTTAGCAGAAAATTTATTTGATTCTGAAAAGCATATGGTACGAATCGATATGACGGAATATATGGAAAAGGCATCTGTTTCACGGTTAGTAGGGGCAGCTCCTGGTTATGTGGGTTATGAAGAAGGCGGCCAGTTAACTGAAGCAGTTCGGCGTAATCCATATACGATTGTGCTTTTTGATGAAATTGAAAAGGCTCATCCGGATGTTTTTAATATTTTGTTACAAGTCTTAGATGATGGTCGTTTAACTGATAGTCAAGGACGAACGGTTGATTTTAAGAATACTATTTTGATTATGACATCAAATTTAGGTTCTGAAATTTTATTGGAAAATGTTGAAAATAATGGTAAGATTTCAGCAGAAACGAAGGAAAAGGTAATGAAATTAGCTCAAACGCACTTCAAACCTGAATTTCTGAACCGAATTGATGATATTATTACATTCTCACCATTGACATTGGATGCAATTGAGAAGATTGTTGATAAATTTATCCGTCAATTATCAGCACGGTTAAGCATGCAAGAAATTGAATTGCAAATTACACCTGAAGCGAAAGAATTTATTGCAAAGCAAGGCTATGATCCAGCATATGGTGCACGGCCCTTGCAACGTTACATTACGTCAAATGTTGAAACACCGCTTGCTAAAGAAATTATTGCGGGTAAAGTTTTGCCTCAAGATGTGGTTACAATTGGTTTGACTGCAGATGAGCATTTGATTTTTAAGGCGGAACATAAGGATTTGGAAGAATAAATATAAAGTTAGGAAAAATAATTGAAATTATAAAATTAAACGGTATTTTAGCGATTCTTTTCGTTAAAATACCGTTTGTTTATAATTTTATTTTTATGATATAATCTCATGAGTATTTTTTAAGTTACTAGGGAGTGTTAATGTGAAAGAGAACAAAAGTAAAAAATGGTTATGGATATTGTTGGGAATCGCAGGCTTACTATTAGTTGGGACTGTAGGTTATCTGAGTGGAAGATTGTCATCTATTGAAAAGGGACATTTAAGTGTTGAGAGCAGTAAGGTTATTAGTAGTTCAAAGAGAAGTTCGTCATCTAATAGAAGTACAAAAAGTGAACAGGAAGTTTATTCTGAAAGTAAAGAAGGTTCCAGTAATATAACTAGTTCAGCAGTACCGACAGGATCAAATAGTGTTTCAGAAGCAAATGGACATACAGGAGCTGATGTAGCTAATGGTACATTTGATGGATGTCATAATGTACACGAATTAGCTAATAAGAATGAAACGGTGGTTAGTGTACTGATTAAGTATTTTGGTTATACTCCAGAACAAGCATATCAGTATGTTAATGAAAATATGGATTGGTTGATGTCTCATAATATGTTGGGCAGCGGCACAATCCAAACTGCTTACCAATATTCTAAAACAGGTACTATTAAGTAATAATCAGATATAGTTTAGGTATATGCAATAAAATAAAAAGACCGTGGACAATACCACCGTCTTTCTAGATAGAGAGGATTTTTTCCTCTTTATTTTTTTTCTTCTTTTGTATTTGGTGCTTTTAAGAATAACGAAACGATGTTAACCATTACCCAACCGATAACCATTGGGATTAAACCGCTCGTTACAGGGTCAAATGCAGCACCATTTAATGCTGAAATAATGTATCCAAATACTTCACCATAAATTAAGCACCAAAAGAGAATTGTAAGTTGTTTTGCCATTGCAAACACCTCTTTAAGTAGTAGTCTAGTATAGTTTAAGTTTTTTTTCAAATTTATCTGTAAAAGAATTTTTGGGGATTTGGTATAATTATTATAAATAGAATTTATGAAAGGAGGAGCATAATGTATAGTCCATTACATGTAATCAGCAGTTTCAGCTTATTACAAAGCACATTGAAGATCGATGAGTATGTTAAACGCGGAAAAGAATTGGGCTACCAAGCATTGGCACTTACGGATGAAAATGTAATGTACGGTGTTCTTGATTTTTATCAAGCATGCTTGCAAAACGACATTCAACCAATAATTGGCTTAACTTTGCAACTAAATGCCAGCCGTGAACCGCAAAACGAATTAATTTTGATTTCCAAAAATCGAATTGGATATCAGAATTTGATGAAAATTTCATCGCTAAAAATGGCAAAAGCAGATTATGAAGCAGGAACAGCTCCGGTTGAATTAGCAGAATTGCAGCCATATACAGCTGATTTAGCAGTGATTATTCCGACAGCTTCAGCAGCACTTACGGCATTAAAACAAAGTTCATTTAAAAATGCTGCTGAAAAGATTACGGAAGTTCAACAATTGTTTGGTACTGAAAATTGTTATCTTGGGGTGTCAACTGAAATGGATGATGACGGGGTTTATCAGTTGCGCCAATTAGAAAATCAATGTCATATTCCATTAATCGCAACCCAAACTGTCAGATATTTACATCCTGATGAAAGTTTTAATGTTCAGGTGTTGAATGCAATCGGCAATAATACAAAATTGGATGCAGCACAGTTAACGACAATTCAACCTGGAACTGAATTTTTGAATTCTCCTGAAAATACGCAAATTGAATTTGAAAATTCAGGATTAAAAGATGCATTTGAAAATAATGAACATCTTTTAAGTGAAATTGACCTTCAGCTTAGTTTCTCTAAGACACAATTGCCGCATTTTCCTACTCCAGCTGGAACTAGTTCGCAAGAATATTTACGGAATTTATGTGAAACTGGATTAGAAAAAAGGTTGCAGGCAATGGATCATCCAGACAAAAAGCAATATGAAGCTCGCCTTGAACATGAATTAGATGTAATTCATCGAATGGGTTTTGATGACTATTTTTTAATTGTATGGGATGTCACTAATTTTTCACATGAACATGATATTTTAGTTGGACCTGGACGGGGATCAGCTGCAGGTTCATTGGTTTCGTATACACTTTTTATTACTGACGTTGATCCAATTAAGTATGACTTGTTATTTGAACGTTTTTTGAACGAAGAACGTGCTCAGATGCCGGATATTGATTTGGATATTCCAGATCAGCGTCGGGATGCAGTTATTGCTTATGTTCATCAACGCTATGGAGCAACTAAGATGGCTCAAATTATTACTTTTGCTCATTTGAATGCTCGACAAGTAATTCGCGATGTCAGTCGGGTAATGGGACAAAATCAGTTTGAGATTTCCAGCTGGTCAAAGGTAATGCCGCGAGGAACAAAAGTCACGTTACGGGATGCATATAAAACCTCACAAGGCTTGAAAAATATGATTGCTGATAGTCAACGGAATAAGTTGATTTTTAAAACAGCAATGGCACTGGAAGGTCTGCCGCGACAATATAGTACGCATGCTGCCGGAGTGATTTTAAGTGATCATGATTTACGTGATTTAGTTCCGGTGCAAATGGGAACTGAAGGTATTTTACTAACTCAATTTGATAAAAAACAAGTTGAAAAAGTCGGCTTATTAAAAATTGACTTTTTGGGGTTACGGAATTTAACGATTTTGGAAAATGCTGTCCAATTTATTAAACGCGACTATCAAGCAGATTTTGACCTTCATCAAATTCCATTAGATGATGAAGATACATTGAAACTCTTTCAACATGCCGAAACTGCTGGAATTTTTCAATTTGAATCTGAAGGAATTCAAAATGTGTTACGTCAGTTAAAGCCGCAAGATTTTGAAGATATTGTTTCAACAAATGCACTTTTTCGGCCGGGTCCAATTAACAACATTAACGAATTTATTGCACGTAAAAATGGGCGATATCCGATTACTTATCCAAACGAGCAGTTAAAGTCAATTTTACAACGGACCTATGGCATTATTGTGTATCAGGAACAAGTAATGCAGGTGGCTTCCGCAATGGGCGGCTTTAGTCTAGGCGAGGCTGATTTGCTAAGACGGGCTATGAGTAAGAAAAATCAGCAAAAAATTGATGAAATGCGAGATAAGTTTATCTCGGGAGCGTTAAGTAAGGGATATGCTAAGCAGGATGCATTACAGGTATATGACTTTATTGAACGATTTGGTAATTATGGTTTTAACCGATCACACTCAGTTGCGTATTCAAAATTGGCGTTTCAATTGGCATATATTAAATGCCATTTTCCAGCTGCATTTTATGCCGCAGTATTGAATTCTGTGGT
Source organism: Candidatus Ligilactobacillus excrementigallinarum (assembly GCA_019114385.1). Taxonomy (GTDB): domain Bacteria; phylum Bacillota; class Bacilli; order Lactobacillales; family Lactobacillaceae; genus Ligilactobacillus; species Ligilactobacillus excrementigallinarum. Next base: position 3,125 of record DXFP01000022.1, on the reverse strand, counting down.
TGGAAATGCAGCCAAAACCCGCGAATATGTGATGGAAGCGCGTCATCGAGGTGTCAAAGTACACTTGCCGGATATTAATCGCAGTGAAATTTATTTCATCTTGCGGAAACATGAAATTTATTTTGGCTTCCGCAGTATCCGAAAATTACGTATCGACTTAATAAATGCAGTACTTGAAGAACGGCGTGAAAATGGCTACTTCCATGGATTAATTGATTTTATTCGGCGAATTGATGATCATTTTTTGAACGAAGATGTTTTACAAGCATTGATTTATTCCGGAGCATTTGATGAATTTGATGAAAATCGAAATCAGATGCTGAATGAAATGCCAGGAATTTTAGAATCAATTGAATTAAGTGGGAATAACGTTGAATTGTTTAAGCAATTAATGCCGAAAAAAGTTAAGAATCAAACTGGACTTTCTCAAAGTGAACTTTTGGAAAAAGAAGCGGAATATTTGGGGACATATGTTTCTGCTCATCCAGTTGATCAATATCAAAAAATTAGTGAAATTTATCAAACCACTCCGGTAAGTGTATTTAGAATAAATCAAAATGTACGCAGTTTATTATATTTAAAGCGAGTAAAAGTAATTCGGACTAAGAAACAAACTCAGATGGCATTTGTCACCGCTAGTGATACATCGGGTGAAATTGAAATGACAGTCTTTCCAAAGCAATTTTTGCAATATGGAAATCTATTGCAAGAGGGTGAAGTCATTCTAGTTGAAGGAAAAGTAGAGCAACGCAATGATCAATTAAATTTAATTGCTAACCGATTACAGCTTGCGCAAAAAATAAATGATCAATGTTATTACTTAAAAATTGAAAAATTAGATGATCAACATAAAAAAAAGCTTTTGCAAATTATGCAGCAGCATCGTGGGAAAATACCAGTTATTATCTATGAAGTTGTGTCGCAGCATAAGTTTGTAATGGCGTCCCGTTACTGGTTAGATAATCGTGAAGAAACCATCTCTGCATTGAAAAAATTCTTAGGTGAAGCGAATGTTGTTTTGCGGTAATTAAAATAATTATAGTTTAAGCATTCTAAAACTGTATTAAGTGTGGTAACATAGAATGCGGAGAATGTATTATTTAATTTACAGATTTATTACTTGAGGTGAAAAAAGTGAAACGCATTGGTATTCTTACAAGTGGTGGCGATTCACAAGGAATGAACGCTGCTGTTCGTGCCATTGCTCGTTCTGCAATGAGTGCTGGTCTCGAAGCATATGGTATCAACTACGGTTTTAAAGGTTTAGTTGAAGGCAACATCTTTAAGATGGATTCAAAAGAACTTGACGGTATCATCGACCGTGGCGGTACAATTCTTTACTCAGCTCGTTTCCCAGAATTTGCACAAGAAGAAGTCCAATTAAAGGGAATCGAACAACTTAAGAAATTCGGGATTGATGCTTTAGTAGTTATCGGCGGCGATGGCTCATATCACGGTGCATTGAAGCTTACAAAGCACGGCTTTAATTCTATCGGCGTTCCAGGAACAATCGATAACGACATCCCCGGAACAGACTTTACAATCGGTTTCGATACAGCAGTAAATGTTGCAACCGAAGCCCTTGATCGGATTAACGACACTGCAACTTCACATCAACGGACATTTGTTGTTGAAGTTATGGGTCGTGGAGCAGGCGATATCGCATTATGGGCTGGAATTGCTGCTGGTGCAGATGCAATCGTAATTCCAGAACGCGATTATGACATTGAAGCAATTGCTAATAAGATCAAAGAAAACCGTGAAAACGGAAAAGATCACGCTTTAATTGTTGTTGCAGAAGGTGTAATGTCAGCTGCTGACTTTAAAGAAAAATTAGACCAATACGGTGACTTTGATAGTCGTGCTGTCACATTGGCTCATATCCAACGTGGTGGTACACCAACTGCTAAAGATCGTGTATTGGCAAGTCGTTTAGGTGACTATGCCGTTCGTTTATTACTTGAAGGTAAAGGCGGTTTGGCCATTGGTATCCACGACAACAAGTTAGTTGCTACAGATATCATTGACACATTAGAAAACCACAAGCATAAGACAGATGTCTCATTGCTTGATTTAAATGATCGTTTAAGATTTTAATTTGAAGGAGAGTTTAACTTATGAAAAAAACTAAGATCGTAAGTACACTTGGACCAGCAAGTAACGATTTAGATACAATTACAAAATTAATCGAAGCTGGCGCAAACGTATTCCGTTTCAACTTCTCACACGGTGACCACGAAGAACACAAAGGCCGTATGAACTTAGTTACTGAAGCTGAAAAAGTTACAGGCAAAAAAGTAGGTCGTTTGCTTGATACAAAAGGTGCTGAAATTCGTACAACTGTTCAAAAAGACGGTAAGATTCAATTCCACATCGGTGATGAAGTACGTATCTCAATGGATGATTCACTTGAAGGTACAAAAGAAAAGATTGCTGTAACATATCCAGGTCTTTTTGATGACGTTCATGTTGGTGGTCACGTATTATTCGATGACGGTTTAATTGACATGCAAATCGAAGAAAAAGACGATGCTAACAAAGAATTAGTATGTAAAGTATTAAACGAAGGTGTCTTAGGTTCACGTAAAGGTGTTAACGCACCTGGCGTTTCAATCAACTTACCTGGTATCACTGAAAAAGATTCAGACGATATTCGTTTCGGTTTAGACCAAGGTATCAACTTTATTGCTGCATCATTCGTACGTAAGCCACAAGATATCTTAGATATTCGTGAATTACTTGAAGAAAAGCATGCAGAACATGTTCAAATCTTCCCTAAGATTGAATCACAAGAAGGTATCGACAACTTTGATGAAATCTTGAAAGTTTCAGATGGTTTGATGATTGCTCGTGGTGACATGGGTGTTGAAATCCCACCTGAAAATGTTCCTTTGGTACAAAAATCATTAATTAAGAAGTGTAACGCTGCTGGTAAGCCAGTTATCACAGCTACACAAATGCTTGACTCAATGGAAGAAAACCCACGTCCTACACGTGCTGAAGCATCAGACGTTGCTAACGCTGTATTTGATGGTACAGACGCAACAATGCTTTCAGGTGAATCAGCAAACGGTGACTACCCTGTAGAAGCAGTTGCTACAATGGCACGTATCGACGTTAAGGCT
>DXFP01000021.1 GCA_019114385.1 Candidatus Ligilactobacillus excrementigallinarum | reverse complement strand
TTTCTTCCGAAAATCCTGTCACGGCATGTACCTGGGTCACCGTAAATTTTCCTTTAGTCAACGTTCCTGTTTTATCAAAGATTGCGCCGTCTACCTTGGTTAGAGCTTCTAAATAGTTGCTGCCCTTTATTAAAGCGCCGATTTTAGAAGCTGCTCCAATCCCACTAAAGTAACTTAGTGGAACAGAAATTACTAATGCACATGGACATGAAATTACTAAGAAAATCAGTGCCCGTGAAATCCAAGGACGAAATTCAGTATGCAATATTAACGGTGGAACAATTGCTAATAGCAGTGCGCTGAAAACAACAACTGGAGTGTAAACTCGACTAAATTTAGTAATAAAATTTTCTGTCTTAGTTTTACGATTAGCAGCATTTTCTACTAAATCTAAAATTTTAGCTACAGTTGAATCGTTATAAGCATGCGTTACCTTGACTTTTAAAACCCCGTCTTGAACAATCATCCCGCTTAATAGTTGGTCATTAATTTGTAAATGACGCGGAACAGATTCTCCTGTTAAGACTGCAGTATCAACATCAGCCTCACCATCAATAATTCGACCGTCAACTGGGACCTGATCGCCTGGTTTAATAACTAGTAAATCCCCAACTTTAACTTTTTCTGAAAGGATTTTTTCTTCATGGCCATTACGAATTCGCAACGTCTCTGATGGTCGTTTATCTAACAAATCAGTTACCGAAGCTTGCGAAGATTCAATTGCTTTATCTTGGAAAAATTCACCAATTTCATATAATAAAATCACCATTACTGCTTCAGGAAATTGCCGAATTAAGATTGCTCCGACAGTTGCCACGGTCATCAAAAAATTTTCATCAAATAATTTGCCGTGAAATAAATGACGAATAGCTTTAATCAAGATTGGATATCCGGCAATTAAGTATGCAATTAAATAAATTGCAATTTTTAAATTTGATTCAGGTACTAAAAATGACGCACATAACACTAGAAGAATGCCCGCAACAATTCGAATTAAAGCACGGCGCTGCTTGGCATTTAATTTTGAATTAATCATTTTTATCCCTCCTCTGTCTAATTATGTAAACATATGAACATATATTCATATATATCTACAATTATTTTAATTTAGCTGTTACCAAAATGCAAGCAATTTTTGATTTGCGAAATTATTATGGGTGGCGTACAATATTCACGAATTCAGTTAGAAAGTAGACGACATTGATGCAGAAAAATAATAATCTTACCTTACCTTCACCTCAAGAAACAGAACAAAGTGTCCAAATTTTTAAGGCATTCGGTGATCAAACCCGTTATCGGATTTTATTTTTATTATTTGAAGATAAATTATCTGTAAACGAAATCGCTGAATTAATTGGAATTTCACAATCTGCTGTTTCACATCAATTAAAAATTTTGCGTCAGACTAATCTAGTAATTGGCAAGCGTGAAGGTCAAAATGTAATTTATGAATTAGCTGATCGTCACATTATTAATATTTTTAAACAAGTTAAAGAACATATTGCTGAAGACTAATTTTGAATATAAGAAAAACCCGCGAATCACTCGCGGGTTTCTTTATGCAATCTTATTTAACGGCACCGGTTACTTTGTCAAAGTTGTACCACTTGCCATCGATTTGGTGTCTTCCATATAACATATTACCGTTTGCATCATAATAAACTGTCTTATGTTGTTTTGGAATCTTCACAAATTTATTTTTAGCTTGGGCACCGGTTACTTTGTCAAAATATTGCCATTTACCATTGATCTTCCGTTGACCATAAACCATATTACCTAGACGATCATAGTAAGTTTCTTTTTGTTGATCAGCAATCCAAACATAACCATTCTTCACTTGAGCACCGGTTACGCGATCAAAATATTGCCATTTACCGTTGATCTTTTGCTGACCATAAACCATATTTCCGTTCTTGTCATAGAAGACTTCTTTATGTTGGCCTGCAATCCAAACGTACTTGTTCTTAGCTTGAGCACCGGTTACAGTATCGAAATATTGCCACTTGCCGTGAATCTTTTGTTGGCCATAAACCATATTTCCGTTCTCGTCATAGTAAACTTCTTTATGTTGATTACCAATCCAGACATACATGTCCTTAGCTTGAGCACCAGTTACAGTATCAAAGTATTGCCATTTGCCATTGATTTTTTGCTGACCATAGGCCATATTTCCATTCTTGTCATAGTAAACTTCTTTATGTTGACTTGCAATCCAGACATATTTGTTTTTAGCTTGGGCACCGGTTACAGTATCAAAGTATTGCCATTTGCCATTGATCTTTTGTTGGCCATAAACCATGTTTCCATTCTTATCATAGTAGACTTCTTTATGTTGATTACCAATCCAAACATAACCGTTCTTCACTTGAGCACCTGTTACGCGATCGAAGTATTGCCACTTACCATTGATATTTTGTTGACCATAAACCATCGCACCAGTTACTAAGTCGTAGTAAACTTCCTTGTGTTGTTTACCACCAATCCATTGATAGCCAAACTTCATTGCACCAGTTACATCATCAAAGTAATACCAGTAACCATTAATCTTTTGTTGACCATAAACCATTGCACCTGTCTTAGGATCATAGTAGACTGTTTTGTTTTGATCTTTAATATATTGGAAGCCTGTCAAATTACGATTGTTTCCGCGGTTTCTTAAGTACCATTTACCATGTTCTTTAACTTGAACAGCATCTGGATTTTCTTGAGCTTGAATTGCCATATGACTCTTATCTGTTACAGTTGGAGCAACCCAAACACCTTGTTGCGGAGTTACTGAGTTATCTAATACCTCAGTTGTACCATCTGGATTAATCTTAACAACAAAGCTTGGAGCCCAAGTTGAATCCATGTTATTTCCTGCAGCCCAGCCACGGTTTGACATATAAGCTGTAATTAAGACATAATTTGCTGTATCACCATTATTCTTAAACATTGGAACTGCATACCATGAATATGTTGATGTTCGATCATTATTTGGAACAGTAGCTGTTAGTACAACTCCCGAGCCATTCAATGGTTTATATCCACCAGTCAAACTATCAGATACAAAGCCCATCATTCCAACGTTATCACCAATCTTCTTATTGGCTTCATTATTTAATGGATCATTTGAACCACGATTTAACCGTGTATCTGTAAATAAATAATATTTATCATCAATCTTAACGATTACAGGACGTTCTACTTCATCACTAACCATTGGTGTTGATACTAATGGAGCAAAAAGCTCAGCGACTGTCGGATTCTTTTCAGTTCCGCCAAGTTCCATCAGACCAATACATCCGTTAGCTAATGAAGCACGGTGTGTCATATCTTTATTATTTACAATTGAGAATAAGTCTTGAATATCCTCTGCAATTGTTGCACCGCCATAATTGCGTAAATTATAAATTTGATCTTCACTTTGGTAATTGTATGTACCTGTTCCTGCTTCAAAGGCTAAATAACGCTTACCATCTAAATCAAAGACGTGCGGATCACGTAAACAGAAGTCATCCATCTTATCATTAGCATCTTTCCATTGTTGATAGCTTTGATAGTAGTAGCCATCTCCTGTGAATAATGTTTTTTGATTTTCAACATGATCGATTGTGATTTCGTCATTATTTTGCTTCAAATAAACAGTTGCTGAAGCTAAACTTTGATGATTATTACCATCAGTTAAATCATCATCTGTATAGTACAATTGGATTGAACCATCTTGATTTACTGTTGCAGAACCTGACCATTGTTGGTGTTGTGAACTTGCATTGTAACCAAAGATTGGGCCAGCACATTTCCAATCATCAAAGTTTGTATCACCATATTTTGTATACAATAAATACAAGTGGCCGTCATTCCAGTTATTTGTAACACCCATCATTCCGATTGCGAGTTCGTAACCATTCCAGTTGTAAACTCCACCGTTATCAGCATGTACTACTGGCCATGAATCCCAAATATCCAAGTTTTCTACTTTTCCTGATTCAGCATCCTTTGTTGTAGCTGCAGGAAAGTTTTTAATTTTACTTTTGTCAAACTTAGGAATTGCAAATTGCTTATCTTCTGAAACCAAAGTCTTACCATATTGTTCAAATTGTGAATATGTTAACTGACCATCATATGATTCACCATCAACATAAACTTTATTCAAGGCGTCAATTTCTGTTTGTGATAAGTTTGAAAGGTTTAAATTTGCGGCTTGAGCCAGTCTCTTACCCATTGCATTTAATTTATTATACGCATTGCGAGCTTTCGCATTGGATAATTGCTTATTAAATGATGCAGCATTCCGTTGAGCTTCTTGGTTAATTTTCTTCACTAAGCCATTATCATGAGTATTCGCAGGAGCTTTATTATAATCTTGTTGTTGATTATTGTTATTTTGTGATTGAACTGCCAACCTTAACATTGGAGTTTTAGTTTGTGTTTGTTGAGCAATAGGATTTTTTTGCTGATCATCTTGTTTAAGATCTTGTTGCTTTGATTGCTTAGTTTGATTTTGAACAGTTGCTGATTGAGTTTGATTTGCAGCTTGAGCTTTTACATCAGTTTGTTTTTGAGCATCTGCTTGAACTGCATCTGCTTTACTTGACGAAGCTTTTGAACTTACTTTAGTTGAAGAACTTTCAACTTGTGATGATTGTGCTGCTTCAATATTTGGTTGATTATCTTCTTTTGATGAGACAGTTGCCGAACTTGCTGAGTCAGTTTGAGCTTGACTGCTTGCAGTTGATGATTTCAATACAACTTGTGATTGTTGAATTGAACTAGCTTGAGTACTTGCTTGTTTTTCTGTATTAGAGGTTGAAGAAACAGTATCAGCGTGCACATGATCAACATGACTTTGCACGCCAGCTGATAAACCTAAAAATAAAATAGGTGCAATTACCCAATTTTTACCTGATTTATACATTTTGAAACGTTTCTTAACGTCTTTTCCCATAATATAACTCTCCCTTTATTGGTAATAATATCAAAATGTACTATACCACTTAAAAAATCTGTTGCCCATATGTTTTTTTATGCCATAAACGTGCTATTTTATGACATATTTTCATGAAATATATTTTGCGAAGTATAATAAAAACCCCTGAAACCACTAACCATTCCTTAGTTCCTTCAGGGGAAATTTATTTCGCAAATTATGTTAAATTTTCAAATTCATTATTGTAACAATCACTATTTCACAATTCGCTTAAATTAAAATTTAATTTTCATTTTTATCTAAATACTCACGTGCTTGTCCAACTAAATTAGCAATATCGTTTGCAATTTTACGTTTATCTTCATGTAATTTTCCCGTTACGTAAGCTTCAAAAACTCCGCTAATCCCCGCCGATACAAAGTTCATCACTGCCGGATTATGGTTTTCACCATAGCGCATCTCTAGCCGCTTCAAAACATACTGCTGTACTTTTTTACGAATCGGAACTGATCCTCTTCCTTTATATACCTTATGAAAAATATCTTTGTTTCGATCATAAAAATTCAATGCTTCATAATAAAAATCAGCTGGTGCTACATTTGGAATTGCATTCACATGTTCACGGAAATGTTCCATTTTATCTTCCAAAATTTTATCCAGCAAGTCATACTTATCTTTAAAATGTAAATAAAAAGTCTTCCGTTCAATATCAGCCGCATCACAAATCATCTTCACCGTGATTTTACTAAAGTCTTCTTCTTGAAGTAAATCGATAAAGCTTTTTTTAATTCGATTAACCGTCCTAACTACCCGACGATCCATGAAATTCACCTCCTGTTTTTAAAATCATATTTTTTACTCACATGTTTCTAAAATGGTTGCATTTCTTTCTCACAAGGTTTATTATATATAAGCGTAATAAGAAACACAAGTGTAATATTATACATTTGTTAATTATTTTTTAAATCAAGTGCAAATTCCATGCTTTTAACTACAATTTGCATCATAATAATATGAATATAAATTTTAGACAGGAGGCTTTTTGGATGACGACAAGTTCAAATACTAAAAAACCAATTGATATGAACGGTAAGCCATATAACCGCGGTTTGCTGATGGTCACTATTATTGTCGGTTTATTCGGTACTTTCCTTGCTGGAACCATGCTTGCTACTGCATATCCAACATTAATGAATGAATTCAATATCGAAGCCAGCACTGTTCAGTGGTTATCAACCGGATTTATGCTGGTTACAGGGGTTATGATTCCAATTACTGCATGGATGATGAACCGTTTCAGTTCCAAGTTATTATATATAGTAGGAATGGGATTATTCTTTATTGGAAATATCATTTGTTTTGCAGCAAATAGTTTCCCAATGTTACTTACAGGACGAATTGTAGCTGCCCTTGGTGGTGGTATCTTAACTCCATTAGGTCAATCAATTGCGATGTCTATTTTCCCACCTGAAAAAAGAGGAACGATTATGGGAATGGTTGGTTTAGCAATTGGGGTGGCACCTGCTATCGGACCAACATTATCAGGATGGATTATCGACCGCTTTAATTGGCGGATGATCTTCGGAATCACTCTTCCATTTATTGGATTAGACTTGTTATTAAGTTTTTTCTTCATGAAGAAAGTTTTACCAACTAAGAAAATTAAGTTGGATACTTTATCAGGAATCTTATCAATTATCGGATTTGGTTCATTACTTTATGGGGTTTCTGAAGCTGGAAATGATGGTTGGACTTCTAAAGTAGTAATTTCAACAATCGTGATTGGCGTTATTTTTATTGCATTATTCTGCTGGCGTCAATTTAAGTTGGAAACGCCCTTCTTGGATATCCGCTTATTAAAGAACTGGCACTTCTCATTGGCATCCCTTTTAGGTTCAATTGCTAGAATTGCCTTAGTTGGGGTTGAATTAGTGCTTCCATTATACATTCAAATTGTGCGAGGAGAATCAGCTTTCCATTCTGGTTTAATGTTACTTCCAGGTGCATTATTAATGGGATTAATGAGTCCAATTTCTGGAATGTTATTTGACCGTTTAGGTGCAAGAACACTTTCAATTGCTGGATTGACATTATTAACTTTAGGAACATTCAACTTCACAACATTGACAACTACAACACCAATCATTGAAATTGTTGTTTTGTATGCTGTACGTGTTATGGGAATTACCTTAGTATTAATGCCATCAACAACTGCCGGTTTGAATTCATTACCTTTAAATAAGATGAATGATGGGACAGCTATCAACAACACTTTACGTCAAGTATTAGGTGCTATCGGAACTGCGATCTTTACAACTATTTACTCAAACATTCAAAGTGATCAAATGCCAAGCAAGCACTTGCTTCACACTGCTCCATTGCAATACAAGCATGAAGCAATCACTGCCGCATTAAATGGTTACCACGCAGCATTCTTTACAGCTGTTGTCTTCGGTATCTTAGGCTTAATCTTAGCTTTCTTATTGAAGAAGAATGCCGGTTTAGTTAAAAATGATGTTAATCACTCAGCAGAAAAGGAGGCGTAATTAATGGTTCTTTGGATCTTACTGATCAGCATGGCTTTATTTGCCATTACATTTATTGCATTTGTGAAAAAACCAGTTTTACGCTACACAACTTCAATCTTTTTCTTAATTTTATCAGCTTGTTGCTCGATTACATTGATGATGAATGATTCTAAGCATCTCGGAATGAAATCTATCACAACAACTGAAACAAAAGATTTAGTTTCTACAACTGGTAAAGATTCACAATTAAAATTAACAGTTTATAAAGCTTTAGGAAATGGTAAAGAAAAGATTTTCGTCTACCGGACTGCTGATCAACCTAACAAAAATCAAAAGACTAAAATTGATTACAATGTAACTACAAAAGTTGAACACAGCAATATTAAAACTCCTGAAGTTCAGATTAAAAAATACCACTATGAATATCAAAATGATTTTTGGAAAGCAATGTTTAGCGGCTTAGGATTAAATAAAGAAGTTTCACATTATACTTATGTTTTTAAGGTTCCAAATGACTGGTTAGTATTAAGTACTGATCAATTGAAATCAATGAAACAAGAACAAAAGCAAGCCAAGGCACAATTAACTGCTCAAGTTAAGCAACAATTACCTGGAATGGTTAAGGCTGAAATGATGAAGCAATTAGCCAAAAATCCAAATATGTCTGCTCAACAAAAAGCAGAATTAACTAAGAAGATTACTGCTAAACAAGAAAAGCAATTAGTAGCTAAATTAACTAAGCAAATGTTTAGTAAAATGATGCCTCAATTGCAAAAAGAATCATTATAATTAAATAGAAGTGTAATAAGACACCAAAAACGAGTACCTTGTAAGGGAAAAATCTTCTGAATCATAAAGCAAGAATTCAGAGAATTTCAAACTTATAGGCGTACTCGTTTTTTTTGAACTCAATTATATAAACCATGAAAGAGGCTGCGACATCAGTCTAGCTCCTATTTCTATATCCGCATAATCAACTTCCAAAACAAACAGGCATGTTGTAAGTTCAAAAACTTCCGAATTAATCCTACGTAATTCGTCCGTTTTTCTTACAACATGCCTGTTTTTGGTGTTTTGACACACCTTCTCTTTTGTAGTTTTATTTCGTTATTAGGATAAGACAATATTACTTTTTACACTGTGAAGCCACTTACTCTTTTTTACTAAATGATAACTGTTCTTGAATGAGTACCATGGGAAGAAAGTCTTTACTCGTGCATCTTTATTGCGGTAAGTGTTAATTGCTTTAATCTTCTCTGGTTTTACGAAGCGTTCCAAGCTATCTCCCGTTGCAAGGTTCGTTTCCTCAATCAGAACGTTTCCTTGATCATCAAGTAAAACGTACATTGTTAACTTCCTCTTCTTTTATGTATTTAATTAATATTTAGACCTTAACTTTTCTACATTCTTTATTATACTAGTAATTCAGTAACAATAGGCACTCTAGCCTCTCATTGATAGAGTTTTTTAAATACATTAATTAAATAGCTAAAAAATTAATACGTTCATAATGATACAAAGATAAACTTAAGATTGTTTGCGATATTCTTAACCTCTTAAGAAACAAATCCTTTAGATTGCTTCAAGCATGTATCTAAAGGATTTTAAGCTTAATAATTATCTCGAATTTGTTTTCTCAACACCCGGTTATCTTTTTGCCAATAATAGTTGGGAAAGGATTTAGGAGAGAAGAAGCGTTTTATTTTAGCTGTTTTATTTGAGTAAGAATTTACAGCCTTTACTTTCGCTGGGCTTGCGAAATAGTAAATCTTTTTCTGGGTCAATAAATCTTCTTCCTCAATCAGGATTTGATGTTGAGCATTAAATAATACATACATAATTTATCACGCTTTTGTTTAGATTAAGATAATGTATGCAGTATTACGACTACTTTCAGCTTGTAAGTTTAAAAGCGTTTGGGTATATTTTAATTCAAAATCGGGCCTATTTTGAATTTTCACTTTCGTCATTAGGGTCAAATTAACTATTTACTCCTTTTTAAATCAAAAATTTTGAGTAAAATAAAATTTTATAACTTTCTTTAATCTCCGGATAATTATGTTTTATTTCGAAACAATTTATCCGTTTAACGCTTTCAAATCACCCTACACGAACATCCGTTTCATCTAACATTAAATCGTTTATCAAAACATGGATAATCGCTTTTAATTCGGCGATTTCACAATTTTGATAATCATGTTAAAATGAAACCAGTCATAAAGATTGCATACAATAATTCGCATAATTATAGTTATTTCTTTATGACAGATAAATTAAGAATGAGCATTGCATAGTTTTTATACTGTCCCAAATTTTACTATGTAATGCTCTTTTTTATAATTAAAACCTGTAAACAATAACCTAGTACTGGGCAAAAATACCGGTTGCATTGTTTGACTTGACTTTAACCATCTTAAAATATCGGTCACCGCCTCACCTCCTTTCGGGCCTTACTTATTAATAGTAAGATGTTTACACATGTAAATCAAGCATATTTTTTATAAAATAATTAAAAATATTAAATATTAGTTAAATTAACATCCATATCATTATAATATCGATTTCTAAATATATGTCAAGTATCGGATATATTAAAAACATTATATACATTAAAAAATAGGAGGAATTTCATGATAAGAACTTTAGACTTAACCAACCAAAATGAAATTAATCAAGTTATGCGAATTTGGTTATTCAGTAACTTAGATGCTCATCCGTTTATTAATAAAAATTACTGGCAATCCCACTTTGATGAAGTACAAGCAGCTTTAACCGAAGCTGAAGTCTATGTAGAAGTCCGTGACAATATCATAACAGGCTTCATTGGTTTGGTTAAAAATTACATTGCCGGTTTATTTGTTAAACGTGAATTTCGTCATCAAGGGATTGGAACTCAGTTGTTAAAATACGTCCAAGCCAAGTATTCCACATTAACACTTGAAGTTTACAAACAAAATACCACAGCGATGGCCTTTTATCGTGATTTTGGCTTTAAAATTATCAATGAACAAATCGAATCTGAAACCGGTGCTTTAGAATATATAATGAAGCTTTAATACAACAAAATTTTAACCACTAAAAAAACCGAGACTAGACAATTAATGTCATCATCTCGGTTTTCTTATTAACCTAATTTTTCAACTGATAGATATAAATTATTATCATCAAAATTATCTGCTGTCAACGTTTGTTTGCCGGTTACGTCTTTGAAATGCTTGCCAAACTTACGTGTTAAATGCAATCCAAGTAAATTTTCATTCCGACTTTGATTTGCTAACATTTCATTTACTTCAAAAATAAAAGTATTCTTTTGCATCCGTGATTGGCTCGCCTTCAATTCACCTAACTTTTCATTTACAAGTTTATATGCTTCACTTGCCAAAAATGGCTTTGCATAATTCTTTCCCTTGTATTCTGCAATTGCCAAATAAATAATTTGACCCTTTGTTAATTCTGCTTGTACTGCCATAATATATTTCCTTCCTTTTTCAATAAAATCTAAATTACAATAAAATTTATTTTAATATGAATCGCTCACCGTTGTCCAACTGTCGCCAGTCTTTTCTTGCAATTCACCACTACCGTTAACTCGATATGTAGTATCCATATCACTATCGTCATGATCATGAACTTCTACTTCGGCATAATTATCATCATCGACTCCTAAATATTCAGTCGATAAATCATCGTCCGCAGAATCAGAATAATCATGTTTAAATGTCCGTAAAGCCCAATCCTTCACTTGATCCTTATTCAATTTAGTTGTATCAACATTATTATTGTTACTATCATTATCGTGATTATCAGAATCAGAGCGATAATCTTTGACATGTACCCCATTAGCTACATCTCTAACTTTTTGAGCAACATGCTTGCTATTTACGGTATCAACTATAGTTTGCAATGAAACTGATTCTTTAGGGTCTTGAACAGAATCTGATCCAGAATCAATTTGATAAATGTTGACTGTCTTACCATTATTCGATAATGTGTATTCACTATATCCGTTTCCAACTGCACCAAACCAGTATGAAACGCCAGCCCCTTTATTCGAAATATTTTCGTCACCGTTCTTTTGGACATAAACATCATGTGACATCTGATCAGTTGAAACTGCACTCCATGCTAAACTATTTGTACCTTGATAGTAAGCAATTGCAGTTGCCGTTTGTTGAGGAGTTAAATTATCTGCTGACAAATTCGAGTCATCGTTATTTGTCGTTGCTTTTTGCTTTTGACTAACTTCGGTCTTTGCACTTTGTTCCGCCTTAGCATTTGATTTCTTGGATTGGCTTCCAATCACTCCGCCAATTACAACTACTAATACAATAATTACAATAACTAAAAGCGCGATTAGCCATCCATGAGATTTCTTAGGAGGTTGTGGAGCAAATTGGTTAACATTTGTATTTGTTGATTGTTCATTTTGGGCAGCTCCTGTGCGCGATAGATGTTCACCAGCAGAGGTGTTACTTATTGGAGCACCACAATTTGCACAAAACTGTGCATCGTCTTTATTAGGAGTGCCGCAATTTGGACAATATTTCATAATTACAATCCTTTCTATTTCCTAATTCTTCTATGTAATAATTTTAATGCTTTATTTTAGATATCTCAATATTTATTCGGATTTTATGCAATTTAAGCAATAAAACTCGATTATGCAAATAAAAAAGGCCGGACTTACGTCGCAACCTCTCAATAATGTTATGTTTCTTATCTATCCAATTTCACGATATGTCTTAACAACCGGAGTTGAATTACCATCATGTCCAAATTGGTTCATCTGATTGTCTTTATCATTATCCCAAACCATAAACACATTTTCGTCTTCCCATTGATTAATCAACAGAAATTCAAAATTATCTTTCAAAGAGTGGACCAAAACACTTGAATCCAAACCTACTGGGCGTTTAGCTTCTGCATCCCATGACTTGAAAATTGACTTAAATACTTTTTGTTCATCTTCGTTTAATGTTACGTAACGGCATTCAATGTAACCATTAGTTGAATTTTCATTTGG
Organism: Candidatus Ligilactobacillus excrementigallinarum; assembly: GCA_019114385.1. Taxonomy (GTDB): domain Bacteria; phylum Bacillota; class Bacilli; order Lactobacillales; family Lactobacillaceae; genus Ligilactobacillus; species Ligilactobacillus excrementigallinarum. The sequence goes on along the minus strand of DXFP01000021.1, from coordinate 34,084 downwards.
ATTAATTTCGCCGCAAATATAGTAATCTAATCCTGAATGAAACATTGATTCTTTTCCAGAGCAATCCATCAACATAAATTCTGAATTATCATCTGCTGCGTGAAATAATTTGAATTTCCGTTCAGGGTGAGCAGCGATAATTTCTTTTAATTCTTTTTCAGGTCCAAAAGTTAAACTTAATTTTTCTGATAACATAGTTCTAAAGCTTCCTTTCAACTCATAAACATATTATAATACTGTATTCTTTTTTCGTTAATAAACGGATTTAGGTACAGTTCCTTTTTTATTTTTCTTTAAATTCCCCTTCAATAATGTTGGGTTTAGTTGGACTAGGCATCACCATAGCAGCAATAAAATACAAAATTGCTCCAGGTAATACACCGCCTGGGAAAAGGATTAAAAATGCACCCACAATTCGGGTAATCGCTTTATCCCAGCCAAAGTATTCTGCAATTCCGCCGAATACACCGCATAAAACTTTATCTGTTGATTTAGTCAACCGTTTCTTTTTTGCCATATAAAACCCTCCTATTGCTTAACTACATTATTACCATTTATGACCGTCAAACTCAAGATGTTATCCTTTGAATTTGTATTTTGAATTGATTTCATTTCATTATTGGCTGTCTGACTTTGGTTGAACAATTTATTCTTTCCGTTACGTGCAGAAAGCTTGAAGGCTGAGTTTTCAATATCAGTGACCTTATTATTACCTCGACATGTATTTACTGTAAAGCCATTCACAATTTCTAACTTATTCAAAGTTACATCACCATCATCATTATTAATCGAACCGCCATCAACTGATAATTTTTGATATGCAACATCACCATGGTTAGCGTCAACAGCCATATTCTTTAACGAACCGTCATTGATATTTAATCCAACTCCTGTATTTTGAATTTGCCCATTTTCTAAGTCAACATCTTGCAAATACATATCTTTTCCGGAATCAGCTTCCAAATCAACCGCATCAGCTGCTGTTTTTTTCAAAATAATTCCGCCTTCCATTTCTGTAACTTCCAGCATTGAGGTATCGATATTCAAAACACTCGTCATTCCATAATTATTAAATACACGAACTTTTTGTAATTTTACATTTTCGGGAACAGTAATTAAAATCGTACTGTTATCTCGATCGACCCGCGTTGACTCTTTCCAATGAATCGTATTCGCTGTTTCTGTCAAAATATTATTTGTCTGATTAATTACTAATTGATGATTATCAACTGATATCGTTGGCACATTAGACTTTTTACCTTGATATGTAACTGCGTAATGCTTGCCGCGCTGAATTTTAATCTTCGCACGCTTAACATCAATATCAATTGAATCAAATGCTTCATTTTCAATTGATTCCCGGTACTGACGTTCTTTTTCTGGAACAACTGGTCGAATTCCATCAAAGGCAATACTTTTGACCCCATTATTCAATGCACCGAATATGGTACAAAAGATCCCAACTAATAAAATCAACGTGCCCCACTTTAAATTTCGCTTGATTTTCATTATTGGGCCTCCTTTTCAAGCTTTAAATTCTTTTCCCAACGTGCCTTGAATTTCACATAAATCTTTTGCCCCAAATTGCTTAAACCTGCAAACAAAGCAACATAAATTCTATGAATTAAAGGTACGATAAAGAAATTAAATGCAATAAAAAGCAACCCAATTCCTAAGTGAAACATTCCAACCGCAAAGGCCATTCCTAATGTACCAATTCCTGCATAAATTAATACTCCGCCAAGAACTGTTGCTGCAGATAAACCAACAATAATCACAAAACCAATTAAGAAAATAATTAATCCTGCTAAAAATTCTAATGTCATCCCGGCAACGCCAGCCAGATAAGTCATTGGTGAACTATAAACAGCCATCATTATCATTAAAAAAGCATGCCAATTAACGGATAACAGTTGAGGATGATGTTTTTGAATTCGCTTGCGTACTTCAAGCGCATTTTCTGCCAGAATCTGTCGTCCTAATTGACGTGCTGTTCCAAAATGTTGTTCAATTTCACTTTCGGTCACAAGATTCGCTGCGGCAATTAGTTGTTCGTATTTTGCGATTATTTTGCAGCGTTCATCTTCTGGAAGTTGCTTAATTGCACTTTCCAAATCGACCAAATATTTTTCCTTGTCCATGATTTACTCCTCCAGGCAACCGATGCTGCCTTTCTGATCCTTAATTAAATATTTAAACCAAAACGTTGATTTATCAACGTTTATAATAATTTTGACACTTTAAAATCGAATAATGTCTCCTCTTCCCTAGTTACATTATATTATTGATAAATGTTAATGTAAATTAAATACTTTAAATATTTTTAATGAATTTGGTTATTTTTATAATTGCAAATAATTTGAATATTATCCTTTTACCCAGAAGTTTTAACATCAAATGCACATATTCTTCACAATCATCATGTAGGATAGAATTGTGAACATAGATAATATATTCACTAGAATTGAGATGTGATTTATGGAGAAAAAATCAATCACGGCTGACTCAGATATTGTTTCAGCACAGATAGTCAGTTTAAAAAATAAGAAAATTATTCTTAAAACTGAACAAAATAAGTATATTGAAATTGAGTATCCAAAGAGTCAACAAAAGAAAGGCTCTTTGAAGATTTTTACTGAAATTTTGAAAGATATTTGGCACCATCATTTGTGGATTCCAGTTAACCAGAAAACTAATCAATTATTAAGATATGATTGGTTAAGTTAGGATGTAAAGCCGCCTAGTTAATATAAGACTGAACCGCGCGTATGCAACAAAATATTAACCAATAAATCTCACATTACATGTAAACGAAGAAGATGTGACAAAACACTCTAAACAGGCATGTTGTAAGAAAAAAACAAACGAATTACGTAGTATTGATTCGGAGTTTTTTTAAATTTACAGACATGCCTGTTTGTTTTGGAACTCAATTATACGGATATATAAATAGAGGCTGGACTTATGTCACAACCTCTCTTATCCTGCATAATCAATAAAAACAGGTATGCTTGCAAGGCCGAAATTTCCCGAATTAATATCCATGATTCGTTCAATTTCTTCTTACAGCATATCCGTTTGTTGCATTCTATTATATTTTACATCAAAAGCGATTACGTTCCCGAATTTCATCGATCGATGCATTCAATTCATTTAATTTTCTTGTAATTTCTTGTAATAATTTTACGCTTGTTTCATATTCCTTTGAATTCATGTCAATTAATCTAAATGAATATGAGACTGCATTTTTGACATCTTTTTCTTTATTTTTAGCCTTTTCGGTTAGCTCGAGATAAACTCTGCGGCCATCCAATCCAGAACGTGTTCGGGTTACCCATCCACTCATTTCTAATCGTTTAAGCAATGGAGTTAATGTCCCCGTATCTAAATTTAATCGTTTACCGATATCCTTTACCATCATTGGCCGCCGTTCTTCCCACATAACCAACAATGTGATGTATTGCGGATAGGTTAAATTAAATTTTTTAAGCGCCTCGCTATAGAAATGATTATAGCTTTTTTGTGCAGAATAAATCGCAAAGCACAATTCGTCTTCAAGATGGTATGGTTTATGTTCAAGCATAAGTTAATCCTCCAGATTTTAATACTCCTAATTTACTTCTTTACAGATATCTTACCACTAAATTAATGTAATTTGGGAGCAATCACGATATATCTGTATGGATCATTTCCATGTGATTTTGCCCGAATATGATGATTAGCAGCCAACGTTTTGTGAACGACTTTCCGTTCCATTGCTGGCATTGGTCCCAATTTAAATGCACGTCGTTCAATTAATGCACGTTCAGCAAGTTCTTTTGAAATGCGCTGCAATTCTTCTCGACGATGTTCACGGTAATCACCAACATCTAAAATCACACGATAACGCTGCTTAATTTGTTTATCAAAAAAGGCTTGTGCCAAAATTTGCAATGCATTGATTGTTTTACCATGTTTGCCAATCAAAAGTCCTTGTTGATCAGTGTCAAAATCATAATAAACATACCGATTATTTACTGTTACAGAAATTTCAGCATCGATACCAAGTTGCTCAATAATTTCACACAAATAATCACCAACAGTATGTAACGCCTTTTCTAACTGCTCTTCATTAACAGCTTTAACATCTTTTTCATCTGAGTTTGATGTTTCTTTAGACTCAGTTACAGTTTCTGTGGTATAGTCGCCTTCACTTTCCTTAACTTCAGTTGTGATTTCAGTTTCTAATTTATTAGTATATTCATCATCAATTTGGTCATCCGGTGTTAATACCTTTATTTCAACTTCGGCCGGTTTTTTTCCAATTCCTAAAAAACCGCGTCTTCCTTGACTAACCACCGTTACTTCCACTTGGTCACGACCTACATTTAAATCTGCTAAGCCACGACTTAAAGCTTGATCAACTGTGTCACCACAATACTTCATGATTAAACCTCCGTACATGAATTTTACCTAACTACTTATTATAAACGATTAGCGCAAAAGAAAAAAGAAAGATTATTAGTTGGCGGATTAAAAAAAGCAGAGACTGAAACAGTATTAGTTCAGCCTCTGCTTTGACTCAATCTTTAGCAACCTTTACCCTGAGTTAACTCTAACAACATATTGATGGCTTCCTGATAGCTTACTTTACTTTCATTCATTACAACTTTAACCAAATCTTCTGTTGACATTTTTGCAGAAATCGTCATTTTTAGAAACCCCCGTCGCTCGAACATCCGTTCACATTTTGTTATTACTTGATATATTTTAGCGCTGATTTGATAAAAATAAAAGCCAAAAATTACTTAAAAAATTTTACTTGACATCACTAAGCGCGAATTTTAGGGTTTTATTTCACCTAAAAAAAATTTTTTCTGCATAAATCGAAAAATTTTTTAAAAAATATAACAATCCTTGATTTCATCGCACTAATTTGATTTTTTATCTAAAAATATACTATTCCAAAAATGCTTGATCCAATCTATTTTTAATTAAATCAAGCATTTATCAATAAGTTATTTTTTATACATTGTATTTATTATTAATTATATATCTTCTTTTATCGGCGACAGATTTGCAAATTTGTTATGTGACTTAATAAACAACAACTTAACTGTGCCCCGCGAACCAGCCCGGTTTTTTTCAATAATTAATTCAACTTCACCTGCATCCGTATCATTATCTTCTGCTTGCTGTTCCTGATTATCATCATCGCCATTATCTCGCTCATAGTAGTCTTCACGATACAAGAAGGCAACGATGTCCGCATCCTGTTCAATTGATCCAGATTCACGAATATCAGACAATACAGGGCGCTTATCTTGTCGCTGTTCAACTCCACGAGATAACTGTGACAATGCAATAATTGGTACGTTCAATTCTTTAGCTAATTTTTTTAACTGTCGTGAAATTTCAGAAACTTCTTGTTGACGACTTTCTTTATTTGAACCTTCAATCAATTGCAAGTAGTCCACCACAATTAATCCTAGACCGCCTTGTTCCTTTGCAAGCCGGCGACATTTAGCCCGAATTTCAGACATCTTAATTCCAGGAGTATCATCAATAAAAATATTAGTTCCTGCTAATGTTCCGATTGCAACAGTTAGATCATCCCATTCGCGCCCTTCCAGCTGTCCATTCCGCAAATGGTTGGCGTTAATTCCGCCTTCTGCACAAATCATCCGATTAACCAATGATTCTGCACTCATTTCCAATGAAAAGATTGCAACATTAGCATCCGTTGCTTTTCCGACATTTTGTGCAATGTTCAATGCAAAAGCAGTCTTACCAACAGCAGGCCGAGCAGCTAAAATAATCAAATTATCTGGCTGCAACCCAGATGTCATTGCATCAAAATCATGGTAACCCGTAGCCAAACCCGTAATTTCCTCTTTTTGTTGAGATAATTCCTGCACATTAACCATTGCTTGATCTAAGACCTGACTAATCGGTTTAAAACCGGCACTATTCCGATTTTCAGCCACATCCATAATCTGACGTTCTGCATTATCTAAAATATCATCAACATCTTCATCTTCATTCTGAGCTAAATTAATGATATTTTGCGAAGTATTGATTAAACGACGCAGCATCGCCTTACCTTGTACAATTTTCGCATATTCGCGAATATGACTACTTGACGGAATGTTATTCATTAATTCCCCTAAGTAGACTGGACCGCCTGCATCTTCCAGTTGATTTAATCGTTGCAACTCATCGGAAACGGTCACTGGGTCAATCTTATCACCATTATCATCTACCGCAATCATCGCTTTAAAGATTACTTGATTTGCACGATTATAAAAATCATCAGGAGTTAAAAATTCAACAGCGTCCGCTAAGGTATTTCCATCTAAGAAAATTGAACCTAAAACGGCCTGCTCAGCCCGCGCATCATGCGGGATAACATTTTCTAATTCATTTTTATTATCCACAAGCTTATCCTTTCTTTATTCAGCACTAGATAGGAAAGAGACTGCAACACAATCGTTCAGTCTCTTTATCTTCGGTTAACCATTTTGTTCTTAATTGGGTTCCAGTCTAGTCAGCTTTCGCACCTTAACCCTTACATTACGCTTAACTTAACGCTTTGCGTATCCTTACTTTTCTGCAATATGCACCCGAATCGTTGCCGTTACCTCATTGTGCAACTTAACTGGCACGTTTACATATCCCATTGAACGAATTGGTTGCGCTAAATCCATTTTCCGCTTATCAATCTTAATATCATATTGCTTTTGCAATGCTTGCGAAATTTGCTTTGAAGTTACTGAACCAAACAAACGACCATCTTCACCAGCTTTGGCCTTCAATTCAACCACATATTTGCCTGATTCAAGTTTTTTCTTCAAATCCTTAGCTTCTGCCAAAATTTCGGCTTCTTTCTTTGCTTCAGCTTTTTGTTGAGCACGTAATTGACTCATTGCAGCTGCATCTGCTTGCTTTGCTTTGCCGCTCTTAATCAAAAAGTTAGCGTAGCCGTCTGCCATATTCTTAACTTCACCGCGCTTGCCTTTTCCGCGTACATCTTGTGTAAAAATTACTTTCATCAATAATTCCTCCTACTCTTCCGTTACTGGTTGCGGTTCTTTTTCAGATTTTAAAATTGCCAACAACTGTTCCCGTGCCTCAGTAACCGTTACGTTTTTAATTTGAGTAGCTGCGTTAGCTAAATGACCGCCGCCGCCCATTTCTTCCATTATAACTTGAACATTAATTGAACCGTCACTCCGTGCAGAAATTCCAATTGTTTCGTTATCTCTGCGTGTAATTGCAAAGGTAGCTTGAATTCCGCTAACTTGCAGAAGCGAATCTGCTGCCTGTGCTGTAATAACCGAATCATAAATCTTATCATCTTCACCAGCACATAACGCAATATTTTCAATAAATTCAGTTCGATCGATTAAGTGATTACGTTGCATATAACTGCTTGAACTTTCCTTCATAAAATGCCGTGCCATCGTTAAATCGGCCCCCATTGAGCGTAAATAACTGGCTGCATCAAAAGTTCGTGTTCCCGTTCCTTGTGAGAAGGATTGCGTATCAACAATAATTCCTGTTAACATTGCAGTCGCTTCTATTGAATTAATTGGTTCACTATCACGTGATTGATATTCAAACATTTCTGAAATCAATTCACATGTTGAACTTGCATATGGTTCAATGTAAACCAAAATTGGATTTTCTGGAAATTCTTCGCCCCGTCGGTGATGGTCAATAATCACACAACGATTGGCTAATTTTTCATATAAATCATGACTAATTGAGATTGATGGTTTTGAATGATCCGCTAATACTAGCAAACTGTTAGGAGTTACTTTTTCCAATGCTTCTTCTGGCGTAGTAATCGAATCCTTAATCTCAGGATACTTATCTAACTCATCCAATAGGCGTTGAACATCTGAATGAATATTATCTTGATTCAGCACAATCCAACACCGTTTGCCATTCATTGAAGCAATTCGCCGAATCCCTAAACAAGCTCCAATTGCATCCATATCTGGACGTTTATGCCCCATTACAAAGACTTGGTCTGATTGCTTCAATAATTCACTTAAGGCTTGTGAAATCATCCGTGCACGTACCCGCGTCCGCTTAGCCATTGGATTAGTCTTTCCGCCATAAAAACGGGCTTGACCATCCGCTTCACGAACAACAACTTGGTCACCCCCACGTCCTAAGGCTAAGTCTAAGTTAGATTGCGATAACTCAGTCAATTCATTCAAGTCATCTTCACCATATGCAATCCCCATACTCAAGGTAATTGGTGAATTACTCTTGAAAGTTCGTTCCCGCACCTTATCTAAAATTGAAAATTTATGTTCTTCCAATTTTTTCAGCATTCCAGTGTAACCAATCATGACGTAATGATCTTCATCGACCCGTTTCAAGAATAAGCCGTATTCCTTAGCCCAATCAGATAAAACATTTGCCACAAAATTGATCAAATTCGAAATATCTTTATCACTCATTGCCTTAGAAATTTCATCATAGTTATCCAAGAAAATTTGTCCAATCATTACATGTGAATTGTCGTATTTTTCTTGAATTTCAGCATAATGAGTAACATCCATCAAATAAGCAGCACCAATATCATCTTGTATCAGTAAGTCAAACGCCCGTCCTTTCCAAGTAACTTGCTGACTTTCCTTATCTTCCTGATGCTTTTTTAACAATGCTGCTAAATTTTCATCAATGTCATCTAGTTTTTTCCCTAAAATATCTTCTTTGCCAAAATAATGCTGCATGTATGGATTAATCCACTCAACTTCGTAATTGCGGTTATAAAAAATCGTTCCAATCGGCATCCGAATCAGACTGTCTTGTCCACCGCGTTTTATCCGATATGACAAATCCGAAATATATTCGCTTGTTTCTTCTTTTAGGTGTTGCAAAGTAATATAGGCAACAATAATTGCTAAAATCACTAAAACTAAAACAAATACACCTGTAATCGGACTGACAAAGAACGCTAATCCATCACTTACAATTGCCAAGCCAAGCATGAACAACGCAATCGTCCGCATCCGGCTGTCTTGCATGAACTCAGGCAAATGCCAGAATTTCTTTGATCTTCTCTTTTCCATAATGTCCCTCATCGTATAATCGATTTACGAGGCTGCGATGTAATATCGCACCTAGTCTAATAGTTATATTCTTCCGTTTTATATTTTACCACACTCTGCAAGTTAATGAACTTTCTGGTGAAACAAGAAAAAGCCCCGGTTTAGTCCGAAGCTTTTTCCTGGTTATGAGTTTGATTGTTTTTAGTATACAATGCTTATCCTCATTTGTCACCGGATTTAATAAATTTTTTATTTTAGTTTTCTGCTTTTTCTGAGCGGAACCAGCCTTTGCGACTAAAGAATGCATACATATCATTCAAGAAGAAAATTGAATAACTAAAAATCAACGCGAAATTGCCGGCACCTTGCAGCATGGTTTGAACCCATAAAGCAATAGTGATTACAGATGATAATGTCCAAACAAAGTATTGTTCCCGCTTCCGGTTTAATTCCAATAATGAACCTGTAACTGACATTGCTAAACTCATACTATCTAAGAAGACCCGCGGATCATTTGTCATACTGAATATAAAGTGCAAAACTGCCCATGAAACTAAGAAGAAAATTCCATATTTAATCCAGTCAAACCAACTGTCAAATTTTTCTGCCTTAATATCATCATTCCACTTAGGATCCAAAATACAAAAGATATCTAAGAATAAAATGTAACCGATTTGTTCCCAAGCATTAGCATAGTTATGAGCAATAAATGCAGTAGTTGCAATACAAATCGCACTGGTTAATCCGGCCCAGCCTTGAATACCAGAACGGTTAGAAATCCCGATTACACAGGCAACAGATAAGTTTCCACCAATAAATACAATAATTGATACTACGGGATGTTGGGCGAATGATTGCACTAATGAAATAACTTGTAAAATAAAGTTGAATGCCAATAACCCGTAACTGAATTTACCCCAACCTTTGCATTGGTCAATCAACCATTGGAAGTAACCTTTGCGAAATACATTTTTTGAATATTCAGGTAAGTGAGTTAATACATCTTTATAACGTTCAAACACGCTGAAAACTTCTTTCTCTCTTAATTTTGTTGTGCAACACAACGTTTTCTATTATACATACATATAGTGTCTTATGCAATTGTTTTTTCTATATCTTGTGGATATTTTTCGAAATCAATCTAAATAACAGTTATTTTGCATTTCGGTTGAATTAAGCATAAAATCTAACTAACAAAACTAAAAGGAGAGGCCGAAACCTATGAAGAAAAATAAAATTATTACAATGCTTGCAAGTGCCAGTTTAGCAATTACGCTTGCTGGAACATATACTGCTGCAGTTACTCAAATTCAGGCAGATACAACGACAGAAAGCAGTACTAGTGCATCTCAAACTGAAAATCATAAAACTTTAAACTCTGCATATGTAGTTTATGGTGCCGGAACATCAAACTCAGTGCGCTCACAATTAAATGAAATTTTTGACGTTGATTCTTCTTTTAAAAAAATGACAGCAACTGCTGCCGACTACAATAAATACATTGCTAAAGGAAATTCAGGAACAACAGATGCCGCAATGATCAGTTCAGTAGCAATCGCTCCCGCAGAACCCGGCTCTGGGGTTAAGGTCAACATTAAAAATTATGAAGGCGACGATAATATTACGGAAGTTACGGCTCAACAATATGCCATGGTAGCTCAAATGGCTGGAGTTAAGGATGTAACAATCGTGGTTACTGCCAACCGTCCCGTTTCTGGCGAATCAGCTTTAACTGGAGTTTACGAAGCTTTGGCTGCAGACGGCGTCCAATTAAATACTCAAAATACATCGACTGCTAATCAAATGTTAAATGCTACTCAAAAAGCTATCGATGACAATAAAACTGATAAAAAATATCCTGGAAAATTAATGGCTTCAGTAGGTGAAGTTTCAAAACAAATTTCTAATCAAAAACAAAAAAATGATGGTCAAGAGTTGGCAACAAAACAAGATATTCAAGACATGTTAGATAAGGCTTTGGCAAAACAAGGAATTGAAGATCAAACTTCAAATTCACAAAAACAAGAAATTGTAAATGCATTGGCTAATTTCCAAAATTCACCAATTTCGGCCGATAAATCTTATACAAAAAACGTTAATAATACGATTCAAAATGTTAAGAATTCGACAGGCGACTTAATGAATAAGGCTAAAAATTGGATGAATAGTAAGGAAGGACAGCAAACAACTGAACAGGCAAAAAACTGGTTTGAACGCTTCATTGATTGGTTGAAAAGTTTATTTTAGGCGTGTATAAGCTCGAATAACACAGCATATTCGAAGTTTATGCAGAGTGTTAAGCCAATGGTGATGGCAGCCACACACGCAAACTCTCTTGGCATCTAACACTTTTTACTTTAGTACCACTGACAATCGATATATCTTAATCATTGAAGGGTAGAACCTTAAACTATATTGATTGGGAGTGTTATTATGGATTACGCAAAGAGACAATTAAAAGCTTTGAGTAGAATTTCAAAGAAAATCATGGATGCGGAAAACCACTTAACTAAGATTGAAGATGGTGTAGATGAAAAGAAGCATCGCACAGCTCAACATGAAACTATCAAAGATATCAAGTCAATTTTAAAGCATGCAGTTAAAGTTGATAAAGATGAAATCAAGATCATGGTTCATGAAGACGAAGGTCATAAGGATTCAACTCAAAACCACTACGTTTACGTTGAAGATGAAGAAGAAGTTATCAATCATCTACGTGAAGAATTTAAACAATTAGATCACAAATTAGACGAATTAAAGGGTTCTGAAGGCTATGAAGTTAAAGCTTTCTTAGCTGAAAAAGATTATATTGAAAAAGCCAAAGAAATTTTGGTAGAAGCTCACAAATTCGATCCTGAAGACGAATAACATTTGCATATATCAAAAAAGCGAGATTAGACAATATGTCTAGTCTCGCTTTTTGTTTATAATCTTCTATCCCTATTCATATGGATCTTCTGAAACTTTCTTCTTAAGCAAGCCCATTACGATTCCAGCAATAATTGAACCTACAATAGTTGCTACCACGTAACCAACCCAGTTTGTAGCTAATGGTGTTACCCATAAACCACCGTGCGGAGCAGGCACACCAACTTTCATAAAGCCGACGATTCCGCCACCGATTGCTGAACCAATAATACATGAAGGAATAACACGTAATGGATCAGCTGTTGCAAATGGAATAGCCCCTTCAGTGATGAATGAGAAACCTAATACCCAGTTTGTTACACCAGCTTGACGTTCTTGCTTAGTAAACTTGTTCTTAAATAATACTGTACCAATAGCAGTTGCAAATGGTGGTACCATTCCACCGACCATTACAGCAGCCATCAAGATTGCAGCTGTTGTTGAATGAGGGTCATTAGCAAAGGCACCTGAGGCAAAAACATAAGCAGCTTTGTTGAAAGGACCACCCATATCGATTGACATCATCCCTGCAAGTATAGCAGTTAATAATACTAAATTACCAGTTCCCATACTGTTCAAGAAGTGGGTAATTGCAAGGTTAATTCCTGAGAAAATTGGGTTAATAATGAAGTACATAATCAATGCTACAAAAAGTAATCCAAAGATTGGATATAAGAGCATTGGTTTCATACCTTCAAGTGACTTAGGCAGCTTAGCAAATAATTTCTTCAAACCAACCATGATGTAGCCAGCAATGAAACCTGCTGCAATTCCGCCTAAGAAACCAGCTGAAGAAGCAGCACTATGTTGGATATTAGCAATGTAGGCTCCACCAAACGAGCCCTTGTAAACCATTGCCATGAAACCACCGACAAACCCAGGCATTAAGGCAGGTTGATCACCAATCGCTTCCGCAATGTAAGCAGCCAAAACAGGAACCATGAATGCAAATGCCATATTCCCAGCATTGTTCAAGAAAATAAAGGCTTCGGATTTAGGACCGCCCATGTAGTTTTCAACGACAAATGAAATTGCCATCAAAATCCCACCGCCAATAACGAATGGCAGCATGTGAGAAATACCGTTCATTAATTGCTTGTAGATGTTAGCCCAAATTCCACCGCCAGATGTTTCTTGAGTTGCACTGTCATCTTCACCGGATGCATGATAAATTGGTGCTTTTCCATCTAAAACATCTTGAATTAATTTTTCAGGTTCTTTAATTCCAGCTGTTACCGGTTTGTTAACTAAATGTTTGCCATCAAAACGGCTCATTGCAACTTTCTTATCAGCCGCAACAATTACCCCTTTAGCACGCTTGATTTCAGCTGCAGTTAATTCATGCTTAATTCCTTCAGAACCATTTGTTTCAACTTTAATATCTACGCCCATCTTTTTAGCAGTGTTCTTTAAATTCTCTTCTGCCATGTAAGTATGTGCAATTCCGTTCGGACAAGCAGTAACTGCGACAATATAAGGCTTGTCGCTATCTGTATTGGCAGCTTGTTTTTCTGCTTCTTCTTCGGCCTTATTAGCTGCTTCTTTTTCAGCTACAGCCTTAGCAAAAATATCTTGCACTTTGTCAGGAGTATCAGCTTGCTTCAATGCAGCTACTACATCTGGATTCATCAATACTTGTGATAAAGCTGCCAAAGCTTGCAAGTGAGTATTGTCGGCGCCCTCTGGAGCTGCAATCATGAAGAATAAATGAGCTGGTTGACCGTCCATTGAATCATAGTCAACGCCCTTTACACTGCGTGCAAACATCACAGCCGGCTTCTTAACAGCCTTATCGTGAGCATGCGGAATAGCAATTCCATCGCCCATTCCGGTTGAGCCTTCTGCTTCACGCTTTAAAATATCTTTCTTGTATAACTCTTCATCATCAATGATGCCTTTTTCATAATAATTATGAACCATTTCATCAATGACACCTTGCTTGGTGGTTGCTTTCAGATTCATAATCATGATGTCTTTCATCAATAATTTACGAATGTCCATATTAACACTTCCTCATTTTAGTATTCTGTAATTTTAATTTGTGGCAAAATTTCATCAATTTTACTACGTGTTGCCAAGTCTTCAGAAAAGGCTGTAGCTGAACCGGAAGCTAGTCCATAGCGGAAAGCTTCAACTGGATCATGAGTTTCGGCAAATGTTCCAGTAAAACCAGCCAACATTGAATCACCTGCACCCACAGAATTAATAACGGTGCCCTTTGGTGCGAGTGAACGATAAATTTTATCTTTTGTGACCATCAAACCGCCATCGCCAGCCATTGAAATCAGTACATGTTGAGCACCCATTTCAAGCAGTTTCTTTGCATATTTAACAATGTCGTCCATGTCGTTAAATTTCACGTGAAACATTTCCGCTAATTCATGGTTGTTAGGCTTAACTACCAATGGATGTTCTGGCAAAGTCTTCAATAAACTGTCACCAGTTGTATCAATTACAAATTGGGCACCCTTTTCACGAATAATTTTGATTAAATCAAAGTAGAAATCATCATTTAATCCAGGAAGCAGACTGCCAGCAAAAATAACCGTATCATCAGCAGTCAACTTATCAAATTGATGCTTGAAAGCTGCTAATTCTTCAGCGGTTAATTTAGGACCTTTGCCATTAATTTCCGTTTCAGCTTCCGCTTTGATTTTAACGTTAATTCTAGTTGCCCTTTCAATTGGAGTGAAATCAGTTTTCAAACCGATCTTTTCTAATGAATCTTTTACAAAATTACCAGTAAAGCCGCCAAGAAAACCCCAAGCAACACTGTCATGGCCAAGTTCTTTTAAGATTCGTGAAACATTGATTCCTTTTCCGCCAGGAAGCATGTTGTCATAATCCATCCGGTTAACTTCGCCAAGTGTTAAATTCTGTAATTGAACAATATAGTCAATTGATGGGTTTACAGTTACTGTATAAATCATCGTTTGACCTCCTCAACTGTGGTTTCTTTCATAAATGGGTGAAGCAGTTTTGCAGAAGCATGCTCAACAATCAATGTAGCAGCATTCAGCGGTGCAACTTGAACAAACGACACTTCATTTAATTTGGAAGAATCCGCTAAAACAAAGGAGTGCTGAGCCTTTGCCATTGCGTATTCTTTAATAGCAGCTTCATCTGGATCAGGAGTCGTATAACCATCGATTGGATGAACTCCATTAATTCCTAAAAACGCCTTGTTAAAGCGCAACTTGCTTAATTGTGAAATCGCATCGACTCCAACAATCGCTTTGGTAGTCGCTTTTAACTTGCCGCCAACCAAAATAGTTTGAATGTGACATTCCGCTAATGCAGATGCATGTAAAATTCCATTTGTTACAACTGTAATTCCTTGGTTAATAGGCAAATAATCAACCATTGCCAAGGTACTTGTTCCTGCATCCAGAAAAATAACATCTTCTGCATTCACGTGAGTTGCCGCTTGTTTGCCAATTGCTTGCTTAGCATTTGGATGTTGTGAAGCTTTACCGAACATATCCGGTTCGTTTTGTAAGGCATAATTAATTTTTGCTCCTCCATGCACACGCTCAAGCAATCCTCGTTCTTCCAACGCTTGTAAATCCCGGCGAACTGAAGATTCTGAACCGTGTGTCCGATTGCAAATTTCTTGAACTTTAACAATCCGATTAGTTTTTAACATTTCTAAAATAATCTGTTGTCGTTCTTCTGCAAGCATTTTCATTCCCTCCGCAAATAATATTTTAGCACCATTAATAATCACTTTCAATCAGATTCGGTCAAAATCATTCATTTAATACAAATTTTTCTATCGCTTTACCTAATCCATCATGATTATTATCATCTGTGATATATGCTGCTTTAGCTTTAACCACTGAGTTGCCGTTTCCCATTGCAACACTATGCGGTACAGCTTCAATCATGGTTAAATCATTATTTTCATCTCCGGCCGTCATAATTTCAGTTGGCTGAATTCCAAGATGGGACGCTAATTCTAATACCGCATGTCCTTTAGTTGCAGCTGGGTTAGTAAATTCTAAAAACCACGGTGCACTTAAAACCGTATAAAATTGATCATGAATCGACTGAGGAATTTGGGTCATTGCCTGGGAAATAATTTCCGGCTTGTCTGCCCACATGAATTTTGTGCCTTTCATATCTTGTGGAAAATCAACTAATTCACGATAATGTAATCCCATATGCGTGTAAAAAGCATCCATTACTGAATAATCGCTAATGTCACGATCGGTTACATATAATTGTGAGTCGGCCGTCACTAATTGGCCGTGCACTCCCAGTTGATGACTCAAATCCACTAGTTGAGAATGTTGATTTGCAGTAATTTCATTTTGAAAAATCACTTCATCAGTACCAACATTGCGTCCCTGAGCTCCATTGAAAGTAATAGCATAGTCATTTTTCGTAGTTAATCCCAATTGTTCCAAGTAATCTTGAATACCAGAAACTGGCCGACCAGTGCATAATACAACATACACTCCACGTTTACGTGCTTCTTTAAGTGCACTTAAAGTCCGTGGTGTAATCTTCTTATCATCATTTACTAAAGTTGCATCAATATCAGTTGCAATCATTTTAATTGTCATGGATAATCCCTCTCAATCAGAAATCGTTTTCTTTTTGATTTTAGATTACCACATCGCTTTTACTTATGGTAAATTTTTTTGTAAAATAAAGACATATAATTCACGAAGGGAGTAATTCAATGTTTAACATGATTCCTAACGATTACCCTGAAGTTTTGGCAAAACTCAATTGGCTAAAAGCAAATGGTTATCCAGATGCTACCGAGGAAGGTGTATTGCGAGATACTATCATTTCAGGTACTCAAGATTTATTTAACGAAGCACTTGAAGAATCATACTGGACAGTACTTTGGGACGTTGAAGATGAAAAAATGTGGGTTCGCGGTGCAATGAGCGAACGTTTAGGCGAAATTGTCCCTCGTCACGATTTCAAGACTTTTGAAGAGGACTTTAAACAAGATCCATACAAGTTCTGGGAAAATTTGGGAGTACAAGTCCGCTCAATTGTTGGTAGTGAATAAAACCTGTTCACCACGCTTATTTTTTTATAATACATACTAAATCAATTAATAAAGCAGGTTAAAAATGAAACATTTAAAACGCAATTTAATTTTGATTTTTCTGGCTGATACATTGCTGTTAATTGCTTGTCTGGCATTTTCAATTCAGCAAATTATGGCGCATCCTCACCTTTCATTTGGGATGATTTTACTGTTAATTGTAGACTTTGTAGTTTTAAGTTCATTCATTTCATTATTAACAGTGGCCGTTCAATATTTTGTAAGAAAAATCAAGGAACGTAAAAAATAACCTAGAATGAAGATTAAAAACGGATATGCTATAAGGAAAAAACTACTGAATCACGTAATTTGATGCAGTAGTTTAGAACTTATAAGCATACCCGTTTATTTTAAATTCGATTATCAAAAAGAGGTTGTGACATAAGTCCAGCCTCTATTTATATATCCGTATAATCAGGTTTCAAAACAAACAAGCATGTCTGTAAATTCAAAAGCTTCCGAATTTTTACTACGTAATTCGTTCGTTTTTTTCCTTACAACATGCTTGTTTTGAGTGTTTTGTCACACCTTCAATTCTTGATTATTTTATTTAACACTAATTTGTTTTCTTACGTTTTCGGTTAGCAATTTCATAGAAGATCAATGCAATTGAACCAAAGAAGATTGGTCCAATGATTGTCCAAAAAGCATTGCCATATTGATGTTCAATAATTGGTTGAATTACTGTGAAAATAATTCCGCCTGATAGAACAATCAAACATAAAGCTACAATCAAGTTTGTCCAGAACTTACTCTTAAAGAAGACAAATGGACGATCAATGTCCTTCAACTTCTTAAAGAATGGGAATGCCCCTACTAAGAACAAATATGGGAATGTAGTAGAAACATTTGACATATTTGTTAAAATCGTAAAGAACTTGCTTGCTGCTGAACCGCCAAATGAAATAAAGAAGATAAAGATGCAGACCACTGCACATTGAATCCACATTGCAAATGCCGGCATGCCTGCCTTGTTTAACTTCGTAACTTTCTTTGGCCATAAGCGTTCATCTGAACCTAAAATAAACGACTTAATTGGTGAGTATGTCATAATGAAGAAGCTTCCTAAAACGGCAAGTAAAATACTTAATCCAGTGAAACGGGTCATCAAACTGCCAAAGAGCAGCGCAGTATGATGTGAAACTCCAATTGCCTGTCCAAAAGCAACCCCTAAGTTTCCCATTAATACATATGTAACATTTCCCAGTGTAACTTGACCTGAACCGAATACTTGGTGCCAATTTGTACTGAAGCCCCACATGAAGATTGTTACCGCATAACCTACAGTAATGAAAATCGTTGCCAATAAGATTCCTTTAGGGAAGGTCTTTTCCGGTTTATCCAAACTATCCATGATTCCACCCATGGTTTCCATTCCGCCATATGCAAAGATAGCATATACGATGAATGAAATCATTGCGATTGGAGTCGTAAATTGGCTATTTGGCGAATGAATAAATGAACTCATTCCACTGATTGGTTCTGCCAAGTGACCATGATTACAAATCAATACAATGATACTAATTACTAAGAATAAGCCATTTAATGCAACGTTGAAAAAGCCGCCGACAGTTGAGACTTTAGCAATTGCATCCATCCCTTTTGATGAGAAGAATGTAACTACTAAGACCCAGACAATCCCGATTACTCCTAAAGTTTCAACTGAGGATAATCCAAATAAATGCCATGAAGAAGTCGTGTCTTTTCCAAAAATCACTGAAGATAGTGGAATACAAAAACTAGAAGCGGCTTGAACCAACCAAATAATCCAAGCTGATAACCAGATAAAGGTACCAACAAAGGCCCATTTTTCACCAATTGAACCTTCAAGCCATGAGTAAATTCCACCCTTTGCTTCTTTAAACGAAGATCCATATTCTGCAAGCATTAAACTAACTGGTAAGAAAAAGACTAACGCAGCTAAAATGTACCAAATAATACTTGCATATCCCATTTGCATAAATGCGCGGGGGGTGTTTGCGAATCCGTAAATTGATGAAATAATCATCATTACAAGAGTCATCAAACCAATTTTCTTAGTTTGTGATGCCATATAAAATAATTCCCCTTTAATAAAATAAATAAATTTACATATAATTATATCACTAATTGATTATCAAAAAAACTTGGCACCAAACTATCGGGAATTACTTTTTTAAGTTCAATCAAACCAAAAAATGCATCAAAATAATTAATCATCGGAATCTTGCTTATCAAACATCGGCTTAATTATTAACATTAACGTCCACAATCTAATTGCTAGAGCCACACTTCCAACAGTATCAGAAAAATAGTGTGCCCCTAAGTAAATCCTTGAAAAAATAATAAATCCATTCCAAATAATTAAAAGTAATCCGCAAACTACTTGATATGTCTCATTTTTTATTTGCGGCAAAATGAAAGTTATCACAACCAAAACAAGTAATGTAGTATCAAAAACATGTCCGCTTGGAAAACTATAAGATGCATCAGAATATAGTTGATAACTTGGCCGTTTGCGTGCAATGATAATTTTAAATAATTCTGCAATTATATTTCCTACAATCATTGTAGTTTCAGTCAATGCACCAGCTATAAAATTCTTTTGATAGCATAAAAATAATGCAATGAAAGTTATTAGGACAATCCCCATAAGCGGACTTCCTAAATTCGAAAGAAAATGAACGGTTGTCGTTGATAAGCCTGAAACTGTTGTTAATACATGATGTTCATAACTATCGATTTTATCAATAAAGCTTAAATGCCACTTTACACTAACTGCCAGCCAAATAAAAATGGCAAATGATATTACTGAAGTAACAATATAGCAGATTTGTCTAGTTGTCTTTGTCAATTTGTCACCCATTAACTACTCTTCCTTTCAAAAATTAAACTGAAAATTGTTCCGTGTGGATGATTATCAGCCAATTTAACTTGAATATTATTAACTTTTACTAATTCAGCAACTAGTGATAAACCTAAGCCGCTTCCCTGAATTGTTCCGCGAACATTCACACCCCGATAAAAACGTTCAAAAATATGTTGTTTTTCTTCCTTAGAAATCCCCATTCCCTGATCAGCAATGTTTAACCGAATTTGTTTACCATAAGGAACAAGAGTAATGTGAATTTGAGTATCATCAGCCGAATACTTAGCAGCATTATTGATTAAATTTGTAATAATAACTGTCAGCATCGTTTCATCAGCGACCACATTCTGATTATTGGTTAATTCTAGGTTGATTTTTTGCTTAATTGTTGGCTGAATGTCGTTTTTGATTTGTCGAATCAAATCCGAAAGATTAATTAATTTTTGATTTGATTGCAAATGACCTTCTTTTGAAATCATTAATAGTTGATCAATCAATTTTTGCATTAACCTAGTTTCGTCATCAATGTAATTGAAAGCTTTAGTGATGATTTCAGGATGTTCTTTGCCACGGCGTTTAATCAGTTGCACATTGCTTTTAATCGTGGCGATTGGAGTCTTTAGTTCGTGCGTTGCATTTGAAATAAAGTCCCGTTCACGTTTATTTTGTTGTTTTAACTGTTTTAGCAACTGATTAAAATTTGACGTTAAATTTTGAACTTCAACAGATGACCCCGCAGGTACTCTTAGTAAATCTTCTGTTTGATTAGTTTTAATCAATTGATTAGCATTCTTCGTAAGATCATTTAATGGTTGAGTTAACTGTGCAACAATCACCTTAACATACACCAAACTAATTAAAATTGTGATTCCTAAAATCAATATACTAATCTCAATGATACGAATCATTAGTAAAAAATCAGCATTAATTTTTTCCCATAAATGATAATGGATTCCCTTAGACGTCCCTGTAACATAGCACAAAAGGCCAAACTTAGAATTGTAATACAAGTTATCAAATAATGGAATTTGCTTTAACTTGCTATGCAATAGCTGTTTTGTTTGCGGGGAATAAAAATGTGTATGCCCATCATGTGCAGTTGGATCATAAATGTATACATAATTTGTTTTTAGATTTAACAGACTGTTTTCATTTAAAATATGCCAATCATGACGGCTGTCAATTTCTGTCCGCTCTAATGAGGTCAATGTTGTATTTGCATGTTGTTCTTCCTGTTCAAGCATCTCATGGCCAACTCCAACAAGCAAAGCTACACTTAAAAGTAAAATGGAAATTACTACCAATGAAATAATTTTCCCCGTCATGATTTTTTCACTTGTTTGAATTTTGTTTTTTTCTTTTTTTGTCATTTCAATCTCCTGTTTTCAAACGAATAAACCAAATACCCATTTTTAATCTTAATATCCCCTTTAATTGGATACTTAGCCAATTTATATGATGACGGTGCAATAACCGTGCAAGTTTGCGTTTGTGCGGTTTCATTCAGGATTCGAATTTGATATCTCCCTGATTTCATTGTCCCATGATAATATGCATACCCATTTCTTTTATCCAAACACTTAGTTTCATTGTTAGGAAAAATCAATTCCACTTTAACCTTTGAGTTCTTAGGGACAATTACTGAAAAATCATTAGCTTGACCGGTTAGTTGAACTTGTTCGCTAATTGTTGTATGCGGAGCCAATTGAGTCAATTTCGCCTTATAATAACTTGATAATTGACTATTTTGAGCAGTTATAACTCCTGAAAAATTATTGATATTTGCAGACACATTCTGCGTAAATAGATTTAATAATAAGAAACCAAAGATTAGTCCATTAAAAATAATTTGTGCAGAATGATATTTTTGACAATGTGCTTGTCTTTTATGCATTGGAATTGCAATTAAAATCAAATAAAGAGGAAGTAAAATCAGTCCATACCGGCATTCTGTTTCCCAAACAATTGAGTAAAATGCAATAAATCCTAAAATTGTAAGTTTAGTAAGAAGCACTAGCCATGAAGTTGTTGCATCATTCATAACACAAATTTTAATAATTCTCAGCATAATCAAAATAATTAGACTGCGAAAAATTACCGAAACAATCACTGAGACTATCGGTTGCCACTTTACAAACCAGGCTGGAGCACAATAATTTCCACTCATATATGCTCCCTGAACAGTTCCAACATTTTCACAAATTTCAATTTTACTTACCCATTGTTTAACAACTCCAATGGGATTAAGTTTTCTCACTCTTTGAGCAATCAGTTTATTTGTATCTTTAAAGCGATTAGCTTCTGAGAGATTTTCAATTCGATTAATATCCTTCCGTGCATATGTCCCTGAAGTTTGGTTATTCAGTCCCATATAAATCCAAGTATTTACCGGAAGTTTATATTTGGTTTCAATTGAAAAATGAACTTCATTAACGATTTGCTGGTTGAGTATCGGTGCCGTGCTAATTCCAACAATCAACGCAATTGTAGGAAGCACTAAGCCGTTTTTCTTTCTAAAAAGAAAAGCAGTTACTCCGAGAGACACAATCAATACAACAATTGAAGGTTTAGTCAACATTCCAAGCAAGCCGCATAAAAAGATTAGAACAGTAAACAAAATCTTTTTAACTTTTACAGCATTTGGCCACATTACTAATGCTAACCATATCCCACAAACGCTAATTAAAAGTAAAATATCAGAGTAAAAAACTTGCAGCAAGTAACTATAAGCCAATGGTGTAATCAAGAAAAAAATAGTTACTTTCAGACAACTCATCCATTTCCCACTCACCTGTTTAATAATTGCAACTACTAAGGCAATAAAAATATCAACTGTAATAATACATAGTAAATTAAGCGCCCAATTGGTCGGAAGATTAAAAATCTGCGTAAATTTAAACCACTGCGCAAGCAAATAGACTAATGGGATATTATTAGGACAGTGTGAAAAATATGTTGAATCATTCCAATTAAAATTATGATGGCTAAGCAAATCGGCTTGATACAAAACCCGAAATGGATCGTGATAAACAGAAGCCTTAAAAAACGTAACAATTAAAAGTTGAAAGATGATAAGCAATACAAATGCTATAATGGTCAACTTTTTGGCGTTTTGGCTGATTAAATCGATTAATTTTGAATTTTTATTAATTCTTTTCCTGGCTATAAAATATCCAACCACAATTCCAATAATTAAGATACTCGCGATTGGATTGATAGGATAAAAAATATTGGACCAAATTCCAATTAGCACACATCCAATTAAAATTATGGATAAAAAACGATTAACCTTAGTCATGACGAATCGTCCGTTCTTCAATTAAATAACGTGGTCGTCCTTTAATTTCATTAAAAATTTTTCCAAGGTATTCAGCAATTATTCCCAATGAAATTAAAATTGTACTTGAAACAATCAAAAACAATATTAAATTCCAACTAACATGATGCATATTCAACATTTGAATTCCTCCTAAAACACAGCCCAATAAGAATGTTAAAATTCCAAGAAGCGTTGGTACTCGTAACAATGCATTTGAAAATAGAGTTATTCCATTCCAGGCCAGATTAAGCATTTTAGGAACCGTATATTTACTTTGACCGGCTTTTCGAGTTTGCCTTTTATAGGTTACTTTTCCCGTTTTTAATCCTAATTGAGGAATTAATCCACGTAAAAACAGCTGACGTTCAGGATATAAAGCTAATAAATCCAGTGCTTTCCGGGACATTAATCGAAAATCGGCATGATTTGGAACGATATGAGTTCCAATTAAATTCATAACTTTGTAAAATAAATTGGCAGTTGTTCGTTTTAACCATCGATCATTATCACGATTATTGCGTACACCATAAACTATTTGCCAGCCTTTTTCTTCATAATCATTGATCATTTGTGGAATAACCGTCGGATCATCCTGTAAATCAGTGTCAATTGAAATGCTGAAATCAACTTGTGATCGAACTTCCATTAATCCTGCCCATAAAGCATATTGATGTCCAAAGTTACGCGCAAGTTTTAATCCTCGAATCATCGGATTTTGCAAACTTGCGGTTTTGATAAAATTCCATGTTTGATCAGTTGATCCATCATCAACGAAGAGAATAAAACTATCGGAAGCAATTTGCTTTGGTTGTAAATCACGAATTAGTTGGGTAAGAACTTTAATTGTTTGTTTTAAAACTTTTTCTTCGTTGTATGCTGGAACAACAATTGCAAGTTTATTCTTCATCTGGAGAACCTTCCTTCTTATGTTGAATAACAAAGGTAACCAATACCGGAATCAACGAAACAATCACAATTGCCAGCATGATTAATTCAATATGATTCTTAACAAACGAAATATTTCCAAAAAAGAATCCGCTCATTAAAGCAATTGTTACCCATGTGACTCCACCAATCAAATTAAAAAGGCGAAATTTTCCAGCAGGCATCTTCCCTACTCCCGCTGTAAATGGAATAATTGTTCTAATAATTGGAATAAATCTCCCAAGAAAAATCGCTAGTGAACCGTATTTTTCAAAAAAATGATTGGCTTTTTCCAAATATTCCTCTTTTATCAGCTTCCGCCATCGAGGATGATTTAAAATATGTTTTCCAAATTTTTGCCCAATCCAGAAATTAGTATTATCTCCGAGAAAAGCGGCAATTATTAAAGAAATAAGCAATATCACAATATTTAAATGATCGTTAGCAATTGCTGCAAATGAACCACAAAGAAACAAAAGCGAATCTCCTGGTAAAAATGGTAAAAATACTACTCCCGTTTCACAAAAAATTAATAAAAAAAGTATCAGGTAAAAACCACTTCCAAATTGTGAGATTAAGTGCGGAAGATAAGTGCTAAATCCTGATACTGTAGTTAACAGTGTTGTAATCATCTTGATTTTTCCTTCCTAACTTCTTTCCATTTTGAAGTATAGAAAAAATATCCAGATGAATATACTTAAATCTTATGAATTTTAAATGAAAATTTTTCATTTTTCCTTTGAAAGCGAGTAACCGACACCCCTAATAGTTTTTATAAGCTGCTCATCTTTATGATTATCATTAATTTTATTTCGTAGTAGACGAATATAAACATCAACGATATTAGTCTGTCCAAGAAAATCTTTTCCCCAAACAAGGTCCAAGATATCATCACGCGTTAACACTTCATTTTCGTGTTCAAATAGTGTCTTGAGTAAATCAAATTCACGTTGCGTTAGTTGAATTTTTTCATCATCGCGAAATACTTGATGTGTCTTGATATTTAATGTGAGATCGTCAAGTTGATAAAGTTCAGCTTGATGATTCTCCTGCTTTTCCACTCTTCGAATTGCGACCCGAATACGTGCAAGTAATTCTTCAATTTCAAAAGGCTTGGTGATATAATCATCCGCTCCGCCGTCAAGTCCTGCAACTTTATCACCAATATAATTTCGTGCAGTAAGCATAATTACCGGAACTTGGCTTTCTTTTCGAATTCGACGCAAAACCCCTAATCCATCTAATTTTGGAAGCATCCAATCTAAAAGAATTAAATCGATTGTTTCTTTATTTTTTTGAAACTCTTCTACCGCAGCTAATCCATCTGAAGCACTAATCACGTTATAATCTTCAAATCCTAGTTCTGTTGCGAGTGAATCCGCTAGTCCTTTTTCATCTTCGACAAGCAAAATCGTATTTTTCATAAAACATTCAATCCTTCTTACATGAATTTTTATTAATATAAGTATATTATATTAGTTGTCAAATATGTAAACGAAAAGAAGATGGAACTATGAAGAATAATTCTTTAATCGTTAACATGTTTGTAATCATCTTACTTTCCATTTTATTAATTACTAGCTTATTTTCAATTTTTGCTCCAGTAGATTTTATGGGGATTTCATCTTGGTTGTCGCCTATTGAGTTAATCGGAAGCTGTCTTGCAGTGCTGATGATTACTTATTGGAGCGTTCATTTCTTAAAAAAACATCCTAACTTTATCCAAATTTTGCAACGTATTTTACTAATTATTTTAATTGGGATTCAAATTTATATTGCATTTAACTTTGTTGATTATGGTCGTGCAGACAGTTTCTATGTTCATAATCAAGCTGTCTTATTAGCTCACGCTTCATATCATTGGATGAACTACTTTAACATTTACCCAAATAACGTTTTTTGTGCTGTTTGGATTTCAGAATTAATTAAATTAAGTATCTTACTGCACCTAAAGTCACCTTGGATATTAATTAATTTAATTCAGTTCATTTGGCTAGATCTAGGATTAATCGCTTGTCTCTTGTTATTGCACAAATGGAATAAATCATATTTAAAACCATTATTAATTTTCATCTGGATCATCACTGCACCTTTTTACGGCTATGCGTTATTTGTGTATACCGATATCTGGGTTTTACCCGTTCCATTGATGATTGCAGCACTGCTTGAAATGCATTTTCCAACAAAAATTAATTTGTTAAAATTCATTTTAATAAGCGGGTTATTGCTGTTTGCAGCTAAAATGAAAGGTAATTTTTGGATTTTAGTAATTGCGGTAATGCTTGGAATAATAATTTCGGAAATAAGCCGCCATCATTTTAACCAATTTCCAAAATTATTATGGACATTTATTTTACTATTTTTAGTTTTTTCAATTGGAATGAAAGGAATCCAAAAAGCAACAAACTATTCTTCAACTAATCAAGCTCTTCCCGTCACTCACTGGATTGCGATGAGTTCCAATCCAAACACACATGGAGATTATCTTAAGAGGGAAACGCTTGACGAAATTGCCCTCCCAACTAAAAAAGCACGAACTCAAACTGATATCAAACTAATTACTAATAATTTAAAACAAATGAAACTTCCTGGATTAATTCAGCATTGTGCACTTAAATTGCAATTGCTAACCAGTTCAGGCACCTTTGGCTTTGAACGCTTAACTAAACAGTGGCAGCAAGCTCCACAGTGGTTTTATCATTATCAGACACAATTAAAAATTCGTCTTGCAAATATAACTCAAATTGAATATATAATTTTGCTTTGTGGAACTATTATTTTTCTACTTTGGTCATCAATAGACAAATCGCATTTAATCCTCGTAATCTTTATGATTGGAATTGTAATTTTTCACTCGGTACTTTGGGAAAGCGAAGAACGATATGGATTGCCGCTTTTGCCGATTTTGATTCTATTTGGAATTTTAGGAATCGATACTCTTGTATCCCGAACAAAAGATTTATCACATTCTCAATTACATATGGGAAAGGGATTTTTAACAGTAATTTTTATAATTTTAATTGGTAAAGTTATCGCTGATTTGCCATTAAATTCTTCAGGATACATTACCGGGCAAAATATTGGTTCATATTTAGCAGATGAACAGATTGTCCTTATGCCGCATAAAACCTTGACAACTGGAATTAAACTGCCAATTAAAGCTCATAAATTAGAGCTTTTACCGCTAGGATATAACCAAAAAATCAAGGCAACAATTTCTCAAGAAAATCATCTAGTTGCCAAAGTTAATTCAACTGCTCAACTTAAGAAAATTAATATTAGTCACGCTCATGCTGGGGAACTTCAAGTCAAAATTTATAATCCCACCCGCGTGCCAATTAATTTTGCAGTAGGTAAAGCAGCTTATCCAATTGCAAGTGTACCAATTAAAAACCACTCGCAAACATATTTACAATATCAACTTGAACAATAGCAAAAAAAGTGTGGTAAAACATTCCAAACAGGCATGTTGTAAGGAAAAAACCTCCGAATTACGTAGGATTTAGGATTAATTCGAAGGTTTTTGAATTTACAGACATGCCTATTTGTTTTGGAATCCGATTACGCAGATATAGAAATAGAAGGTCAACTACCACGGGTAAACTTATATCACAACCTCTTTGTGAAAGAAGTTGTGACAAAATAATCATGCCCGTTTATTTCGATATAAAAAAAGACCATGACTTATGTCACAGTCTTTCGTAGCATTCACGCTTTTATTCATCGTCAATATCTTTCATATCTTCATCGATATCTTTTGATAAAACCTTTTCTGGTGCTTTCGCAATCATTACATCACACTTTGCAGTACGCATAATGTATGAAGCTACAGAACCGACAATAATTCGTTTAAAGAAGTTCTTCCCTGTTTCGCCAACTACAATTAAATCATTATGGTATTCTGGTTGGAAATCTTCAACAATAACTGTCTTTGGATTGCCAAACCGCAAGTGAACAGCGATTTTATCCTTTGGAAAACCTTCTTCAACCAAGTGTTGCTTAAGGTCATTCACGTATTTTTCGCATTCTTGCTCTTCATTATAGATACGTTCACCGTCTAAGGTAATACCGGCATTGCCATATTCTAATGAATTCATATCCAATACCCATAATACGTCTAAATGTGCATCATTACGCTTTGCAATATTAACTGCATCGAACAATGCTGCTTCTGATCCCTTTGAACCGTCAATTCCGACGAGAACGTTTTTGTAACCTAATGCCATCGTCAACACTCCCATTTACTTATCTACTATTATGATATCGTTTTCGAATCTATTTTTCAAGATAAGTAAAATGTTCGGTGTCTATTTTTGATCCAACATAATTTGGTGTTTTTCTTTTAATGCTGCAAATTTTTCGGCAGTTAAATTACCTAAATCAACTAATTTTTGTTCAATCATTTCAAGCACAGCTACTCGATCTTCCATGTTAGTTACAAAGTCATACTTGTCACCATCAATCACCAACATTGGGGAAGCATCGTATTCTTGCCGCCAAATATCATATTGTTTCAATAACCGGTGATAATAATCAACTAATGAAGGGTCATTTTCAACCAGTTCATATTCACGACCGCGCTTTTCAATCCGCTTCAGCATCGTATCATATGACACATTAATCATAATCATCAAATCAGGTGATTTTTTATGCGATGCAAATGGTAATTCTTCCATCATATTTGAAAGCAAACTCTTGTAAATATCATATTCAACGTCTGTTGCATTTCCCATTTCAGTGTTCATCCGCATAAAGATTTCATCTTCATAGATTGAGCGATCTAAAATGTTGTTATCTTCTTGCATAGCTTGCTTAATCATTGCAAACCGCCGATTTAAGAAGAAAGTTTGTAATAAGTAAGCATAAGGATTCGTAGCTTCTTTATCGCCAGCTGCCCGTTTCTTCGCAGCAATCTCATTACCTTTATAGAACAAAGGTAAAACTGGATTATCTTCAACTGGTTCATAGAAAGCTTTTGTTCCTAATTCTTCTGATAAAATTTCTGTAAGGCTTGATTTGCCTGATCCGATAATTCCTGAAAGTGTAATCAAAATGATAGATGCATCCTTTCTTCCGAGACAGGAAACCCCCAGCCTCTTAATTTCAAAATTATTTGCTGATTCAACAGCACCTTCTATCATACCCCCATTTATACAAAAAATAAAGCTATATTTTGGGGGTGAATTTACTTTGTTTCACTATATGTAGTAAGCAAGAAAGCGGATAACCCTCATTTACGCTTTATATTTTTTTAACAAATCAAGCAAGATTTCGTGTTATAATTATACTAACAAAAAGTAAGGAAGATGATTATAATGAGTACTGCTCGAGAACGAAAAGCAATTATCGACGTTTTTCAACGCAGATATGCCACTAAAAAATTCAATCCAACTAAAAAAATTTCCAACAAGGACTTTGAAACTATTTTAGAAGCAGGACGGCTATCTCCAAGTTCATTCGGTTATGAACCTTGGAAATTTTTAGTAATTGAAAACGAAAAAATGAAAAATGACTTAAAAGACATTTGTTGGGGTGCAATAAATAGTTTAAATGGTGCTAGTCATTTCATTATTATCTTAGCACGTAAAAATGTAACTATTGAGAGTGCGCACGTCAAACATATGGTTGAAGACGTCATGCATCATGAATTCTCAATTACTTCTGAACGCAGTCAAAAATTTAAGGATTTCCAAGAAAATGATTTTGATTTGAATTCTGAACGCAGCCTATTTGACTGGGCCAGCAAGCAAACTTATATCCCGCTTACTAACATGATGACCACAGCTGCAATGTTAGGTATTGATAGTTGTCCAATTGAAGGTTTTAATCGGGAGAAAGTTGACCGCTACTTAGCAAATAAAGAAATCATTGACCCTGTAGAATTTGGTACTTCTGTCATGCTTGGCTTAGGCTATCGTAATCAGCAACAGCCAGTAAAAACTCGGCAATCAATGGATGAAATTGTAGAAGTTATTAAATAATACAGAACACTATAAAAACGGACATGTTATATTGATCCTCATAGTTTAGCTGCAGACATGATGACACCTTTAGATTGGGAATATTACCAAAATTCAAGTTTCATGAGTCGTTTAGGAAATACTCTTGCAGCAGACAGTATCACTCCTGATGATTATAATGTCATTTATTTCACAGGCGGCCACGGAGTTATTTGGGATTTCCCTGATAATGAAAAATTACAATCAATTGCAATGTCAATTTATAATCAAGGCGGTATTGTAAGTTCTGTTTGCCATGGTGCTGCAGGAATATTAAATCTAAAAACTTCTGATGGAAAGTATCTTATTGATGGTAAGAAAGTTACTGGATTTTCTAACAGTGAAGAAAAAGAAGTTCAACTTGACCATCTTGTTCCATATCTTACTGAAGATGAATTAGTTAAGCGCGGAGCTTCTTATGAAAAAAGTGCAAATAATTGGGAAAGTTTTGCAGTTGCTGATGGTCGCCTAATTACCGGTCAAAATCCAGCATCTGGAAAAGCAGTTGCTCAAAAGGTTATCGAAACATTGAAATAAGTAATATAAAAAGAGGTTGTGACATAAGTCCAACCTCTTTTTATATATCCGCATAATCAACTTCCAAAACAAACAAGCATGTCTGTAAATTCAAAAAAACTCCGAATCAATACCACGTAATTCGTTCGGTTTTTCCTTACAACATGCCTGTTTAGAGTGTTTTGTCACACTTTCTTTTTTAATTATTTACAATAGAAGCAAAGCCATTTCTCAAATCTTGATTTGCAGTCTCTTTGAAATGCAAACCACCGCCGCCATTTGTTTGTTGTGTAATCAACACTACTGGTTGGCCATTATGAATTGTAAATAAATATAAGTGTGCGTCCATCGCTTTACTGTTATTAGCATCACTGTAAATAGCTACTACATTATAATCTGCGCTGCCAGATCCATCTTGGGACCATTGGACAGTAACCGGTTGATCATCAACTTTATATTCAATTGTATTAAAATCACTTGGAAAATGATAGCCATAAAAATTAACATCATTATCAGAATTGATTCCACAATCTTCGTATTGTTGATCCATTTTATTTCCCCAAGTTTGCATAAAATCAGCCAATTGACTTGCCTTATTATTATTCCAAAGAGTTGCTGTACTGCTGCTTTCAGAACTTGTAGCTGACTCGCTTACAGCTGATTTTGCACTTGAAGCAGTTTTTTCAGTTTTCGGCGTATTATTCTGATTTGAATGTGTCATTACATTCTTACCCAAAATAAACGCCAACGCAAATAACAATACTGCAATTACAATCACCAAAATAATAATTAATGGTTTGTGATTTGAAGGTTTCGGATTTTGATTTGAAACTGGTTCTTCACCATTTCCGGTTCGCCGGTATTGTTTTTGTTCCAATGGTGCTCCACATTGCTTGCAAAAACGATCACTTTCTTGATTATCAAATCCACAATTAGGACATTTCTTCATTTTCATTCGCCTCTTTTTCAGTCAAATTATGCTGAATTTGCTTGATTTCGCGTAATCCCGCATGAATTAGTACCAAAATTGCAACCCATCCTGCTACAGTTAAGGCCATAAGTTTTATCAAATTATTAAAGATATCTGCATCCCATAAGCCGTGCAAAATCACTACCAACAAGTAAAAGTTAATAAACCGATGATCTAATAGCATTTCTCCGTTAAATTTTCGGTCACGTTTAATCATCACAATTGCAGCACCCAAAATACCGGTCCAAATTGCATGGCTGCCGATTGAAGTAAATGATCGTAAAATTGCAATTTTCAAACCATACTCTGCAACATAACCCACATTTTCAAAGGCTGCAAATCCTGCACCGACTGCTGCACCGACCAGCAAACCATTAAAGATGTGTGAATAATTTTTCTTATTAACATAGTACAATACGATTAATAATTTACCCGTTTCCTCTACGAATCCAATCAACAAAGCACCTAGTAGTGAAAAATTACCTGAACCAAAAATCGTATACATAATCATTGTTGAAACTAATGACAATGCTCCACCAATAATAAATGTTTTAACCGCCTCAAAAATACTGATATTTTTATAGACATTGGTTTCAAAAAAGAAAATTAAGAGTGCAACTGGAATCGCAAATCCGCTAAAGAAAATTAAACTAATTAGAGTATATGTATTCTCAAAAACAAAACTACAAGTCCACAATAATGCAACTACAAGTAATGTTGCCGCTAACACTCGCGAATATAACCAGGGAGTAACCGGTGAAGTAGATACCTGTTGCAAACTAGGCGTCGTGGTTTTTGTCCCTGCAATAAAAATTTCATCTGCTTCTTCTTGTGTATGTTTTTTGAATACTTGACTGAATAATTGTGCCAAGTTTAATTTCACTTTACGGTTTTCACCCGTCCATCCATTTATTTTTCTCGTAGCTGAATCCAAAATATTTTCATTCCCAGTATGCGATTGAACTTGCAAATTCGCTCCGCAATTTGTACAAAAACGAGCATCCCAATCATTAGGACTGCCGCATACAGGACAATATCTAACTTGCTTTTGCGTTTGAGCATCAGTCGTTAATTTTTGCCCGCAACAATAACAAAATTGAGCATCAGCGGGATTTTGCGCACTGCATTTATTACAAATTTTCATTTTAATCACCGCTTATTTAAGGACGAGGCCATTTTGCAGGATATGAAGAATGCAAGCAAGTCAATACCAAAGTTACTACACTCAGCAATCCAAAACAAAATGCACCAGCAATCGTCCAGCAGTAATGCCATCCTGAGTAGCCTGCATCATGCAACCGTCGAACAGTGGCAGTAAAGGAGCAAATCCAAATCAAAATGCATTCAATAATCATTGAAAAAATCCAAATAAACATCCCGACTCCAAACGAATCAAGTCCGCTTCCAGAATCAAAAGTGCCTAAACCGCCTGCCGTTACTGCTATTAAAGTAAACACAACTATATTGACTCCCCAGAAAAGCAATGACATTCCTAACTGGGACCACCAATAATCTGCACGACCCATACACTTATTGATTTTAAAAGTATCCTTAAAAGCTAATTTGGTTGAAGCAATCAATCCTGGAGTGCGTGTCTCATTATATGGCATTGCCACAGCTTGAGATTGCATGTAATTTGATTGCTGATAATTTTGCTGTTGAGCTGTTGCCTGTTGATTTTGATTAGCTCCGCAATTTGTACAAAATTGAGCATTTGCATCAATTTTTTTACCGCATTTCCAACAATATTTTTCCATAATATTCTAAATCCTTCCTAATTGTTCTTGATCCTCTTAACAATAAACAGTTTTTATTATCTTATGGATTCATTAATTTATCAAGATACAAAAGGTAATTCCTGCAATATAAATAAAAAAAGCTGCGACATTTTACGCAACTTTTCTATTTGATAAATTTATTTATTTCGGATTTTTATTACAATTAAACTAATTACTAATCCTGGGACATAAACCATCAATCCGGCAGGAAAAATTACTGCAAAAATTGCTGGCAAAATCGCTATCCACAAGGCATGCTGCCACATTTTACGATTAGCATTCATTGTTTTAACAGTCGTATTTCCCGAGAAATTTCGAACTGTCATTTGCCAGTCAGTTTCGTGACAATTAGGACATTGGATTTGATATGCAACTTGATTATCAATGAGTTTATATGATGCATCTTCAAGTTCCTTTTTAGTGATTTCAAACTCATTTCCGCAATGCGCACATTTAAGTTCCAACTTTACTGCGCTGCTTTGAGCATTCATCACTACACCCATATACAGCATCCAGCCGATCAGATTAATAAAAGCCGCAATTCTTAAAATGCTGATGATTCCATTTACCATTTATTTTCACCTATTTTTCTTGTTTATCCAATTCAATTTTAACTTGGAATTTCTGTCCATCATCTTCAACAATTCCAACCATCGTATCAAACAACAATAAAATCCAACCAAATGCCAATACAAATGCAATCAATTC
>DXFP01000020.1 GCA_019114385.1 Candidatus Ligilactobacillus excrementigallinarum | reverse complement strand
TTTAAATTTAATCTTTGATTAATAAAATGAAGGTATTATAATAAAAAAGAGCAAGTCTCAAGTTTTGACTTGCTCAAAATTAGATACATCTATGTGGGGTAGATGTAAATTATTAGTGAATTACAAGGAAGCGCTTTTGTAATTCACTATTTTTTTAGGAAGTAAGGCTATGAATTTATCACCCCCCTTCAGTTAACTATTTAAATTAATATTTAGAAAAATAATTAATTCCCATTGCTTCTTTTACCTCTTTTAGTGTTTTAGATGCAATAATATTTGCGTTTTCACATCCTTTTTTAAGCATTTTATATACTTGTCCTCTATCTTTTGCGAATTCTTCGCGTCTTTCTCGAATAGGTTTAAGAACGGAATTAAGTACTTCAAAAAGGTATTTTTTGATTTTTACGTCTCCAAGGCCACCTTTTTGATATTGTGTTTTTAATTGATTAATATATTCCTTATCCTTTCCAAAAATATCAAGGTAAGTAAATACAATATTACCTTCAATGTTTCCAGGGTCTTCAACATGAATATGATTTGGGTCAGTGTATACTGACATAACTTTCTTATAAAGTGTGTTTTCATCATCTGAAAGATAGATTGTATTGCCTAATGACTTACTCATTTTTGCATTTCCATCTAATCCAGGAATTCTACCTTCTCCTTTAGGTGGGAATACACCTTCTGGTTCAACTAGTACATTGCCATATATGGAATTAAATGTTCTTACGATTTCTCTTGTTTGTTCTAACATCGGTTTCTGATCATCACCAACTGGAATTAAATTTGCTTTAAATGCGGTAATATCAGCAGCTTGACTTACTGGATATGTTAAAAATCCGGCTGGAATTGAACGGTCAAAGTTCTTTTGCTTAATTTCATTTTTTACTGTTGGATTACGTTCCAGTCTTGAAACAGATACTAAATTTAAATAGTACATATTAAGTTCAGATAATGCGGGGATTTGTGACTGAACAAAAATAGTTGTTTTATCAGGTCGTAAGCCAACAGCTAGGTAATCTAATGCTACTTGGAATAGACTATCTTGTATTTTTTTAGGATTTCTTGCATTATCCGTTAATGCTTGTTGATCTGCAATCATAACAAACATGTTATATTTATCAGAATTTTGCATTTCTACTCTTTTACGTAATGATCCAACATAATGACCAATATGTAATTTTCCAGTTGGACGATCTCCAGTTAAAACAATTTTTTTTAATTCCATAAAAATTCTCCTTTCAAAAAAAAGCCCTATTTCTAATAAAGAAATAGGACGAATTTACCGCGGTACCACCTAATTTACAGATTATATAACCTGTCACTCAAATATTTATTTACTTTTTAATGCTAGATCCAATTCGTTTATTAATTACTTTCTTTCAGCCAGGGAAAGTATCTCTGTAAAAAACTACTACGCACTAACAATCACTTGACTGAATTATCTATCAATTATCATCATTTGTCAACTTTTTAATTTAAAATTTTTGTGATATAATGTATTTGTCAATACGAAAGCGCTTTAATTATTGATGGTTTAATATTATTTTACATTTATTTACTGTGGGGGTAAAAGCTATGAAGAATAATAAAGATTACAAAAACATGGATTTATCAGCATATTTTATTGGACCTAAAGGAGAAAATGGAGAATTATTCAAAGAGTTAACAACAAAATTAATTGATGAACATATTGGTTATAGACAAAACTTCAATTCAGAAGATGCAAATTCAATTTCAGAAGAAGAAAAAGTTTCTGAAAAGTATACTAACGCTGTTGTTAATATGAAGGAAGTATTGAATGAGTTATCTCAAAAATTAAGAAGTGGTTCAATTCCATGGCCAACAGCAGGAAGATACTGGGGACATATGGATAATGAAACCTTGATGCCATCATTATTAGCTTATAACTTTGCAATGCTATGGAACGGAAACGGAGTTGCTTGGGAAGGAAGTCCTGCATCTACGTTAATGGAAGAAGAAGTTGGACAGGATTTAGCCAAACTTAATGGTTATAAAGATAATGGCTGGGGATATGTTGCAACAGATGGAACAATCGCTAATATTAGTGCATTATGGATGGCAAGAAATGTGGCTTCAATTCCTTTAGCCGTAAAAGAAGTCTGTCCCGAATTAGTTCAAGATAAAACAGATTGGGAATTACTCAATATGTCAGTAAAAGAATCACTTGATTTATTAGATAAAACTGGAGATAAAAAGAATGATGTAAAAGCTCATTCTGCAAGAAGCGGGAAAAACATCCAAGTATTAGGAAAATGGTTGGTTCCATCTACAATGCATTATTCATGGAAGAAAGCTGTTGACATTACTGGAGTTGGTGAAGATAATCTTGTTATTTTACCAGTTGATGATCATTATAGAATTGATATTGAAAAATTAGATAAGATTATTCGCGAAAATGTTGATAAACAAATTCCAATTTTAGGTATTGTTGGTGTAGTAGGATCAACTGAAGAAGGAGCAATTGATCATATTGATCAAATTGTGAAATTACGTGAAAAGTATCGTAAAGAAGGAGTGGACTTCTTCATTCATGTCGATGCTGCATATGGCGGATATGGACGTACTATTTATATGGATGAAAATAATGAATTTATGCCATATGAAAAATTGAAAGATAAATTTAACGAATATGGTATTTTTACTGAAAATAATCAATTTTTAAATAAAGATGTTTATAATGCATACAAAGCAATCGCAGATTCAGACTCTGTGACAATTGATCCTCATAAAATGGGATATGTGCCATATGATGCAGGTGGATTAGCAATTGCAGATACAAGATTAAAAAATACTTTAACATATGTTGCGCCATATGCCTTCCAAGAAGGAGTTGCAGTACCAGCTTCAATTGGACAATTTACCTTAGAAGGTTCTAAATCTGTTGGATCTGCAGCATCAGTTTGGGTAGCAAATCGAATCTTACCATTGAATATTTCAGGATATGGCCGTTTGGTTGCTCGGACATTATTTGCTGCACGTAAGTTTAATGATATGGTTGATGGAATGAAATTCGAAATAAATGGGAAAACAATTATTTCGCATGCTGTTTATGAACCTGACTTTAATATGGTTGATTGGGTTTATAAAATTGAAGGAAATGATAGCTTAAAGGATATGAATGCCTTAACGACAGCTATGTATGAGCATACTTCATCTAAAGTTGGTAATTTATATAACTTGAAATTAGTAACTTCTGCAAGTACATTTGATAAAAATATCTATGGGGATGCACCAGTGAAATTTATTGAGTCACTTGGTATAGATAAAAATGACTATGATCGTGAGGGAAATCTAGAAATACTTCGTGCTTCATGTATGACTCCATGGGTATACGACGAAGAATCATTTGATTATTGGGCACCTAGAATTAAAGAAGCGATGAAAGAAACATTAGAACAAATTGCAGAAGAAGATGACATAATCAAATAGTATAAATGATAAATATTTTGTAAGGGAAGCGCAGAAAATATGATAGGAAGATTAATTTCAAGTTTAACAGGTACCTTTGTAGATGCAGGGGGAATTATCGTTGCATCTATATTAGGTGGACTAATTGGAAAAAAATTAAATGACAAATATAAGAGTATGCTACTTGCAATTTTAGGTTTTATTGCATTTGCTGTAGGTTTTGAAAGTTTTGCAGAATATATGCCAAAATCACATTATGCAGTGTTATTTATTGTATCAATGGTTGTTGGTACAACATTAGGAACATGGATGGATTTAGAAGGAAAAATTAATGGTTTAACAGCAGGAAAATCTGCAGGATTGGGAAAATCAATTATTACAGAAATAATTTTATCAACATTAGGTGCTTTACCAATTGTTGGATGTATTATGGCTGCTACAAATCATGATTTTACATTTTTATTCATTAATGCATCTTTGGATTTTGTAATGGTATTAACTCTGGCTGCAGCAGATGGAATGGGAATGATGGCATGTGCGCCAGTTATTTTCATTTATCAGTTCGTAATTATTTTAATTGCAACATTTGCTCGTCAAATTCTAACACAATCTTTCATTACTGAAATTGCAATCTTAGGTGGCTTGATGGTTGCCTCATCTGGATTAAGTTTAATGGGATTGAAAGATTTAAAGACATCGAATATGACGCCAGCTTTATTAGTTCCAATTATCTTTTTTGCATGTAAAGGTATATTTGGATTTTAATTATTGTTTTTGTTATTAAATCATCTCAAGTAATATAGTTCGGAAAATATATATTGTATATTTTATGGTACTGATAGGGATTAAATTCTCTATTGGTACTTTTTTTATTAAATTCACAAATTTTCTATTGATTGTCACTATATATAATAGCTATTACAGAATAAAATCAGACAACTTAAAGTTATAATGTCTGATTTCGTTTAAATCCGTGTTCATTTATATCTTTTATTGCAACTTCAAGTAAGTTTAAATTTGTTAGTAAATTATCTTTTTTCTTTAAGCAATTTACATTTACTTTATACTGCCTTTGAAAGACGCTGAAACTATAGATACTAACTGGATACATTTTGTGCTTCTATATTTAATGATTGTATTGAATCATCAAAAAGTGATTCATTAACAGTTACTCCAAATGATTTTTTTACAATTTCATTTGAAAATTAGGTGAAATATGGTACTCGAACCACTTTGTATTCATGTTTTTCATAAAACATTTGGTTTGTTTTATCTCTTTGAGATTCATTGAAATTTTGATAATGTGATATCCCCCCATCGAATTCGGCAAGTAACTTTAGTTGCTCGCTGCGATAATCTGGACGTTCTTACTTTTTTAATCCAATAGTTTATCCATCTACATCTGGGAAATTTTACCCTTAAAGCTTCATCTAATCCTGTTCTTGAAATTTTGTTTGTGTTGCTGCCATTATTTATATATTTCTTGTTCATATTATCATTATTTCGTGTTAAAGTTATTATATATTTTCAAATAAAAAAAGGTAAAATTTCAATTGTATAACTGAAATTTTACCTAATATAATAGTTGTGCAATTTAATATTGAACATCACATCACAACTAATAATGTAGAGATAAATTTATTGAGGGTGTAATATTGCACAACTTCAAGTTAATTATACAATAAAAAACTTTTAAAGAAGTGCAATGATTAATGGCCCCATAATAGTAATTAATATATTACCAATGGCATATGTTGGTGTGTAAGATAGTGCAAAAATACTACTTCCTTCTTGCTCAGTTACCGCATTTAAAGCAGCTGTAATTGTTCCACTACCACATAAGCCGCCAATATTATCAACAGCATTTAACTTTAGAACAAACTTCCCAAATAATAATGTTGCTAAAAATGGTAAAATCGAAACAACTGCGCCAATAAGTAATACCTGCCAGCCCATTTGCTTTAGTGCAGGAATAAATGCAGCACCAGCACTTAATCCAACACATCCAATAAATAGGTTTAATCCTAAGCTCTTAAGTAACCATCTTACTGAAGAAGGGATATTTCCGATTTTAGGATTCTTATCTTGCCACCATCCAAGGAATAATCCAGCAAATAAGGCACCTCCACCAGTTCCTAATGTAAGTGGTACCTTCTTGATAGCAATAACAATTGAACCGATTAATATCCCAATGATAATACCGATTGATAAGAAACTTACATCAGTCACGTTACCATCATCACAAACATACCCTAAGCTTGAAATAACATGATTAATTGAATTTTCTGGGCCTAAGATTGAAATCTTATCTCCAGTTTTTAATTTTGAAAAATCATCAAAATTTTTATCATTTTCATCCATTGCTTTTGTGATTACTATACTTTTGTCAACTAATTCTTGTAGTGAAGGTAAATTAAATACTTTAGTTAATTTTATATCCTTTTGTATAATATTTATCTTTTTGTATTTATCATCAAAAATTTCATTTCCAATATTGGTATCAGCTTGCTTGAAATTATCTGTATTTCCGATTAATGAAATTTTCATATTTGGTTCTAATGTTGTTGAAGAATCAAAAGCGACACTTGATCCGTTTTTGTCAAAAATTTTTTCGATAACGATTTTATTTTTAAATTTATGTTCAAATTTTTTTACAGTCCAATTGACGATATTTGCATCGTTATTAATATTGAACGCACGTATATTGATTGGATTTGTGGAAATTGAATTTGAAGAAGAATTTCCTTTGTAGTGTAATTTTTCAATTAATTTCTTTGTTTCTTCTTTTAAATCAACATGTAAAATTTTTGGCGCAATATCTTTAATGAAAATTATAACTCCAGCTGTTCCAAAAACATAAGTTATCGCATATGCAATAGCGACTTTTGAATTTAGCAATACCTTTGCAGCATGTGAGATGTTTAATGCGTTAATACTTGATGCTGAAGTCCCAATTACTGCAGATTGTGTCAATGCACCTGCAATAATACCTGCACCTTCACCTCTTCCAACGTGGAAGACTTTAAATATTATTAATGAGAAAATAAAAGCTATAACAGAGAAAAATACGCCATCGATAATTAAGCGAAGGCCGTTTGATTTAAAACTCCTTACAAATGCTGGGCCTACTTCATAACCAATCGTAAAGATAAATAAATCAAAGAATATATTTTTCACTATATTAGGAATATCAAAATTGGCAATTTGACCAACAATTAATCCAACAATTAATACTCCAACGGTAGAACCCACCTTAAAGGATTTAATGTGTATCCTTCCAATTAAATATCCTAAACCTAAACAGATAAATACGGCGATTGATGGGTTGGATGTTAAAAAATTAACGACTTCTTTCCACATAATTACCACCTCTAATTACTTTTTTTCTATTAAGTACTTTTCATGATAATCACTCATTAAATCTTGAATTTGTCGTGCAATCATTGCATAGTCTTCATTTGGAAGGTTAGCTTGTGATACACGTAAAATACCTGGTTTAGAGCCAAAACCAACACCATCCATAAGGACAACACCATT
The DNA here is from genome assembly GCA_019114385.1 of Candidatus Ligilactobacillus excrementigallinarum. Taxonomy (GTDB): domain Bacteria; phylum Bacillota; class Bacilli; order Lactobacillales; family Lactobacillaceae; genus Ligilactobacillus; species Ligilactobacillus excrementigallinarum. Next base: position 3,081 of record DXFP01000020.1, on the reverse strand, counting down.
CTTTTTAGATAATTCAAGAAGGAAATCAATTTGTTCAAAGTTATTCTTTAACCAATTAGAAAAGTCTTTGTCATAGTATTGTTCTGCTAATTCATAAATGTCAATTAATGAATAGTATTCTGCATTAGATGGATCATTAAATTCTTTAGCTTTTAACCCTTTATGCAAATCATCATATCTCTTTCTTACAATTTCCTTAGCTTCATTAATATAGTGATCTCTGTCCTTACCATCTTTTTCTTCATTTAAAAGATGTGCTAATGAGAATAAATTAAGCATAATTTGTTGAGGAGTTGAGAGTCCTGAAGTATGATATAATCCAATTGCTCTACTATCAGCAACCATTCTATCTATAAATTCCATTTTTTCAGGCTCTAAGACGACATGACGGTATCTTGCATGTAATTCCTTGCTTTCTTTTTCTGGTAATTCTGAAATGAGTTTGTCAAAAACATTATGCTTATTGGCTGCGATTACACCAATTCTCCAGCCTGTTACACCAAATAATTTAGAGTATGAGTATACTAATAAGGTATTAAAAGGTGCCACAGTATATACACTTTGAAATTTTTCAGTAAATGGTCCATATACATCATCTGTGATAATCATTAAATTTGGATTCTTTTTAACAGCTTGTTTAATTGCTTGTAAAGCCTTATTATCAAGAGATACTGAACCTGGATTAGATGGATTAACTAAAAATAGTGCTTTTACTGTTGGATCTTGTAACTTAGCGATAGCCTCAGGATCTAATTCCCAATTATTTTTTTCCTTTGAGCGTAAATCGATTTCGTCCATGTCATAGTCATTTAATTCGGGAATTTCGATATATGGTGTAAAGATAGGGGTATTTATCATAATCTTATCTCCCGGATGAATCAACTTATTTTCCTTTAATGAATTAAAAATATAAACAATAGCAGCCGTTGCACCTTCTGTTGCAAATAATTTTGTATTATCTTTTAAAGTACTGTCTGTATTGTTGTGATATAAAACAGAATCTAAGTATTCGTTAATGACTGTTTCGGTATATTTTAAGATTCTACTTGGAACGGGGTAATTATTTCCAAGGACACCGTCAATCCATTCTTTTACAAATGAATCTTTATTAAAATTAAAGTGACTATATACATAATCGACGGAGTCTAATAAGAATTTGTCTTCTTCATTTTCTTGAGGATTAAGGAAGGTTTCTAAACGTTCATGAATCCCATCTTTTTCAGTATATCCTGCTAAATCTTTCTCAGAAATTGTTCTTTTAGATTCTTTTATTCCAAATTGGATTAATCTTGCAAATGCACTACGAGAAATAGTTTGAATCCAGTTAGGATTACCACGACCTGCGTTCAAAAATACGTTTTGCTTATCATTATTTTTGGCTAAACTTAACATTTTAAATGCAATTTCAAACGCACCTAATTTTTCAAGTGCTTTTTCTTCTTTGACATCAGACATAATAAAAACCTCCTAAATTATTTTGTAAACCTAATATTTATTTACAAATTCAGTATATATCGATGAAAATCAAAATCAATAAAATGAATAAAATATTTTACACAAATAAAGGCAATAATAATTGACAAGTATACGTTGATTAATAAAATGACAAAGAGGTTATACTTATTTTGTAACAATACTATTATGACAATATTTTTTGCTAAATATTGATAACTATAAAATATATGCGCTAACATTACACTTAGAAAGTGAATTTTCTAAATATATGTGGGAGAAATTGTCAGGAAAGCAGCTGTTGTTCGTCAAAATTTAGACGGTTATGTCCTATTAAGAATAATGAGATTTTAGTGGAAATGGAATATTGTGGCTTATATCATACGGATTTGCATGTTGCAGCAGGTGATTTTGCTGTTAAAGTTCCTGATAAATTGGACCTATTCAAGCTAGTTCAATTACTTGTGCAGGGGCAACAACTTATAAAGCATTAAAGATTCAGGAATTCGTCCAGGTCATGGGTAGCTGTTTACGGATGCGATGGATTAGGAAATCTGGCAATTCAGTGGGTAAAAAATGTATTTAAAACTCTAGCAATTGATATTAATGATGATAAATTAAAATATGCAAAAGAAATAGCGGCAGATTTAATTTTTAATTTAAAAAATGCAGATTCTGGGAAATTTACACATGATCAGTTTGGTGGTGTCCATGCCGCAGTTGTAACGGCTGTTTCTCAAATCGCTTTTAACCAAGCTGTTGATAGTTTACGTGCAGGTGGTAAAGTTGTTGCTGTTGGTTTGCCAAAGGGCAAGATAGGGCTATCAATTGTGAAAACTGTACTTGATGGCATTCAAGTTGCTGGTTCATTAGTTGGTACTTGGCAAGACTTAAAGGAAGCTTTTGATTTGGCAACAGATGGTGATATTAAGCCAATTGTATCAACATGTAAACTTGAAGAAGTTAATAAAATGAAGAAAGGTGAAATTAAAGGCCGAAAAGTAGTTAAATTTTAATTGATGTCTGCAAGCAATAATGTGAAAGGCGTTTTAGCAGTTTTGTTAAAATACTTTTTTATTCCAAAATAATCATTAGCTTAATTTGGTACTAATTTAATATCCTATAACTGATAGATTAGACTATTATGTTGTAATAGTCAAACTGATAATCGACGTTAGAGGTTGTGACATAAGTCACTAATTACGGGGAGGTACTTCAGCGAGAATTCGCTGAAATGCCTCCTTTCATTTATAATAAAAAAGAAGTTACCTCACAAGTAACTTCTTCATCAAGTATATAAGGAAGTGAAACTCCCTTATGAAAACCGGGAATAATTATAACACAAATCAAATGACTTTAGAAATTTCTCTCCAATTTAGACCTGAATCTGATCATCCAGCTTCATTAATTAACGATTTTATTGATAGTTTAAATATCGCTAAAAACTATATTTTTGGACGACCACAGGTCTATTCTTCTCCTGCATTATTAAAATTGATCTTATTTGCTTACTCTCGCGGTGTTTAGTCATGTCGTAAAATTGAAACTTTTGCACGAGAAAATAAATATGCAGAATGGCTAGTTCAAGCTGATTGTCCATCTTATCGTACAATTGCTCGCTTCATTACT
>DXFP01000019.1 GCA_019114385.1 Candidatus Ligilactobacillus excrementigallinarum | reverse complement strand
ACTGTTTTCTTTATTTCTACCATCGGCGTTCCATCTTCATAAATATGTTCAAACGTCATTGTACATATTTCACTATTTTTATATTTATTCCAATTTTTTTCTATTTTTTCTATTGCATCACTTACTAATTGGTCATCACTATCAACTATTACGGTTAAATCAGTATCCAGCTTACTAAAAATATAATTTAAAGCTCTATGTTTTCCACCATTTTTTAATTTAAAATACTCAATTTCAAATTTGTGAGTTTTATTTATCAATTTATTTATACTACTTGTTGTATCATCTGTACTCCCATCATCAACAACAATCCATTTAAAATTATATGATGATTGCTTATTTAAAGAATTATACAAATCAAATAAATTATTTGAGCGATTATATGTTGTTGTTAATACAGTTACTAATACATTTTTTTTCATTTTTTATCCTCATAAAAATAAAAATAATTACACATCCAAAACAAGATAATAATGAACTTGGAATAAATAACGCATTTTCAAATATTGCATATGTAATAAAATAGATTATAAAATAATTTGCATCATTATTATGAATAGATTTAACAAAATAAATTAGAAGTATTGAAATAATAATCGTTCCTATTATTCCATAAGAAAATAAACTATAACCTAATGAACTATCCAGTGTTAACGTACTTCCAAATACTTCATGAGTCACAAAAGATGTGCTCATTGGCCCTACGCCAAACCATTTTGTACCTATTGATCTAGCAAATGATAGTGCTTGTGAAGAAAAATATAGTCTCATACTAGATATATTATTTAAATTTTGATACGCTGAAGAAAGTGTTGCTCCATTAAAAGCATAATAAGCAAAATATATAGAAAACAGTAGGATACTTAAATAAATAGTATTTAACAATATCTTTTTTAATTTTATTGATTTCATATTAATTATTATTAATACAATTATTGATAATCCTAAGGCAACAAAAGGAGCTCTACTTTCTGAATTACAAATAAAGATAAAACTTAAAATAGAACATACTATTGAAAAAATAATTCTCTTTTTTTTATAAATAAAGTAAATTGAACAAACCATTAATATTGATGAAAATAACGCTAATTGATTTACATTATTAAATCCCATTCCATATCGTTGAACAATTAAACTACTTCCATACCGCTCATTAGTTATTACTGCTTTTAACATATATGGAATATTTAAACTAATTCCTCTATAAATAATTAATAAAACCAATAATGTAACTAAAGAAGATAATTGCCATATATATATAAATGTATCAAATTTATCAAAATAAAAATCAGATAGTACAATGTAAAACAATATATTTATTAATACCATGCCCAAATACATTAATACCTGTAATGGATAAAATTTATATATTCCAAATGTAATTAAAATTAAAGGGTATACAATTAAAACTAAAATAATTGGTATCGTCCATTTAAATTTTTTTAATTTTACTTTAAAAAGGGCAATTATTATTATCAAGATTTGACATATATTTTTCAATATTTTCATTTCACTACCATATTCAGTATAAGAAGAAATTGAAAATACTATAAAAATAAAAGTTAATAAATATAATAAAATATTTCTAAGTGAAATAACATTTTTTTTCATTAAATTAACTCCCTAATGTTTCCTTAGAATTTTATAGTAAATAAAATACCTTAACTTATCTGGAATCATACTTGTTACCGTGATTCCTAATGTCGTAATCAAGAAGTCCTTGGCATTATAGAAGTCGTCTTCTTTCGCAAAGATTTTGCGGGCATTAAAGTTCGCCTTGATATAATCCCAACCTCCACGACGTTTCATCATATCATGCCCAGCTCGAACATACACGTAGATTTCTTCGCTGTTACCCAACTTGCATCCAGCCTGAATGGCCCTAATCCACAAATCATAATCTTCAAAACCAGCAACTTGATGATAGTTACCAATCTCCAGAATAGTGCTGCGCTTGAACATCACTGTCATGTGATTCATCGGATTACGCCGATGTGCAAACTCCTTAATAGTATATAAGTCAGTTGGCACTTCTCGTTTTGCAATAATTTCTTTGATTGAATTTTCAAACTCTGCAATCTGACCACCATAAATATCATAGTAATTCTTGATCATTTGCTTTAATTGATCTTCAATACGATCCGGTGCTGCAATATCATCAGAATCCATACGTGCAATATATTCATATTTAGCATGCTTAACCCCATACGCTAAGGCATATGCCAAACCATGATTTTCTTCCAAGGCATGGATATTAAAAATTTTTGGATATTTATGTTCAAAGTCTGTCAATACTTGATCCAGTTCAGGAGTTAATGGACCATCCTTGATAATCAATATTTCATTCGGCACCAAAGTTTGTTTCAACAAACTTTGAATTGACTTTTTCAAAAATGTTGGGTTTTCTTTACAATATACAGACATTAAAACCGATACTTTTTCCATTATCTTGCTCCATCTCCGGTTAAGACTACCCGAATCGTTTCAAAGATAATCTTCAGATCTTCTTTCATGCTCAAGTTATCCATGTAATGCTTGTCCATCTTGTACTTTTCTTCTGGAGTCACATCATAACCGCCATGCACTTGAGCATAACCGCTTAATCCAGGTAATACACGTAAGCGTTGTTCAAAATCTTTGACTTCCTTACTGAACTTTTCGGTTAATTCAGGACGTTCTGGACGTGGTCCAATCATACTCATATCGCCCTTAATTACGTTCCATAACTGTGGTAATTCATCAATCCGTGTCTTACGAATGAATTTACCAACCTTTGTTACCCGTGCATCATCTTTAGAAGCCCAAACTGCCCCGCTCTTTTTCTCTGCACCATCGTACATTGAACGTAATTTTGTAACCTTGAACCGCTTGCCCATATACCCGACACGCTCTTGGGTATAGAACATCTTTCCCGGAGTTTCCATTTTCACTAAAATTCCAAATAATAGCACTACTGGGGCCGTTGCAAACATCAAACCGCTGGCACTCAGTACGTCAAATAACCGCTTGATTGGTAAATAATCGCTCTTTACCGGTTCCTTTAACTTATCTTCATATGAGTAGTTTGTAGGAACTGGCTTAATTCGCTCTTGCTTCTTCACCAATTCCTGCCGTTGCAGCGGACGCATCTTCCGTCTAATTTTTTTTACTTTTGAAATTGCCTTAGGTACGCTGTTTGTTTTCATCTTTACATCCCTTGATTAATATATTCCCAATACTTCTTAAGTCCTTGTTCAATGTTGTAAACTGGACGGTAACCTAACTTACTTAGCTTACTAATATCAGCATATGAGTACTTAATATCCCCTTGACGTTCTGCTTGATAGTCAATTTGCAGTGTTTTGCCTGTAAGATTTTCATATGCTTGAATCATATCGTTTATGCTGGTTTGTAATCCTGATGCCACATTATAAACGCCATGAGTAGCAATATCTTCTCGTGTCAACAAGATTAAAGCATCGATTACATCATCAATATAGACGAAATCACGTACTTGGTTACCATCGCCATATAAATTAAAAATCTTATTATCTCGAATACAGTCAGTGATAATTGAAATCACTCCTGAGTATGGTGATGATGGGTTTTGCTTTGGTCCATAAATGTTGAAGAACCGTACTGCTACAGTTGGAATGCCATATAACTGATCGTAGTCAATGACATACCGTTCTGACGCAAACTTATCAATTGCGTATGGAGTCAACGGTTTAATACGTGACGTTTCCTTCTTTGGTAGTGTAGGTTCATCACCATAAACTGCAGCTGAAGAAGCGAACAAGACCTTCTTCACCGGTAATTTATGTTTACGAATTACTTCCATCAAGAACACATTTGCTTCTTGGTTAATTTGATGAGTTTCATATGGACGACCAACTGAATCGGCAACACTCGCTACTCCCGCAAATAAGTAGATATAGTCAAACTGATTCTTAACGAGCAAATCTTCCATAAATTCCTTATTAGTGATTGATTCTTCATAAAAATCAACCAAGTCAGAATCTGGAATGTTCTCTACTAAGCCCATCGATAAGTCATCTACAATTGTGATGTGGTCTCCTTGACTGATTAACCGGTCGGCAAGATTACTCCCTACAAAACCGGCTCCTCCCGTAATCAATACATTACTCATGTATACCTTCCTTTCGTTTACTTCTGTCTACCCTTAAAGAGTCTCTCCCAAAAATTGCGTTTTTCTTTAATTTGGTGAAGATCGTCCATTGGCACATCATCTCCGTTTAAGATTGCCTTTGCATTTTGCCAATAACGTGTTGCACAATCTTCATTTTGATCACTGAGCTTTCGATATGCTGCATCCATGCGGCTGCCCCGACCTTTAAGGGCGTGCGCATCAGATGAGAATGTCGTCCCTAAATTAGCATCAATGATTTTTTGTGTAAGACCTGTAATTTGTTCTCCAAATACATCAACATAGCTGCTGGCCGTCAATTGTGTTAAACAACCGGCTTCCACTAGGCTGTATAACAAGCTGTGATCACGTTGGATACCTTGATTGCGTTCCGGATGAACAATCACTGGGGTAATCCCGCACATTTGTAATTCCGGTAAAATATTTTTCAAGAAATATTCTGGAACATGCGTGTGCGGTAGTTCCAGCATCATATAGCGGTCATTCGCATCCGCAAATAAGATATCATCCTGATCCAGTGCATCTAATAGCTTATCCGTTAAGTGCACTTCTTGTCCTGGAAAAACCTTCAATGGAATTTGAGCTTGATCTAATGCATTCTGAAACATTTCCGTTTTAGCAATTACATCTTGTTTATGGTTTACATAAGTTCCATCCATGTGATGCGGAGTCAATAACATATGGGTGACTCCATCTGCGACTGATTTACGTGCTAACTGCAAGGAAGTTTGTAAATCAGGCGATCCGTCATCAACTCCAGGCAATAAATGGGCGTGTAAATCTACTAATGTCACTTTCTCTTGGCTTCTTTCTTATCGTCTGTTCCATAATAACCACCGTAATATCCACCGTAGTAACTACCATAATAACTACCTGCTTCTGCGGCAGTAAAACGATTCATTATAGCGCCTAAAATATTTGCTTTTACTTGTTTTAACAGTTTAACTGCTCTAATTACTGCATCCTTATTGGCAATACCTTGTGGTACAACTAAGGCTACTCCATCTGCCTCTGTTGCAACAATTTGTCCATCTGTAACAGTATCAACAGGAGGAGCATCCAAGATAATAAAGTCATATTGACCTTTCAAGAATTCCAACAATTGATTGAAACGCTCTGACCCCAATAACTCAGCAGGATTTGGTGGAATCGGACCACTAGTCAGTATATCGAGATTTTCTACGCCTGAATGGTCAATCATTTCAGAAATATTAACTGTTTTTGATGATGATGTAATTATATTTGATAACCCATATCGATTCGAAACTTTAAATGATTGGTGAACTGTTGGTCGACGTAAATCAACATCAATCAATAACACTTTCTTATTTTCTTCAGCCCATGAAATTGCCAAGTTCGCACTAACTGTTGATTTTCCCTCAGATGGCAAAGCTGACATAATTGCTAAAACCTTGAAATTTGAATCTAAGAAAGAGAATTTCAAGTTTGTCCGGATTGTCCGGTATTGTTCTGAAATTCCTGATTGAGGGTCTATTTTAGTAATCAATGCAACCCCATACTTCATACTGTCTTCGTCTAATTTATTTTTACGATGCGTAAATTTATCAAAGATTGACATTGATTAAACCCTCCGTTTTCTTCTTGATCCTTTTGAAGTTGAATGACTCGTCATTAACATCTTTTTAACTTTATTTGTTGGTATTTCATTAATAATTCCTAAGTCATTCAATTTCAATGTTTTAGTAATAAATTCTTCATTGTTCACTGTTCTATCTAATCCATTTGAAATAAATGCGATAGTTAATCCTAGAATAATCCCAAAAAACATGCCCGCAATACAATTTAACAATATTTTAGGTGAAACTGGATTCGGATTAGGAGCAGCTCTAGACAAAATTGAAACGTTATTTACGCTCATGATTTTTTTTACTTTTTCTTTAAACGTATCTGCAATTGTATTCGCTTCTGCAGCAGATAAATTAGGATCTTTTGTTTTTACTGTAACTGTAAAAACTTGTGAATTCTGTTGATTATTTATTGTAATACAATCTTTTATCTCATTTGCATTTATTTTATATCCTTGATTCTCAAGTTTTTCACTAACCGTATTTAAAATTGTTGGGCTAGTTATAATATCCTTATATGTATTAATCATTTGCACATCAGCTTGAATTTGAGCTTGAGCATTTTCTTGATTATTTACTTTACGATTTACCAAAATATCCGTATTTGAACTATACTTTGGTGAAATCAAAAAGACAGATGTGAAAAAGGTTAAGACAGCACAAATAATGGTTGTCCAAATAATTATTCCTCTACGCTTACGCAAAATCCCTAAAATCTCACCAATATCGCTAAATTTTGATGATTTTTCTTGGCTTTCGGCCTCGTTCATAATTTACCTCCTAGAGTTAATTCAATTTATCGTAACTTTCTTTAACCAGTCCAGTCATGTTGTCTTTACCGTTTGAGTGATTGCTCATCAAAACGATTCCTTTCTTACCGTCCTTACTGATTGCCACTGATGTCCGGTAACCGACTAAGCCGCCTGAACCGTAATATTTACTTTCATCCTTCATTAATTGTCCCGTAAAGTTTCGGCTAGCAGTAAAGTTCTTGTTGTCGCCATAATCCTTCACTAAGACTTGGGTGAGTTTCATCATGCCTGCTGGTGTTGCCATCAGCTGATTTTTACCCATTTGTTCGTTCATCGCTTTTGCCAAAGTTGGATTATCAACCTCTTCCTTGCCGTTATATGGTGTGGCTAAGCGATTATCATTAATACTTGGTACAAACTTCACTTGATTCAAGTGATTAGGTTTCAAGATTGCTTGGTTAATGTAATCTTGATATGAACCGTTTGTAACTTGCGAAATAATGCCTTCTAATAAAACATAGTTTGTTTCCTGATAATCATAGTTGTCGCTGTTGTCTGAATTGGTATGGTTTACATTCCATTCCAAGACATTGGATAGCTGATTATTTGGAATTGAACTATTACTTAATCCAGAAGTCATCTTCAATAAATCACCGACTGTAACATCACTTGAAACATCCAATGAGTCGTAGTAGTGACTAACTGGAGTCGATAACTTCAATTTGCCTTGATCAACCAATTTCAGCACAGCTGCTGCCGTAACTGCATTTTCCAAGTCAGCAATTTGGAAATACTTATCCTTAAGTTGATCTTGATTGCTGCCTACATACTTCGTTTTTGACATTTTGCCATCTTCAAGCACGAGGTAAGCTCCATCAAACTTCTTTTCTGTCAACAATTTGCGAACTGCACCCGTATCTACTTCTGTAGAAGACGAAGTTGATGTCGTTTGCTTATCTGAATGTGTTTGCTGCGATTTTGCGGATTGAATTGAATGGTCTGCAGTATGCGTTATGCGTTGATACATGACATGCGCCATACTATTAGTGTTGTATTTTGCAAGTGCATAACCGCCACCGCCAAGAACGAGAATGGTTCCTACTACCCAACCGACCGTTTTCTTGCTTGGCATAACTTGTCTCACTTCCCTTTTAAGTGATTGATTCATATTGATTCCCAGAAACTTTTTGCCCCAAAGCATTCATGGGAACTTTTGTCTAGACTTAGACACTATACTCTTTTAATTTTATCATATTTTCACGGACATTCGCAGTTAGTTTAAGACCTTTAAAAAAACATAAACCGAAATCGAATTCATTCCTATTATTTAACACTTACTTAATTTTCATTATCCGTTTTTATCTGAATAAGCTTTAAACATTTTGACAGATTAATTTAAAATGTACCGATTTTTATCAAGATGTTGCATTTATCTTCTCTATTCGAAAAGATTTGCGTTGAATTGTAGTTTTAATTTTCGGTTATAAATGAATAAGCGGATTTTTTCAGAAAATGTTATACTTAGATGAGTTACTTTAAAATTCGAGGTTTAAACCATGACTAATTTTTTAAATAATATTACATTAGCAAATTTGCTAAAATGGCGGGAACAATTCACTGCTCGTCTAAATGAGAAACATCCGCATTTTGTTACCGGATACTATCTATTTTTCCTGGCAATTTATATTTCAGGAACATTTATCAAAGGGACTACAATGGCAGGTCATTTGATTACACAACATGTCATCTTCCTGTTATTAGCCATTCCTGCAGTCTTTATCGTTCTCAAGATTGCGCTGTTCGATCACCATTCGTTAATGGAACTGACCGTCTTCGCCTTGTTGGAATGTGTCTTGTATAACATTGGCTATCACGCCGGCGATTTCAGTTTATTCTACTTCATTCCATTTGTTTACGGTGCTAAAGATGTTGACTATCGATTGGTTTTGAAAGTCTTTATCACTGTGAATGTCATTGGAATCTTAATCGCAATGGGCTTGGCATTGGGCGGCGTCATTCGGAACTACGAAGGAATCCGTTCACTGTACTCACCAATGACACGGTACGGTATGGGTGCTGTTTATCCATCTGACTTTGCTGCTCGCGGATTCTGTGTCTTGATGGCTTACGCTGCATTGCGCCGCTTCCGCTTCAGTTTACCAGAATACATCTCGTACGCTGCGATTGCAATTTGGTACTACACCTTAACCAACACACGTTTAGATATGATGTTAATGCTGCTTTTATTCTTGTTGATTATTTTCTACAACAAGGAAGCTAAACTTTTACAACGAGCATCTAACCAATTAATTACATTAGGCATGTATATTTTTATTGGGATTATCTTCTTGATGGGATTATGCTACCATCCCGGAAGCAAACTATTAGGATTCGTAAACACCGTACTTTCTGGTCGATTATCATATGAACAGTTAACATTCCAAAAGTACAACATTCAACTGTTTGGTCAATTTATCAATCAGCCTGGCGGCGGTGCCTACTACATTGACTCTGTCTTTTTCCGGACAATCTTCATGTATGGATTAGTCGTGTTCATCATGCTTTTGATTTTAATTTTAGCTATGAACCGTCGTTTGATAAGTGCCAAAGCATTCTGTCTTGAAATTTGCTTCATGCTCTTCATCTTAAGTGGTGCCATTGACCAACACTTCTGGGACAGTTCATTTAACTTTATCTTATTAAGTTTATTTGCCAATTTGAAATCATTCAATGATGCACAACCGGAAATTGAATGATTTATATAAAAAAATGTGACAAAAACTAAAACAGGCATGTTGTAAGAAAAGAACTTACAAACATGTCTGTTTTTTTGAATTCAATTATGCAGATATAGAGATAAGGGGACTTATATTACAGTTTTTTTAGTGTTTAATAAAGTAAAAAGACAACAAAAAAAGGAAGTCGTTTATCTTCGACTTCCTTCAGTAAGGGAAAATCAACTATTCGTTGACTTGGCCTTCATTTTGTTTTGCACGCAGGATAAATAAAATTGAGGCTAAGCGATATGCATGCATCTTCAAAAAGATAATCGGCAACATTCTTGCCCCATGACAATCGCTCACCTTAATTGCTGTCAGGGATTCTTCAAAAATCGGTTCTTTGAGAATCTGTTTTAATTCATTGATTCGTTCACTATATTTCAATGGATTAGCTGAAGCAAAGGTTTCGTGTACCATCATAATATTCAAGTGCATTAACACATATACTGCAAATGATTTTTGCATCCGAGATGATATCTTTCCTAAACTTCGTTGCGAAGCCATTAACGCATTCAGATAATCTTTATTCTTATGATCAAAGGTCGACATTACCGATTTTACATCATTTGAATAATGATAACCTAACTGCATTAAAAACTGAATCGAATCAATGTTCAACAAGTATCTTAACATGAAGTCGCCATCTTCAGCCACTCTTAAGCTTGTATTGAAGCGTAACTTATGTTGTTCAATGATTTCACGTTTGAAAATTTTGCTCCAAACCGTCATGTATTGGGTTGGATTTTCCAGCATCATTACCTTTGCATCTTCGCTTGTATCGCCTTGATAGCGATGATCACCGGTAATTTTCTTCAAATTCTTACCGACTTCAAAGCTTAAACATGTCAAATCTGATAACTGTTCATTTTCAAGTACGTCGCTTACTGCTGGTAACAAATAATCGTCAGCATCCGCAAACATCACATATTCCCCACTAGCCTCTAATAACCCAGTATTACGAGCATTCGAAACTCCTTGATTTGCTTGGTGAATAACGCGAATCTGCTGATTATCATCGGCATAATCATTGGCAATTTTACCAGAATTATCGGTTGAGCCATCATCAACCAGCAAAAGCTCATAATCCTTAAAATCTTGCTTTAATACTGATCCAATACAGCGTTCCAAATGTTTTTCACAATTATATACAGGAACTATAATGCTTAATTTCGGCATAATGCACCTCCTAGTATGCGGTATTCGGTACAAAAATGACTTTAATGGTCTTCAGCATAATTTCCAAATCCAAATGGAAACTGCGACGCTTGATATAATCCAAATCGATATTTACCATTTCATGGAAGCCGACACTATTCCGCACTGTTACTTGCCATAAGCCTGTGCATCCTGGGCGAACATACAAGCGTTGTTTATCATAGTCAGTATATTCTGCAACTTCACGTGGCAAAGGCGGACGCGGCCCTACAATACTCATTTGACCGAGCAGCACGTTCAATAATTGAGGAAATTCATCGATACTTGTCTTGCGAATAAACTTCCCAACACGAGTAATTCGCGGATCATTTTTCATCTTGAACATTGCTCCGTCAACTTCATTATGCTTTTGTAATTTTTCAATTTCCTGATCGGCATTAACCTTCATTGAACGGAACTTATACATCTTAAATGGCTTACCGTCTTTTCCAATCCGTTCTTGGTTATAAAAGACCGGACCGCCATCATCCAATTTAATCGCAATTGCAGTTGCTAAAAATACTGGACTCAGTAAAACTAAACCGCATGCACTTGCAACAACATCAAAGAGTCGCTTACAAGTTCGATATACATGATGTTTATTGATTTCCTTCCGATCAAGGATAATTTTTTCATTCTTATTCATCTAGCGCACCTTCAAAATTCGAATAGTAAATTATTCTTCTCTTCCCTTTACCTTTCGCTTCAAAAAGTTTGCGATCTTCTTGACCCAGTGTTGATTCCCCATAAACATCACCGGCAATTCAGTGTAATTAATTTGGTTGTGTTCGACCCATACATCTAACAACAACTCGCTGATATACCCCAAAATCCGTTGTTCGCTCTTGCTGTAATTTGAAATATCAATGCGATTTTCAACTTCATTCAAGACCTTCATCAACCAATCTGTATATTCATCAAATAAGTTGCTCTTCGCAATCAAAATGTTAAACATATGGCCTTTCTTTTCTTGCATATGCTTATCAAATTCTGGTAAATATTCTGGAAAAAGATCGTTAATTACTTCGCGTGTCACTTCTAAGCCTTCAATATGATGTGAATGTTCATAGTGTGACCACAAAGTTTCGATATAGTAGTTCCGCTTCTTAGGCAATACCATATCATACTTACTCATTAATTTTTCTAATGTTTCATGTGTTAACACGTCTTTCCACTTAGCATCCACACTCTTGAAAAAGTCTGAATGACCATTAGTGAACAAACGACGATAATGAACCAATCCTTTGACATCTGCTTGACGGTTCTTTGCTCCCCAATATTGTGCGGTTAATTCACAATATGAAGCGTTTTTGTCAGAAATATTATCTCCCGTGTTGTCACGCATGTATCCTTCGAAATTCTCAGGATTAAACCCAACTTGAACGGGAATATACATCTTATCTTCTGGCATCCGAGCCTTTTTATGACTTACTACATATATTTCTGATTTCAAAAGAATTGCTCCTAACTAAAAAGAATGTCATATCTAAGATATTTTAATACATAATTCCGTTTATAGCAACATCCCCTTGGGTAACAGTTTCATTTTACCATTAATGAGACATCAAAATTGTAAAAATGCGGTTAAGATTAAGGATGCGAGAACCGTCTCGAGCAACGGTCAATATAAGCTAGCAGGCCGAATGATCTGTGGATGCAGGTCAGAGGGCTGCGTACTTATATTTGCGAACTCAACTAAAAACAGGATGTGAAGGCCGTCTCGAACTTGCGTGGCATAAGTTTTGCAGTGCGCCCGAATAGCACAGCGTATTCGAAGCATTGCATACTTATGCATAGCAAGTTAGGCCGGAACTCAACTAAACAAGGATATGCAGAGCGTTAAGCCAAGCGTGATGTAAGGAAAGGATGCGAAAACCGTCTCGAGCAACAGCCCTCAAACACAAAAAAGCATCCCAGCTATCCGCCAAGATGCTTTCACCCTATTTTCTTTTAATCAATCCCATGATTGTTTCTAAACTAGTTGGGCGCAAAACAAAAATCATAATGATGAAGATTGCTACCCCAACGACAACTTCTAATCCAAGAGTCAAGATGCTGGTATGCAACTTGATATTCATTAAGTAAACTGGGATGAACATTGCTAATCCAGCAATCATGTATTTGAAGAAGTTTCTGAACATTTCTGGGAATTCTACTTCTTTACGAACGACCCATAATTGATAGCCGGTAACAACTGCTTCTGAAGCAACAGTTGCCCACATTGCACCATTTAAGCCCCACAAATGGATAAATAGGAAGTTGGCAAACAAATTAAAGACCGCTCCAGCAACAACCGAAGTCGTAAATTCTTTAACATGGTCTGTTGGTACTAAAAACTGTTTTCCAATTGTATTACTCCAGGCAATCAATAAAATTACGATTGATTCAATCATCATTGCTGGGCCAACTGGACCGAAACCTTTTCCATAGAAGAATGGTGCCAAATTTGTTGAAACTGCGGCGACTCCGAACATCATCGCAATTGATAATAGTGACAGCATATCAAAAGATTTATACAACATCTTTTGCATGCCCTTTTTGTCACCTTTAGCAAACGCCGCCGACATATGAGGCAGCATAACTGTCCCAAGCGAAGTAGCTAATGACAGCACCATTTTAACTAAGTTATCGGAGTTTTGATAGAATCCAGAATACTTAGTTCCCATCATTGCCCCCAACATTGTTTTATTTAATTGCAAATAAACTGAAGTTGCAATCGTTGGAATAAACAATGCAATGGTTGGCCGTAAATGCTGCCAAATATGCAAACTCTTAAACTTGACCGGTACCAAAATTTTTCTTAAATGGGGCCACAATGTCAAGTTCCCGATTACATTTGAAATCGCCACGATGAAGATATATAACGCAACATCGCTTGGTTTTTTAACAAATGTGAAAATCAATGCTAATGACAACAAACGTACGAACGTATTCCGAATAACCGTCCGCTTAAAATCTTCCAATCCCATGTATAACCACGAAACATCAAAAGCGGCTGCAATCACGTTTAATGATTGAACCCACAAAAAGATGGTGTAATGGTTATATACATTCAAAAAGATCACAAACAAGAAGTATGAACAAACTGTTGTGAAAATTTTCAAACACTGAATTTCCCAGAACGTTTGCGACATCTTTTCGCGATTTTCACGCACATATGCAATTTCACGCTGACCGTATAACGCAATCCCTAAATCTGCCGCTAACACGAAATATTGAATAATCGAGTTAGTATAGGCATTATATCCGACTCCAGCTGGATGTAACACCCGACTGATATACGGTGCGGTAATCAACGGTACAATCAATGCCAAAATTTGATATCCGGCATTGTACAAGTAGTTTTTCAAAACTTTCATTATTTACCACCATAATAATTAAATCAAAATACCACTTAATCATAACACAAGGAGGCCATGACATAAAAACTGTCTTAGCCTCCATTGAATTTATTTAATTTACTGAAGCAGAAATTACTTTGTTCCAAATTCCTTATCTACTGTAATCAAAGCCGCACCAATTACTTGGTCCATGTTGTAGTAGCGGTATTGACCCAAACGACCGCCAAAGATGACATTCTTAGCTTCTTTTTCAGCCAATTCAACATATTGCTTGTACAATGAGTTGTTCTTGGCATCGTTAATTGGGTAGTATGGTTCATCACCGCGATGCCATGTTGCTGGGTATTCGCGAGTGATAACTGTCTTGTTCTTGTCACCCTTACCAAATTCGAAGTGTTTGTGTTCGATAATCCGAGTATAAGGTGTTTCCTTATCTGTGTAGTTCACTACGGCATTTCCTTGGTAGTTGTCTACATCTAATTCTTCAGTTTCAAAACGCAAACTGCGGTATTCCAATTCACCCAACTTGTAATCGAAGAATTGATCGATCATTCCAGTAAAGACTACCTTATCATAGTTCTTCAAGTATTCATCTTTTTTGTCAAAGAAATCAGTATTCACTTCTACAGTAATGTGTTCATCATCTAACATCTTTTCAACGATTTGAGTATAACCACCAATTGGAATTCCTTGGTATGTATCGTTGAAGTAGTTGTTATCATATGTAAACCGAACTGGTAAACGCTTGATGATAAATGGAGGCAATTCAGTTGCATCACGTCCCCATTGCTTTTCTGTATATTCCTTAACTAATTTCTTGTAGATATCTGTACCAACTAAAGAAATTGCTTGTTCTTCAAGGTTTTCAGGTTTCTTGCCTTTCAAAACAGCTCGTTGTTCGTTAATCTTGTCTTCAGCTTCTTGCGGTGTAATTACGCCCCATAACTTGTTGAACGTATTCATGTTAAATGGCATGTTGTAGATTTCACCGTGGTAATTTGCAATTGGACTGTTTGTATAGCGGTTAAATTCTGCAAATTGGTTGACGTAATCCCAGATTTCCTTTTTTGATGTATGGAAAATGTGAGCACCATATTGGTGAACTTGAATTCCGTCAATTTCCTTTGTATAAATGTTACCTGCAATGTGGTCCCGTTTTTCAATTACATGAACTTCATGACCACGTTTTGCAGCTTCATGCGCAAATGTAGCACCGAACAAACCGGCACCAACAACTAAATATTTTGTCATTTATGTTCTCCTTAATATGTAAAATGGTAATTTTTCCACTAAAAACTCATTTTAATAATTATTTATCAGTTAAAATTCATTGTCAAGATTACCTTCGGAGAATTAAACGAACTTTAATTTGCCACTAATCATTATCCAAACTATTTTCGTAATCAGTTACCTGTAATTTCTTTTCTGATTTTGCATACAATCCCCAGCCAACCAGGCCAAAGCATACTGGTCCAAATGCTGTCCAAAAGGCAGTTGAGTAGTCATGAGTGAATAATGGTTCGATGCAAGTAAAGATAATCCCGACTGCCACCACAATCCAAACCATGATTGAGACCAGCCAAGTTGTTGATTGCTTTTTATAGAAAACAAATGGACGATCAATATTCTGCTTCATCTTAAAGAATGGGAATGCCCCGATTAAGAACAGGTATGGTGCAGCTGACGAAACATTCATCATATCCATTAATACAGTATAAAATTGGTTAGCTGCATCCCCGCCAAACGCGATGAATAACATAATGACACTCACGACAATGGCTTGTAACCACATTGCATTTGCTGGCATACCCTTATCATTTAACTTAGTTAATTTCTTAGGTAATAAGCGTGAGTCGCTTCCTAAGATGAATGATTTAATTGGTGAATAAACCATGACGAAGGCTGCTCCGATTCCAGTCAACACATCTGTTAGTCCGGCAAAATGTGAGAATAACCGACCAACACCAGCTGCAGCTGCTCCAGACAAACCAAACGCCTTGCCGACTTCTAATCCTAAGTTATTAATCAATACATATTCGCAGTTTGCCAAGTTAACATTTTCTTTCCCGAGAATTGCTTTCCAGTTAGTTGTAAAACCGCACATAACAATCATGAAAATATATAAGAAAGTCATGCAAACCATTGCAATGATTAATGCTTTAGGGAAAGTTTTTTCTGCATGATCAACCGAATCAATCACCCCAGAAGTAGTTTCCAAACCTGCAAACGCGAAGATGGCATAAACTAAAAATGAAATAATTTCAATTGGACTATCAAAATTTGAATTGGGTGAGACTGTCAGGCTGTGCAAACCTGTGATGCCCTGTGCCAAAACACCATGATGAGCAATCAAAACAATCATACTGAATAGACTAAAGAGAATGGAAATTGCAAAGGCAAAAATCCCGCCAATAGTTGCAACCTTCGCAATTTTATCGATTCCATGACTGGCAATCAGTGTCACCAGTAAAATGAAGCCGATACCTAATAAGCCGACCACTTGAGTTGAAGATAGACCGGCAAAGTGCCACGTTTGAGTTTCATCATGTCCCGAGATCATTGTAGAGACTGAAACGATGAAGAATTGTGTAGATGAAACTAACCAAACCATCCATGACGCTAACCAGATAAATGTTCCGATGAACGCCACTTTTTCATTAGTGGAACCTTTCAACCATGAATAGATTCCACCCTTTGCTTCCTTAAATGAGGCTCCATATTCGGCAAACATCAAGGCAGATGGTAAAAAGAATGCCAACGCCGCAATTACATACCAAATTACACTTGAGTACCCCATCTGATAAAACGCCGTAATTGAATTACTAAAACCAAAAATTGCTGAGAAAATCATTAAAACTAAACTGCCGCACTTAATCTTCTTGGCAGTCGCCTGACCATCGACATCCATAAGATCATTTCCTTTCTAATTTGGTTTCAATTATACCACTATTTTAATTATTTTCTAATTTAATTTTAATTATATAGGCAAAATTTATTTGTATTCCACTTTTGCCTAACATGTATCTTTTAGAATGAATGTTGTACAATTGAAAGTAAGAACAACAGATGAGAGGAACAAACATGCAAGCGGTATTAATTTTAGCTCATAAAAATTTTGATCATGTGGCACGTCTTGCGCAACTCATGCAACGCAAGTTTGAAATTTATATCCACTTCGATACCAAGATGGAACTTTCAGCTTCAGAAAAGGCTTGGCTAGACGAACATCACATTCATTATATTCAAGAAATTGACGTTCACTGGGGTAGTTGGAGCATTGGACAAGCCGCCCGCAGATTAATGGAATTGGCAATGGAAAATCCAGAAATTACTCATGTCCATTTAATTTCCGGACAAGATTGGCCTGTGATGAATTTAGATGAAATGTATGCTTTTTATGAAGGCAATGACAAAATTTATTGCCGATATGAGAAGGCAGCAGATAAAAAATTAGCTGGCGAAATGACTTTGTGGTGGCAACAATATTATTTCAACTACGACACGGTTAACCGCCGCAGCGTTTTTGGAAAATTTTATCACCGCGCCCTGCTCTATGGTCAACGCTTATTACATATCAATAAATTCAAAAAACTAGGCATTACCGAGACAATTTATCACGGCGCTAACTGGTGCGACTTGCCCCGCGATGCCGTTGAATACTGTCTCACTTACATGGATCAGCACCCTAACTTTGTAAAGATGCTGCAGACTGGATGTTTTTCAGATGAATTTTGGGTACAAACGATTTTGTGCAACAATCCAAAGTTCATGCCGCGCATCACAGGTGATTTCCATCGTTTCATCAAGTGGGAAAAGCAGCACGACAGTTTTCCTGCTGTCTTGGATGAGCGTGACTATAAAGCAATTGTTGCAGATAAGAATGCACAGTTTGCGCGAAAGTTTGATCCGCAATATTCGTCAGAGTTGATGGCGAAATTGAATGAGAAATATAAAAATTAAAGGATATGTAGAGCGTTAAGTCAAAACTAACAAAAAAGCGACTTCGTCAAATAACGAAGTCGCTTTTTAATTTCAATTATTTAATTAAGTTTCCTAACCGATCAAAACTATAACGTTTGCCATCAATTTCAATCATCTTGCTCTTAACTTGAGCACCTGTGATTGGATCGAAGTATTGCCATTTGCCGTCAATCTTTTGCCAGCCGTATACCATATCGCCTTTTTCATCATAGTAAACTTCTTTTTGTTGATCGGCAATCCAGACATACTTGCTCTTAGCTTGCGCACCAGTTACCTTATCGAAGAATTGCCAGTGGCCATTGATCTTTTGTTGACCATAAACCATATCACCATTCTTGTCATAGTAAACTTCTTTATTTTGTTCTGGAATCTGTAAGTAACTATCTTTTACTTGTGCGCCGGTTACCTTGTCAAAGTATTGCCACTTGCCATTAATCTTTTGTTGGCCATAAATCATATTGCCTGAGCGGTCATAAAAGACTTCCTTATGTTGGTCAGCAATCCAGATGTATTGGTTCTTGGCTTGTGCACCAGTTACCCGGTTAAAGTATTGCCATTTACCGTTAATCTTTTGTTGGCCATAGACCATGTTGCCTAAACGATCATAGTAAACTTCTTTATTCTGTTCCTTGATCCAGACATACTTATTCTTGGCTTGCGCACCAGTAACTGTATCGAAATATTGCCACTTGCCATTGATCTTTTGTTGACCATATACCATATTGCCCAAGCGATCATAATAAACTTCTTTATTTTGATCAGCAATACACACATATTGGTTCTTAACTTGCGCACCAGTAGTTGTGTTAAAGTATTGCCATTTGCCATTAATCTTTTGTTGGCCATAGACCATGTTGCCATTGTCATCATAGTAAACTTCTTTGTTTTGTTCTTTAATCCAAACATACTTGTTCTTAGCTTGTGCACCAGTTACCTTGTCAAAGTATTGCCAGTGGCCGTTGATTTTTTGTTGGCCATAGACCATGTTGCCGTTGCCGTCATAGTAGACTTCTTTATGTTGGTCAGCAATCCAGACATATTGATTCTTAACAGCCTTGCCATTTTTCAAATATTGCCAATGACCGTTAACATATTTTTGTCCTTCATTGCTAGATTCTGATGACACACTTCCACCATTACTGCTGTTAAAGATTGATGCATTGTAGCAGTGTGTTAAATCAATTGTAGAGCTAATTCCAGGACAGTGGCCATTGTCGCTAAATTGCCATGCACCATATTGAGTATTCCAATTTGTTGTTGGATTATAAGGATATTGAGCCATCCAAATTTTATTCTTAGAAACCGTATTTAGTACTTCAGAATACTGGGATGCATATGCTTGATAAACATATAGCACATGATTTTTATAACCATGTTTTGCCATTTCATTCCAGAAAGTCTTTAATGATGAACCAACATTCTTATTCTTGGTATAATCTGATTCCAAATCACAGACAATTGCAGTATCCTTAGAAATTCCCATGTTATTTAATACTCCTGCCCAATAGTCAGCTTCTTCGCTGGCTTGAGCAGCATTTGCAAAACCTGCATAGTGGTAAACTGCCACGTTTAATCCTGCAGCCTTTGCATTGGCAATTTGCTGCTTTGCATATGGATTTACATAATTACTATATTGTGAAGTTTTAATAATAACGTTGCGAATTCCATATTTCTTCAATGTCTTAAATTGAGCCACTGAAAGATTTCCTTGATAACTTGCAATATCAATTGTATCAGCTTTTACATAGCCTTGGTTCTTACTGATATCAACATATGCTGTTGAAGCCGCAAATGAAACTGGACGGAATTGTGTCGTTGCTTTCACTGCTGATTCTTTATTCTTTGTTGCATCCGTTGTCACCGGTGTATTAGCCGTCTTGGCAACTGTTTGTTGAGCTTGAGTTTGATTCAATTGCGTATTAATCTTTGAATCTACATTTACAGCTGTTGCCCCAGTAACAGTTGAAACAGTTTGATTATCTACTTTAGTTGCAGTTTGATTATTATTTTGTGTTTGTTGATCATTTGGCGTTGCAGTTTGATTTATTAATGCAGATGCTGATTTTTGTTCATTTTGTGTTGTCTTTACTGTTTCATCAGTTGCAGCAGCTTGTTTTGAATCGTCTGTCTTCGTTGTTTGAGCTGCAGGCATTGCTGCTAAGCGTCTTGATTGTGCACTCTTACTTGATTGACTTGCTTGTTTTGCATTTACAGCACTGCTTGAAACTTGCTTGTTTTCAATAGTTGATGAACTAGTAACTGAAGCTGAACTTGCTTGAGCTGCTGTTTCAGATTGATTTTCAACTGCAGCTTGTGATTTAGTTGTTGCAGAAGTTTCAGATACTGTGCTTGAGTTTGTACTTGCTTTTGCAGTCTGAGTTGTGCTGCTTACTGCACTCTTTGAGTTAGAACTTTCAACCTTACTTTGACTTGTGACATTCCGGCTGCTTACACTGCTTGAAACTGCACTAGTTGATTTTAAACTTACTTGACTAGCTTGCAAGTCTTGAGAGCTGGTTTGAGCTTGCACTTGACTTGTCACACTTGAGCTAGTTGCTGGTGTGACTGTATCCGCATTGGCTTTAGTTACCCCTAAACTAGTTAAACCCAAGAATACGATGGGAGCAACTACCCAATTTTTACCGGCTTTGTACATTTTAAATCTCTTTTTGCTTTCCATAATCAATCTCCTCTAAATTTTTCGTTCCCAGATATACCTAACAAAAAACACTCACTTTTATTGTATACAAAAAACCGGTATTGTTCACCGGTTTTAGTCAATCTTTGCATTACCTTAAAGCTTTTTTTCCTGAATTCGTTTTCTTACGTTGCATCTTAAATTTGATGACCTCATATACAATTAATAATGCAAATGTAATTACACTGATCCATGCTCCGACTTGTAATCCAGGCACTACATAATGCATCTCAATTTGATGGGCACCAGGAGTTAATTTCAAAGCTGTTAAGTCTCCTAAAGCTTTATAGTGTTTAACTTCTTTACCGTCCACTTTCACATTCCAAGCTTTATCATATGGAATGGTCAAAACAAGCAAATGATGCTTAAAGGCTGCAGTTGTCTTCAATGATACATTGCCTGCATCCACTTTCACACCTGTGATACCTGCAGTTGCTTGTTTCTTGATTTGTTTCAACATCGCTTGATTTTCACTTGCAACATAAACTTTGCTATTTTTAATTTCTTTGGCGACATTCTTAATTTTAATTGTAATTGGTTCACCTGCTTCAAAGTGACCCAAATACATTATGCCGTTTTCGCCCCATTCGTTCTTTTCGCTAAAACGTGCAACTTCTTTACCATTAACTATTACTGGCATATAATCGCAATTCAAGTCCGGCATCTTGTAACGATTTTGAGAAATGAACCCGTAAATATCGCCCGTTCGATTAATAATTCCTTTCACAGTAATAGTTTTGGTGTGCTTATTATATACCCGTTGTAAGTTTTGGACGTTATATAACCAAGTCTTGCCGCTAATCCGCTTAAACATCCAGTTGTATAAGATAAATGGATTAGCAGCCGGATTATAGAAGTACAACCCGTTGAAAATTGAACTATTTCCTTTACCATCCTTGGTTCCAAAAGCTAATGGGAAAGCATTTGGATTTTGGTAAACAATCGTATGTTCACTTCTTAATACCGGCTTCAAATGCGGTACATTCAACTGATTATTATATGTGGGCATTGCATCCACTCGCTGTGCAGCCTTCATCATCTCATGGTCAGATTTAACTACATATTTAATCCCAAATAAATCATTCAAAGCACCTGTTGAGCCATTGTTAAATTCGCTCCAGCGTACCCAGCCGATTTTTTGGAAATAACCCATTGCCGATAAGAAATCAGTTTGCAAAGTTGGTTGTTGTGACAAATATGATTCAATCCCGTTATAGTTGAACAGCATTGGATCGCCTTGATTCAACTGTTCTGTAGCCCCAACCCGGTAAAATGACGAATCATACTGTTTTAATTTGTCATAAACCTGCTGATTCTCAGTCACAAATTTGCTGTATGCATCTTGCGGTACTTCATGGAATGCTGAACTTTGCACTCGATTATTATATTTCGCAACTCCTAATAAGCTAATTGCCATCAACAGCGGCATGCCCAGCTTAGGTTTGCCAACTGCCAAAATAAGCAGCACTAATAATATAACCAGGGAAATAATGTTGCCATTAATTTCAACTGGTTCAAATAAGCCCCAATTATTTTGGACAACCAGCATTGCAATTGCCATCACCAACATAATTGGTACAAGGAAATAGAACGGATGTCGATTTTCAAAGATCGTCAATCCGCGGTAAGCAATTCCTAGCATGAAAAATGTCAAAATAAATGATTCACGTTGGAAATAACCATTTGGCATCGATAATGAATGCCATATCATATACAAGAATGTATAGTAGCTAGAACAAATTAATAATGTAGTAAATAACGCTGTTAAAATTTTTTCTCGCAATTTAATTTTGCCTGAGAAGAAAAAAGCCAAGAACAAAATTAAACTTAATAGCCCTGCAAAAATTAATGGTCCTGGATGGTGTGCCACTTGGCCATTAAATAAAGCACCCCAGAAATTACGGAATTTATAAACTGGTAAGAAATTATTCTTCGGATTCATCTGCGCCTGTGCAACATTTTGTTGTGCCAAATAACTTGGCCACATAACGATAGCTGAAGCCAAAATTGAAAGTACTGTTAAAATTAAAACTTTCAAGCCGCGAGGAACAATTGTCTGCCATTTTTTACGACATAACTGATCAATGACCCAAAAGACTGTCAAAATGAACATGAATACTAATACAATGACCCCAATGTAATAGTTGCAAATCAATGTCAATGACAGGCAAAGCCAATACAGCCATGTGTGCGGATGTTTTTTATATAATAACTGATCAAGTCCTAATGTTACTAGTGGCATCAAAATAATCGCATTTAACCACATTACACAGTTTAAGTAGTTCGCGAAAAAGGCACTCAATGGGAAGACAGAAGCAAAAAATACCCGCCAAGCCATTGTGTATCGTAGATGATCAGTTGGTAATTCACGATTTAAGTAAATTGATTTTTTGAAATAAAGATAGGTTGTCAGTCCTAGTAACCCAATATCAAGCAAAGTATTTAATAAGTAAAATACAGTGATATATTTGGCTGGAAAAAAGAGCGACAACAAGTTAAACGGCGACATTAAATAGTATGTCAATACCGCAAAAAAGTTTCCACCCAAAGAAATCTGATTTGAATACAAGAAATTCTGTGGATGAGCCAAATTATTTTTAAAATACGTCATGATCGACAAATATTGATTCTTCATGTCGACTGATGCAATTGTCCCATTCCCAAATGGAAAAACATGCTGAATCATCATAATCACCAGCATTACTCCCAATGGAATCAAAAAACTGAGCCAATACCCGTAATCATGTTGTTTTTTGATTTTATGCATGATTAAGCTTCCTTTAATTAAAATTCTCACTTCATACATTATACCTTATTTCGTATGATAATTTATTTTTTATTAATTTCTTCTAATCAGTTTTAGCATTCCTTTGTAAAATATATTAGAATGGTTAGTTAGATAAGCATTTTTATAGGAGCGGTTCGATGAGAAAGAACGATATTTTAACCATCGTTGTCCCATGTTTTAACGAAGAAGAAGTATTACCTGAAACGGTGAAAGAGCTGGGCGGCGTATTAGTCAATATGATGGATCATGGTGAAGTCAGTCAACAAAGCAAGATTATGTTCGTTGATGACGGCAGCAAAGATAAAACTTGGCAATTGATCCAACAATTCGAAAAACAATACAACTACATTACCGGCATTAAATTCAGTAAAAACTTTGGTCATCAAAACGCCTTGATTGCTGGAATGACTACAGCTGTTGAATATTCTGATATGATTGTTACCATTGATGCGGATTTGCAAGATGATATCCATGCAATTCCAAAGATGGTCAAAAAATATCATGATGGTTTCGATGTAGTGTACGGGGTACGCAATAATCGCGACACTGACACGGCCTTCAAGCGCAAAACTGCCATGATGTTTTATGGTTTAATGCAAAAATTAGGCGTTAACATGGTGCCTAACTCTGCCGACTACCGATTAATGAGCAAACGTGCCGTTGAACATTTACTCGATTTCAAGGAAGAAAATCTTTTCCTGCGCGGTATGGTACCATTAGTCGGCTTCCCATCAGCTAAAGTTTACTATGCTCGCAAAGAACGTTTTGCCGGCGAATCAAAATATCCATTGAAGAAAATGATTAAGTTTGCTGCAGACGGAATCACTTCCTTCTCAACAACTCCAATTCGATTAATCATGTTCTTAGGATTGGTTATCGTATTTGCCAGCGTTATCTTTGTCGGCTACTCAATTATCCGAAAATTAACGGGCCACACTGTCCCTGGCTGGTCTTCATTAATGGCTTCCATCTGGTTATTAGGCGGAATTCAGCTAATCTGTATCAGTGTGATTGGAGAATATATCGGCAAAATCTTCAAAGAAGTTAAACGACGCCCTCGCTTTATCATTGAAGAAGACGACTATACTGACAAAATGGAAGATTAATTTTTAAAAAGATGTACTGCATATACAACTTCCTTTAGATTCGTTTAAAGCAAAATCGTTACTCAATCTTGAATGAGTAACGATTTTTGTTTTGGTTAAATTATGCTTGGCTTAACGCTCTTCATATCCTTTCCAATCATCATTGCTGCCACCGGAATCAAACAAATAATGTATTGGAATACATACTGGCTCTTTGTCTCCCAAATCAAATGGAATAGCATTCCGCCCATCAAATATAAGATAGCAAATGTCGAATACCAATCAATCTTCGTTCGCGTCACTACTAAGTAAAGCAGTGCCAAAAAAGTGATTGCGACCACTAAGAAGTTGCACCAAGCTGCAATTTTCTTGCCTGACTTCTTATACCATGAAATTTCATATTTTCCTTGTTTATGATAATTTTGGTAATAAACAGATTGCAAAATTTCCGTCTTTGGCTTATGGTGCCATGGACTAACCCAGATTCCTTGGAAAGTTGGATCTGCCCATGTTGAAATAAACTTATCATTGAAGAATTTTTGCATCTCATCCGGATGTTTAGCAAAGTACTTCATCCGTTTATTTAAATCTTTTTTAGCTGCCTTGGTTGTTGGAGCCGGCTCATAATCATGTTTGGTATATAACTTAGTTGTATACTCATCAAACCAGCCAGGTGCCCGCTTTTCGGTATTTTTCGTAGTTCCCATTGTCACATAGGTAATCATTGGCAAGCCTTGTTGTACTTTCATTCCTGATTCAGCTTCATATGCGGCCTTAATTGCACGATTTGACCCTAAGAAAAATGCAAAAATCACAAATGGCATCGCAATTAACCAATAACGTTTCTGTTTAATTGCCTGCAAAATATATACAATTCCTAAAGCTGCTGCTGCAATCTGATAGTTGCTCTTTAATTGGTAAGCAATAATAAACAATAATAAGCAGCCTATCCATGAATAACGATACTTCTTTCCATCTATTAATGTCCGCAAGCCGAAATAAACCGCACCTAACATTGCACACAATCCTGGAACATTACCGTAAACAAATACGATATATAACAATTGCGGCAAAAAGGCATAACTCAACATAATCGTGAAGTTTTGAGCCGCGTTATTTTCTTGCGCCATTAATTTAACAATTTTCCATAAAAGATAGTTAATTAAAATTACTAATAATAGGTTAACAAAATAGTAGAACCGAATATTCATACTGAAACATTCCAGCAATCGCATAAATGAAACATATCCTAATTGGAAAGGATAAATGCCTAAATATTGACTAGCACGTAATGCATGGAAGTTTCCGTGGTTCATTTGATTTGCAATGTGATAAATGAACTCTTGGTCAGTTCCTGGGTTCATTGTCGCTGGCATATTAAAGACCATAAAGATTCCCGCAATCGCAAATAAAATCGTGAAAATTTTAAAAACTAATCGCGGATCAACTTTTTTCAACAATTTGCCACCCACCAGTAAGACTAGCGTTCCGCATATTGTACCAATCATAAATCCTGGACTGTTAGTTTTTACATTTGGTTTTTCCCAAATTGCCCCAATAAATTCTCGGTTAGTAAATGAGGCCGCCACAATTAAAATTAAGGCAACACATGCCAAGATAATAATTGCGGCTTTTAAAAATAGATATATATTATTTCGTGTATCACGTGTTTTCTTCTGATATTGTTTAGTTCTGCTTTCCATATTCTTCCATCTCATCAAATTTTATAAACATGTCTATAGTATCCGACTTGAAAATCCTAGTCAAATCCTTTCCCAGATAGCTAGTAAACATTAATAAACAATAAACTGATTATTACAAAATTCTTAAGTCACCGCACTTTTCGCCTGAATGATGGTAGAATGACGTACGTATGAGGATTATATAACATTTAATTAGGGAGTGAAAAAATGGAACGCAAGAAACGTTTTAAGATGTATAAATCCGGTAAAAACTGGGTAATTGCACCAATCGTGTTCTTCGGTTTAACTGCTGGTCTAACTGCCCACGATACTGTTAAAGCTGACAGTGTTTCAAACACATCAGACAGTCAAACAACAACACAGTCCAAAACAGATTCGTTGGCAAATCAACAAACAGTTGCTTTGAAGAGCAGTCAAAGTTCTGCTCAAGATACTGCTAAGACACGTGTTAACACAAACTTGATGGCAACTTCACAACAATCAAAAGCTGCTGCTCAAGATACAACTGCTAAAACATCATCAAGTGCTAAGAGCAGTTCTGCAAAATCAAGCACTTCTGTCAACTCGAACAATAGTCAAACTAAACAAACTCAATTAGCTGCTGTTCCAACAAACAACAATACTGTCAAGAATACAAAGAGTTCAACTCCAGCTGCTAAGACAAACACTAAGGCAGTTGACAATAACCAAGTTCAAGCTAAGACTACTGACAACAAAGTTGAAACTAATAATACTCAAAAAGCTGCAGCTTCAAATCAAACTGCTTCATCATCACAAAAGATCAACAAAGCTCAACAAGCTCAACAACATGACGATGCAGTTCAAATTAAGCAAAATGGTCAATGGTACTTACAAAACAAGGAAACTAAGAAAAACTACACTGGTTTCCAATACATCAAAGACCAAAACAAGACCGTTTACTACAACCCTGAATCAGGTGCTATGGTTTACGGTCAACAAAAAATCAAGAACAACTGGTACTACTTTGATAAAGTAACCGGCGCAATGCAATTTGGTTACAAGTGGTTAAATGAACAAAAGAAGGAAGTTTACTATGATCCTAACAAAGGAAACATGGTTTACGGCCAACAAAAGATTAACGGCCACTGGCAATACTTCGATACTGTAACTGGGGCGCAAGCTAAGGCTAAGTATGTCTGGATTGCTAACCAAAAGAAAGAAGTTTACTACGATGGCTCAGGTAACATGGTCTATGGTCAACAAAAAATCAAAGGTAAATGGCAATTCTTTGACCAAGTTACTGGGGCACAAGCTAAGAACAAGTTTGTTAACATCAAAAATCAAAACAAGACGGTTTACTATGATCGTCTAGGCAACATGGTCTATGGTCAACAAAAAATTAAAGGTCACTGGTATAACTTTGATAAGGTAACTGGTGCAATGAGTCGTGGAATCACATATATTCCAGGTCAACACAAACTGGTTTACTACAATAACAATGGCCAAATGCAATATGGTAAGCACAAGATTGCTGGTAAGACTTACAACTTTGATAAAGTTACTGGAGCATTGAAACTTCATGGCCAACAAAAGATTGCCGGCCACTGGTACAACTTTGACCGCAACGGCAACCCAATAACAGGTTACGTTTGGATCAAGAATCAAAAGAAGGAAGTTTACTACAATCCTAATACTGCTCAAATGGTCTATGGTCAACAAAAGATTAAGGGCAAGTGGCAATTCTTTGACACAACTACTGGAGCACAAGCTAAAAACAAGTATATCTGGATCAAAGAACAAAACAAAGAAGTCTACTATGATCGTTTAGGCAACATGGTTTATGGCCAACAAAAAATCAATGGTAAATGGCAATACTTCGACAAAGTTACTGGGGCGCAAGCTAAAAACAAATACATTTGGATTGCGGACCAAAAGAAGGAAGTTTACTACGATCGCTTGGGTAATATGGTTTATGGCCAACAAAAACTCTATGGCAAGTGGCAATACTTTGATAAGATAACTGGAGCACAGGCTAAGAACAAGTATGTTTGGATCAAAGAACAAAACAAAGAAGTTTACTATGACAAAGACGGTAATATGGTTTATGGTCAACAACAAATCAATGGTAAATGGCAATACTTTGACAAAGTAACTGGTGCTCAAGTAAAGAATAACTTCCAATACATTGATGACCAACACAAACTTTGCTACTACGATGGTTTAGGTAACATGGTTTACGGTTGGCAAACAATTAACGGTCAAAAGTACTACTTCAACACAGTTACTGGGGCCTTAGAACCTCAAAACTCAGAAGTTGCACAGTATCGAGATGACGTTGCCAGCCAAATCAACCATATCTTAAACAGTCAAGGCAAAGCTCAAATGGATGCAGACTGGAAAGGCAATCAAAACAACTATCAAGCATTTGGTTTGCATGATACAGCTCAATTAGTTGCTCAAGGCGATTTGAAGAACGATGAACAATCAATCGAAATCAACTTGCAAAACAACCAATTAATGAATGGTACAGCTAAAGCTTACCAAGTAACTGTATCTGCTCCTAACAAGGAACAAGCCGCTCAACAGGCTGCCCAAAAGATTGTTTCAATGTTAGGCAACGATGCTTCAAACTGGAAAGCTTTAGGTGTCGGAGCAACAATCCAGGATGCTAATAATTCTAAGAACTGGAATACAACTGTCATCTTCTACAACAAAGACAAGCAAAGCAACTTTGTGAAGAAGACTTCAAATGTACAATACAAAATTACAAACGTCTACAATGCTCCTGGCGTAAGTGCCATAGTTAAAGACGGTTTGACAACTGGTTCAATGAATCCCGCTGACTTAGTTAACGCAGGTTTAACAGACACAGCTAAAGCAGTCTTAACTGGAATTCAAGGCAACACAATTTCAAGCGAAAACTTGGAAGCCTTAGCTAATACAGTTGGCGGAATGACAAAAGCATTTATCGGC
Source organism: Candidatus Ligilactobacillus excrementigallinarum (assembly GCA_019114385.1). Taxonomy (GTDB): domain Bacteria; phylum Bacillota; class Bacilli; order Lactobacillales; family Lactobacillaceae; genus Ligilactobacillus; species Ligilactobacillus excrementigallinarum. The sequence continues at coordinate 19,961 of DXFP01000019.1, read as the reverse complement.
ACAACAACTTACTACGATGAAGCTGGTAACCCATACCATTATGAATACTGGTTGGATGGTGACCAAGAAGCCGGTAAACAACAAGAAGTTGCAAACGATAACAAAGATGTGAAATTCGGCGATACTGTAACATTGAACTACAATGCTACATTGGTATACGGCAAAGCCAGCGTAACATCTAATGACGAATCAACTAAGCCATCTACTGAAATGACTGCCCAAGAAGTAACTGATGCATTCAAGAATGGTACAGAAACTGGTTTACGTTACGATAAAGTTGTCGTTAAACCAATCGAAGGTATGTCAGAAGACATGATTCGCGGAGTTGATATCTCAAGTTACAAGTCACTTGAAGATGCAGGCGTTCAATTCTATGACTTCAACGGCAATCCAGCAAGCTTAGTTAAAGTCTTGCACGATGCAGGCGTTAACTACGTCCGGTTACGTTTATGGAACGACCCATACAACGCAGATAACGAAAACTACGGTGGTGGTGTCTGTGACGTAGCCAGCGAATTGGCAATCGCCAAGGAAGCAAAACAATACGGTATGAAGGTTATGCTTGACTTGCAATATTCAGATTTCTGGGCTGATCCTGGTAAACAAATCGTTCCTAAGGCATGGAAGAACTTAAGTGTCAGCGATATCGAACAAGAAGTTTACCAATATACACGGAAGACATTGCAAGACTTCAAGAATGCCGGAGTTGATGTCGGCATGATTCAAATTGGTAACGAAATCACAAACGGTATGCTTGGACAATCAACAGACCGTGATCACGGCGGCTCATACCAAGGTGCATGGGGCGACACAATGAAGGCCTTCAACATCTGCAACTATTTGAGTGCAGGTTCAAAGGCTGTGCGTGCAGTCGCACCAGATACAAAGATTACTATCCAATTGGAAACACCAAATATTGATAAGTACACATTTATCATGGATACATTGGCACAACACAATGTTGACTACGACGTCTTGGGATCATCATACTACCCATTCTGGTCATGTGCAGATAACAACGGCCACGGATTAGGTACAGGGGCTAACACACCAAACAACTTGTTAGCAGTTGAAAAAATGGTTGCTGAGAAGTATCACAAGCAATTTGTTGTACTTGAAACTAGTTGGGCAAGTACAACACAAGATGCTGATGGTACAGGCAACTCAATCGGTGACAGCAATACTAAGTGGCAAAACACTAACGCTTACCCTGTTGGACCACAAGGACAAGTTGACGAAATAGTTGACATGTACAAGCAATTAGTTGCAGGCAACGGCTTAGGTGCTTTCTACTGGGAACCAGCATGGATTCCAGACAAAGCTGGTTGGGTAAACTGGCAATACAATGATGCAATGTCAGAAGTCTTTGGTACCGGTTGGGCAAACAGCCACTCAGTTGGATACTCACCAGACAGTGTAATGTACTACCAAGGCAAACCTGCTTGGGGCGGTACAACATGGGATAACATGGCAATGTTTGATGACCACGGTTTCCCATTGCAATCATTGAACGTCTTTAACGGCATGCTCCATGGTTATACTTCACCAGATAAGATTAACTATGCACCATTAAAAGACATAACAACTACAGTTACAACTCCACCTGTAAATACGGACAACAATGATAACAGTAATAACAAGCCAGGTACTGATCCTCAAGAACAAGCAACTACTCAAGTACAATATAAGGTAGTTGCAGTTTACAATGGCCCTGGCGTGGATAACATTACAGTAGCTAATCCTGAAAAAGTTGGCACCATTGTAACGGACATGCCAAGTTCAGTTCCTGGTTCATTTACTGGAACAAAAGGTGACAAGGTATCAACAACTGATATAAACAAGATTTACACTGCTATTCCAAATGAAAATGGTGTTGACGGTACAAACTTGCAAAAATCAGTTGAATATCCAAATGGTTCTGGCCATTACTACTACAAGTACTATATCCAACCAGGTTTCGATATTGCAAAAGCAAACGAAAACGTTGAATATGGTTCACCAATCACAGTCAATGTCACAGCAACATTGACTTGGACTGCAGAATAGTCTGAAGATAAAATAAGACCCATAGTTGAGAAATGCCTCAACTATGGGTTTTTTGTATGTAAAATTTTCAGTTTAATTGCATCAATTTTTCGATTCCGCGTTTAATATACCAGCCCGTCCGCAGCTTCTTTGCCAATTTAACCGCATTATGCTGCATTTCAGCGTAATCGGCTGCTGACATGGTTGGTAGCAACTGATCAAGGTCATGCAAATCCGCAATCGCAATACCAACGTGCTGCTGCTTAACAAAATCAGCCATGGCACTTTGATTCCACACAATCACAGGCATCCCTGAACTGAGATACAATGAAGTTTTATGCGGGTTATTGTATTTTAAATAATCCCCATACATTCCATTACATTCATCCAAACGATTTCCATCCCAAATCAAGCCAAAACTTTCTTGCAGATGATTTGGTAACTCCTCTGGTGAATATAAGCCGCAATATTTAACATTTTCAGGATAGTGCAAATGCTTATGCGGTCCATATAAATGAATAGATTGCTTTAAATTCCACCTCTCTAAAAAGTTTGCCTTAGCTAAATTACCCGCAAAAGCTACTTGCCGATTAAAAAGCCGTGTAGTCATTAATGATGCATCATCATAATAATCAAAAATCTCTAACGACACCATCGGCACCTTTACTCCCATTTCCCGTAATGCCTGTTTCATATGATCATTATGGACAATCAATCCAGATGTTTGATTGAAGAAATTTACTTCAAATTGTTGAAATCCGGGCCGGTTTTTAAAAATCCGCAATGATTCCAAATCATGGACAATTACATAAAAACGCCGTACATTTTCCTTTGCTGCTCGTAAAATTCGCTGCATCAATAGTTTGGAATAAATTGGATACTGAAATACAACAGTTGAATCCTGCCCTTTTAAATTTTCCAAAGCTTGCGGAATCTGGTGCCACATATATTCATGTTTTCTCCAATGGATAAACGCTTGTTTAAAGTCAAATTTGCACAAATCACGGAATCCAACTTGCCGCAAAAAATAATTAATATCTGTGCGAGCTTTCGGACCGGCATTATTTTTACTCAAATCCAGTCCCGTTATCAGATACTTACTCATATTATTCGCTACTTCCTGCTATGTTAATCAATATTTATTATAACAAACCATTTTTTGGCAATCACATTTGACAAATTATTTTGATTACCGGCATCCTCATTGATGATAAAATTCGGCAGCGCTTCGTTTCTCTTTTACAAACAAGTGTTTCCGAGATTGGTCCTAAGCTATTGGAATTATTAAGCCGATTTGATAAATTTAACCAGGATTTATCCCTTTATGAACTGCTGCGTATCTTTATTAACCAAATTGGTAGTTATTTTATCATGCATGAAAAGATACTCCCAGATGCTCAATATGATGTAAAACGCCTATCATTCGAATTATATCGTTCAATTACTAAATAACAAAAAAATGCAGCCTCGCGATTGCGAAGCTGCATTTTTTATTATTTTCTATTAGTCTACAAGATTTCCATAAGCGTCAAATGTGCAACTCTTACCGTCAATTGTAATTGTTGTATTCTTTACTTGAGCACCTGTGATTGGGTCAAAGTATTGAGTATGGCCATCAATTACTTGCCAACCATACACCATGTTACCGCCCTTATCGTAGTATACTTCTTTGTTTTGTTCTGGAATCCATAAGTATTGTTGTTTTACTTGTGCACCAGTTACTTTATCAAAGTATTGCCACTTGCCATTAATCTTTTGTTGGCCGTATACCATGTTGCCGTCTTTGTCATAGTATACCCACTTATTTTGGCTTGCAATGTGGATGTATTGGTTCTTAGCTTGCTTACCAGTTGTAGTGTCAAAGTATTGCCACTTGCCATTAATTTGCTTTTGACCATATACCATGTTGCCTAAGCCATCATAGTATACTTCTTTGTTTTGATCTTTAATCCATACGTAACGGTTCTTAGCTTGGGCACCTGTTACTGGATCAAAGTATTGCCAGTGGTTGTTGATCAATTGTTGGCCGTATACCATGTTACCATCTTTGTCATAGTAGATTTCCTTGTTTTGTTCCTTGATCCATAAGTAACTGTCCTTCAATTGAGCACCAGTTACCTTATCAAAGTATTGCCACTTACCATCAATCTTTTGTTGACCATAGACCATGTTACCGTTCTTATCATAGTAAACTTCCTTGTTTTGTGAAGCTAACCATACATAGCAGTTGCGTGCTTGCTTGCCGGTTACAGGGTTTACATATTGCCATTTACCATTGACTTTCCGTTGACCGTCAGCCATTTTACCATCGATTGATACTAATTGACCGCCTTCTGGATTGAAGTAATAGTCCTTGCCATTAATCTTTTGGTGACCAAGTGCCATTGTACCATCCTTCAAGATGTAGTACTTGTTGCTGCCGTATGTTTGCCAACCTGGAGCAGCTGCATTGGCTACCCAGTAATCACTTTGAGTGAATTGAGTAGGAACTGTTGTGTTGAACGCAGTTGCCGTCTTGCCATCATTAAGATAGTAGTATGTGCCATCTTCTCTTTGAGCTACTGTTCCCATACCTGAACTTTGCAATGAAGTACCATTTTCATACTTAGCAAGCCATGAAGTAATCTTAACTGATGGGTCTGGAGCAACTCCAGTTGAACCAGCCTTAGTTGTGAACAAGTCTGGATACATTTGTTTCAATTGATCTAAGAATGCACCACCATATTGTTGCTGACCTTGGCCGCCGCCATCAACATAACCCATGTAAAGTTTGTCTTTGAATGTCTGACCATCCACACTCATTTGGTTACCATAGTTGTCAGTACGTGTACCTGTTACAACTTCTTTGCCTGATAAGCCAAGCATTTGATTCAAAACAATATCAACTTGTGCCTTAATGCCTACCTTGTGCAAGGCTTTAACTGCGGCAATCATTTGTGTATCAGTACCATACTTAGTTGCCTTGCTATGACCTAAGTCATAACGGTCTGTTACCGCATATCCTTCGTGGTAACGACTCATATCAAATGATTGATATGGTGGAGCAAACCAGAAGTCTGTAATTCCAAGATCTTTAAAATCTTGTGCATGGTTTGCAATTTGAACATAAGCAGTTGTTTCTTGTGAATCTGCATATGGTTGATACAAACTAAAGTCTTCATAAATTACGTGTGAATCTAATGCAGCATTTGATTGATATGTCTTACCGCTTGTGTTTTTAGCAGTTGAAGCTGCAGTAGTTGCATCTTGGTCTGCTGCGACACCATCTGGAACCCAAACACTTAAGTAGCCGCTCACATACGGATTGGCGTAACCTTTAACTGTAATATGCAAATCGCCATTGCCATCTGTCCACAATGATTGACCATTGTATGATAAACCATTATCTGTTGTACCAATTAAGCAATTGTATTTTTGGTTTGCGTGTTCTTTACCCATTGATACTGTAATTGTATTTTGAACCATATTTTGGTTGTTACCTACAATTACTGCAATTCCGCTTGTTCTGCTGATTGCATCATTGCCTGTTTGGTTCTTATCCATAATGCCTTTACCATAACGAACACTAGCAATCAAATCGTCACCAAAGGCTGTCATTGATTGACCGCCAGCAACATATTTCTTACGAGCCTTCAATAAGGTTGCAATTGCATCATAGTACATACCCTTAGTTTGCATGTATTGATCTGTTTCCTTGAACATATCTCCGTAGTAAACTTGAGGCACTGTATCTTTGTTTGTTAATAATAATGCATATTGGGCAGGAACATTGTATAAAGCATACTTCTTGTTAGTTTGTGCTTCATCCTTGTAGTATTCTTCCCATGCTTGAGTTGCATATTCAGGTTTGTAGCCATTTGCCATGATATCTGTTTGACCAGGATGTTCATCAACGATAATTTGGTTAATGATGTTCTTGATTTGATCATGATTGTTTACAAATGACCAGTTTGGTGTAGCTTGGTTTTCTGTTGTATCATTCCAACGATTTACGATACTGTTTGAAGCTAAATCACCAATGTTATTCCGCATACTTGTTTGGTTTGCCAATACATTTCGGAATGTGTTGAATAAATCTGAATCCATATACAATTGCTGGTTACCATTTTGGTTCAACATTTGTGCAGCTGTTGAGTGATAGCCTTCGTTATATACAAGGTGATTATCAGCATTCGCATTGTTTTCACGAGTATGATACATATCATTCATTAATTGACCCATTTGCATCAATACGTCAGCGTCAATATTATCTGCAGCATCGACACGAAAACCATCAAAGTTACCATCGTCGCCTTGACCTTGAATTGTACTGTAGTGTAATAAGAAATATTCCCAGTTAAGGTTTTCAGCTTGTACAATTGGATTTGAGTTATCAATATCTGTACCAACTAATAATTCAGGTGAGATTTCCTTTACATCTTGACCACCATATTGATTAATAATTGTGTGGTTCATTAAACGATAATTACTGTCAGCATAAGCAGTATTACCTTCTTTTTGATTGTGTGAATCATTATTTACAAATGTAATTTGATCATCATCGATTGTTCCACTAACTTCTGGCTTGTAACCTTGATGAGTTTCAACTGGTAATTCTGAATCTAATGAGAAATCAGGAATAGTCAACATGAAGGCTTTCATTGTATTTGAAAGCTTTGCTGTGCTGTAGTTATCCTTGTAGATTTCTTTTTCAATTGAATCACGCAAATTTGAAGCATAGTTGTTCAAAATTTGTGTTGGTGTGTCCTTTGATAAGGCCTTAACACTGTCTTTTGTTAAGCCTAATGATGAGTCAGCATAACCATTATTTACAAAGTATTGAACATATTGTGCTTCGACATCTTTTGAAGGCCATGCATACATCAAGTATGGACGCCAATCAGTTACACCTGAGTTAACCCATGTCTTACCATTTTGGTGGTATTGAGTTGGACGGAACCAGCCATCCCATGTCAAATAACCATCAACTTGGTTCATTGAAGCTGAGTTAAGTGATGCAGGCAATTCATTACCTTTATAAGCAATCAAAGCACCTGTTACTAAATCAAACAAGTAGTTACCACCGTTGATTGTCCGTGGTCCATAAACCATGTTTCCTAAGTCATCATAGTAAACGGTCTTGTTTTGATCTTTAATATTTACAAATTGGTTCTTTGCTTGAGCGCCTGTGATTGGGTCAAAGTATTGCCATTTACCGTCAATCTTTTGTTGACCATAAACCATGTTTCCTAGCCGGTCATAGTATACTTCTTTATTTTGGTCAGCAATCCAAATATATTGACTCTTTGCTTGAGCGCCGGTTACACGGTTAAAATATTGCCATTTACCATTGATTTTTTGTTGGCCATAAACCATGTTTCCTAAATGATCATAGTATACTTCTTTATTTTGTTCCTTAATCCAGTAGTAAGAACTCTTAATCTGCTTACCGGTCTTTTTGTCGAAATATTGCCATTTGCCGTCAATCTTTTGTTGACCATAGACCATATTTCCCTTGTTTGGATCATAATAAACTTCTTTTTGTTGTTCCTTAATCCAGTAGTAACCAAACTTCATTGCACCAGTTACTTTGTCAAAGTAGTACCAGTTGTTATTGATCTTTTGTTGACCATAGACCATGGCACCTGATTGTGGATTATAGTAAACTGTCTTGTTTTGATTTTTAATAAATTGGAATCCAGTATAATTTTGCTTTGATTCTTTGTTTTGTAAGTACCACTTACCGTTCTTCTTAACTTGAATAGCATTATCATGTTGTTCAGCTTGTTGTGCTTTTTGTAATCGAACAGAACTTGCTGAACTAACTGTTGATGAACTCTTTGAGCTTGTTGAAGCAGATGTCTTATCTGTTTGAGTTGAAACTGATTTATTTGAATCTGCCTTTGATGAAGCTGTTGAGTTAGACTTTGCAGAAGATGACTTGGCAGCTTCAGATGTTGCAACTAATTGAGTTGATTGTTTTGAACTTGAAGTTGCAGCACTTGATGATTTTTCTGCTTGTGAACTAGAACTAGAAACACTTGAGCTTTTTGCAGCTGTTTGTGGTTGAGCAGCCAACATTGTCCGGGGTGCCTTTTGTGCAGCTGTTGATGAACTCAAAGTGACTTCCTTACTTGTCTTCACTGAGCTTTGTTGAGCTACTTGCGAAACGCTTTGATTTGCGCTTGCTTGACTATTGTTATTTGTTTGTACAGTATCCGCAGCAACATGTGAGCCGCTCATTTCGATTCCCATGGCCATGCCAAGGAATACAATAGGAGCTGTTACCCAATGCTTGCCTGCTTTGTACATTTTGTAACGTTTTTTGACTTCTTTACCCAAAAGCTTCATCTCCATTTTCCGATTTTGTTAAATAAAATTGCATTCAATTGCATAAACAATTTAACATTTTTTACCAATAAATAAAAGTCTCAATTCAAAATCTTATCCTTTTTTATTCATATTTTCTTCAAACTTTGACAGAATTTAATCTTTATTAATTTAATTCAACACTTATGTTTTCAATAATTATTGCCGTTTAACTTTTTAATAGAAATTAATTATTTATATTCTATAAAAAAATCTTAAGTCCTGTTTCGGATGATTTAGTAAACAGTTTTAGTAAATTTTCATTAGTTTTGAAAATGATTGCAATTTATTTTCAAAAAAGGTGTAACATAAGTCCAGCCTCTATTCTTATATCCGCATAATTTATTTCCAAAACAAACAGGCATGCCTGTAAATTCAAAAACCTCCGAATCAATCCTACGTAATTCGTTTGATTTTTTCATTACAACATGCCTGCTTGCGGTGTTTTGTCACACCTTCTCTTAATATTTTTAAGGATTTTGCGTAATCAAGCTTCGAGCCACCAAGCTATATTGGTGTTCGATTCTCCTAATTTCTAAATTCATCACGTTGGCGATATACATAGTAGTATGGACTGCCATTCAATTTCCAGTACCACCAGTATGGCAATTCTTGTACCGCCGTACCGCGTTGACCATTAGTGTAGTAGCAAGTTGAGATACATTGTGCATCCTTACCGCCTTGTGAAATTACTACCGTGTGACCGCCAGCACACGCACTTTGTCCACGTTTGCCCCAGATAATTACGTCTCCACGTTTTGGAGTAAAGCTGCCATTTGCTGTTACCAAGTAGTAGCCATTTGCACGTAAGTAATCATGCAATGTTTCAGTGTTATACAAGTATGAATATGCACCTGCACCAGCATCCCGAATTGCTTGCGTCATTGAGCCTGAGCAATCAGCTGTGCCATCTGCCCCGTTCCGTGAACCGGACATTGAGTAAGTTAACTTACCCTTCCGACTTTCAAACCAGTTAACTACACGTTGATTAAAGTCTAAGCAGTGACCGTCACGATCAAATTTGTACCAGCGACCGTTGATATTCTTTGAAGCATTCTTAATTTGAGCACCAGTTGTAGTGTCAAAGTAGTATGTGTAACGATCTGTGACTAACCAGCCTTTGTGCATTGTTCCATCTTGGTTGTAATAGCATTCCTTATTTTGACCATATGCACCAAGATAGTGGAAACCTGTTAAGCGTGCGCCAGTTGTCTTATCAAATAAGTACCAGTTATTGTTAATCTTTTGTTGACCATACATCATTTGGCCATTTGCTGGATTGTAGTAACAAATCTTGTTTTGACCGTATGACTTCAGGTTTTGGAACCCAGTCTTCATTGCACCAGTTGTCTTGTCGAATAAGTACCACTTGCCGTTTAATTTTTGTTGGCCATATAACATATTACCGTTCTTATCATAAAAAACAGTTTTATGTTGGTCCTTAATATTGACAAATTTGTTCTTAGCTTGAGCACCAGTCACATTGTCAAAATATTGCCACTTACCATTGATCTTTTGCTGACCATAGACCATGTTTCCTAAACAGTCATAGTATACTTCTTTATTTTGATCAGCAATCCAAATATATTGGCTCTTTGCTTGAGCACCGGTTACACGGTTAAAGTATTGCCAGTGGCCGTTGATTTTTTGTTGGCCGTATACCATATTACCTTTATTTGGATCATAATAAACTTCTTTTCTTTCCTTATCCAACCATTGATAACCAAATTTCATTGCGCCGGTTGTATTGTCGAATAAGTACCAGTTATTATTGATCTTTTGTTGACCATATTGCATCTGACCTTGATTGTTATAGTAGACAATCTTGTGTTCTTTGTCATTTTCAATCTTTTGGAAACCAGTTAAGTTCTTGCCATCTTCACGCAAATACCAGTGACCATTTTCCTTAACTTGCACAGCGTCTGGATGACTAGCTGCAAATGAATGTGCTTCTTCTTTCTTTGAAGATGAAGTTTGAGTTGTTGCAGCAGGCTTCGTTGTTTTAGCTGGAGCAGCCTTCACATCATTGTTTTTAACTTGTGCAGCTGATGTTTGTTTTGTTGCTTGAGTACTGCTCTTTACTGAACTCTTAGTTGTTTGAGAAACTTGCAGCTTCAAGTTTGGTGATTGAGTAGGATTTTCCACCTTTGAAGTTGATGAAGTCTCCGCATTTTGTGATTTTGAGGTAGTTGATGATTGTTTTTGAATTGCAGTAGATTGTGAACTTGCAGTTGAAGCCTTTACTGGATTTTTAACTGCAAAATTAACTGCACGTGCACTGTGCACTGCAGTTTCAGCACTGCTTTCAGCCTTACTTGAAATTGATGAAGCAACTGAAGAAGCAGCTGAACTTGAAACAGTTAATGAAGCAGTTGTTTTAGCTGAACTTTGAGCTGCCTTTGCACTTCTAAGTACTACTTGTGACTGTTGTGAACTTACAACTGCTTGATTAATGCTTGATTCAGTTGAAACGGATGATGCATTCGCCTTAACTTGGTCAGCGTGAGAAGTAGTTGTTGCTGAACTTAAGCCAAACAAAAATGTGGCAGTGGTGATTGCACCAAACATCCAATTTTTGCCACTTTTGTACATCTTATAATGAGTCTTCTTATCAAACATTCGCTTACATATTTCCTTTCCTATTTTTTTCATATTCCAAAGTATAACATACGCAAAATTTTCATAATTTTACTATCAGTTTACAAATTTTGGTGATTTTTTCTCCCATCGAAACATTTTAATTGTATTTAAATATTTTAATATTATGATAATGACAAGCAAAAAAGCGATTATGTTCCGCTTTCAAATTGCAAAATTATATTTCAAATTTCAGCAATTTTGTAACAAAACATAACCGCTTTCAAAATGTTAAAGATTTTAAACTTAACTCTTTTTAAATTTCCGTGACTTTTCGTCCCATTTCGTTGTTATTTTACCCTAGCTAAGAAATATTTTTTCTTACCCCGACGGATTACAACATACTTGCCATCAAAAGCTGCAGTTGGATCTAATTCGTAATCTAAGTCGAGAATCCGTTCGCCATTAACGCGAATTGCTCCGTTTTTCACATCTTCACGTGCCTGACGGCGTGATGGTTCAATACCATTATCTACTAACCAGATTACCAAGTTTTGCTTCTCGCTTGAAACTTCAACTGAAGGCATCTTACCAAAGACTTGTTCAACTTGCTTAGCAGTTAATTCTTTGATATCTCCGCTGAATAAAATTTGAGAAATCTTTTCAGCTTCTTGCATTGCTTCTTCGCCGTGAACAAACTTAGTAACTTCACGTGCCAATGCTCGTTGTGCTTCCCGTTTTTCAGGTTCTGTTTCAACTTTCTTAGCTAATTCATCGATTTCTTCATGGCTTAAGAAAGTGAAGTACTTCAAGTATTTAACAACATCACGGTCATCTTGGTTCAGCCAGAATTGGTAGAATTCATATGGAGAAGTCTTTTCTGGATCAAGCCAAACTGCGCCGCCAGCTGTCTTTCCGAATTTAGTCCCATCAGCCTTCAACATCAATGGAATTGTCAATCCAAATACCTTAGCATCTTGACCTTCTTTTTTGTGGATCAAGTCAATTCCGGCAGTAATATTGCCCCATTGATCTGCACCACCAACTTGTAATTGCACGTCATGTTCCTTGTATAAGTTCAAGAAGTCAACAGATTGTAAAATTTGGTATGTAAATTCAGTAAATGAAATTCCATTTTCCAACCGGCTAGCAACTACGTCTTTCTTAATCATTGTATTTACGCTGAATTCTTTACCATAGTCACGCAAAAAATCTAACAAGTTGATCTTTGATAACCAATCATAGTTGTTAACAAATGAAATGTGGCCGCTGCCGCCAAACAAACGTGTTACTTGGTCAGTTAAGGCCTTAACATTATGTTCGACTTGTTTCTTAGTTTGCAATTGCCGTTCGGTTTTTCGACCACTTGGATCACCGATTGAACCAGTTCCGCCGCCAATTAAAATGTATGGATGATAACCGGCCATTTCAAACCGTTTTAACACAATAAATGGAATTAAGTGTCCAATGTGCAAACTGTCGCCAGTTGGATCAGTTCCGCAGTAAAGGGAAATCTTCTTATCTTTTAAAAGTTCGCGCAACCCCTCTTCATCAGTTTCCTGATTAATTGCGCCGCGCCATTTTAAATCTTCAATGATATCCATTGCAATTCCTCCTATAATCTGCACCGTTTCAGCATAAAAAAAACGCCCTGAAAAATCTCAGGGACGAATTCTTCCGTGGTACCACCCAACTTCGCATAATGCCTTTAGCTAGAAAACGCTAGCTGCGTCGCACCATTTAACGAAAGTGTAATTCGAAACTGCATCACGGGTTAGCTCGCAGCGACCGCTAACTTTCTTGACCGTTGGATGAGTCCTACTGAATTTTCCGATGCTAATATTTCTCTTTTATTAAACCATGATTCTAAAGGTTGGTCAATCTTTTCAAGTTCTAAATCAAATATGTTAAAATCATCTTATAAATAATCAAAGGAGGGTTTACTAATCATGACAGTTAATATTTATGATTCAGTTAACCAAGTCGCAAGTGACTTACCAAAAACACAAGAATTCATGGGTGTTCAAAATGCCTTCGCTGCATTGAAAAATGATGCCGTAGCTTTTGATCTTTATGAACAATTTACTGGTTTACAATCAAAATTGCAAAATGCACAAGCTGCGGGTCAACAACCTGCCGAAGAAGATATGAAACAACTACAAGAATTAGCTCAAAAAATGGGCAATATGGAAGCTATCACAAATCTGATGCAAGCTGAACAATCATTGAACCAATTATTAAATGATATCAATTCAATTATTTTGAAACCAATTAATGATATTTATGAAAAGTAAAGATGGGAGTCTAGTTAAGTATAAGCTTATCCATTGCATTTGAATGCGCAATAGTCATTCAAAAACAATGAGAGCTTATATAAGCTGTGACAAAACATCCCAAACAGGCATGTTGTAAGAAAGAAACACACAAATTACGCAGGATTGATTCGGAGTTTTTTGAACTTACAGACATGCCTGTTTGTTTTGGAACCGATTATGTTGATATGGTGTGTAGTGAATAAAAAAAAAGGCTTCGTTGTTTAACGAAGTCGTTTTTTTATTGATGCTGGCTTAACGCTCTGCATATCCTTGCTTAGTTGAATTCCGAGCTACCAAGCTAAATGTAAGTACAAAACTCTCCAAATTTGGCTAACGCCATTTGTTCAAGTTCCGCAATCTTACATCACGCTTGGCTTAACGCTCTGCATATCCTTTATTAGTTGAGTTTCGGCCTAACTTGCTATGCATAAGTATGAAATGCAAGTTCAAGGCAGCCTTCACATCTTTACTATAATTTTTCCAATTTTTCTAATGCAGTTAAAGTGTAATGACCGCTGCGCAATTGTTGCGCAACTTCAGCTACATTGTGTTTCATCATTTGATATTGTTCCGGCGTAATTTGATCGATAACCTTATCTAAATTGCCTAAATCATCAATGGTTATTCCTACTTGATGTTTTTCAATAAAGTCGCTGATTGCAGCTTGTTTCCAAACAATCACTGGTAATCCGGCACTTAAATATAATGAAACTTTGTGCGGATTATTATACCGTTCGTAGTTGCCTAACTTGCCGCTGCATTCATGAATACTGTCGCCATCCCATACCAAGCCAAAACTTTGATCAAGGAACAATGCTAACTCTTCCGGCTTTTTAATTCCCTTGTAAGTTACATTATCAGGATAATTATCTAGTGGTTTAGGTCCAAATAATTCAATTTGTGTATCCAATTTTAATTTACTTAAGAAAGTTGATTTTTCCAGATTTCCTGCAAAAACAACCTTGCGATTAAAATCATTATCGTTAATTGGATGCGGAGTTAAGTAGTCAAAAATTTCCAAATTAATCATTGGAACTGTTACTCCATGCTCTGCCAGCCACTGTTTCATATGCTGATTATGCACAATTAATCCGTCTACTGAGTTGAATAGTTTAAATTCCCTTTTCCAATCTTTTTCTAATTGTGAACGTAAATATGAAACGTCATGAATCAATAAATATAAATCAGTTCGTTTATTATATTTTCTAAACTGGCGAATTGAAACATCCGTTGTAAAGTTAAAGTAGCCAGCATATTGAAAAACAATCATGTCTGCATCCACATCATAAATTGATTGCAAGCCTTTTGTATATGACTTGGATAGAAACTTTAACTTGTCAGCATGTGACTTCGGATTATTCAAAATTAATTGCTGATAACCAGCTTTTTTTGAAATTTCGATAATATCGTCTTTGGCTTTTGCGCCTGCGTTTGTATTATTTATCGAACTTTCATTAATTGTCGCCATCATTTTCTTCATTGTTTAAACCTCAAAATTAATTATATCATCGATAATTCTACTACATTAGTGTCGAAAAAGGAACACCAGACAAAAAATCCAAGTAATGATGCTTATTAGATTGCCAAGGATTGTCCCCCAAGTTGTCCGGTAAAGCACTTTAATTTCTGTTGATTTTGATTTTTGAATCTCAACTTCAACATTTTGCGTAACTAGTTTAGGAATCTCATACCCATTTTGGTAAACTTTTAATCCGGCATAGTTGCAAATAGGTAAAATCACTCGCTTAGCACCCTTAAATTCAGCATTCTTGAAAACAAAACCATCTGGAACACTTTGAATTTCATTTGATTTTAATTGAATTAAATGCCCATCAACCCGAGCTTGATGATGTACAATTTGTCCAATCACAGGCTGGGCCTTCTTTGGTGTATACTGATCTGTTCGCCAACTAGGAACAATTGTTGCAAAATCTTGTTGCGGACCCGCCGTCGCATAATAGGTGTGTGCGCCCCACATCCAAGTTCCGCCGATCACAATTGCCAGCACCGCTTGTACCAACCATTTGCGTGTCACTGAATTAATCATCAATTCAGCTAGGTTGCCGCCCACAAGTGCTAATCCAAACGTAGCAAGACTAAAAAATCGGTACGGGAACTGCACAATTCTCAACGGTGTATCAAATAATAATGTCCAAATAGAACCAAAATAGGTTGAAAAGTAGAGCACACTACCACAAATTAAGGCAATTTTACTAACCATTTTCAACCGTTTAAAGTAAAAAATCCCTAGAAGTGCCACTATCAATAATACCAAACCAATTGTGTAATATGCAGCAACTTGAGAATTCCACTTGGAAACCTGACCAAATCGCTGATTACTATTGATTAAGGTGCTAAAGAAAATATTTTTAATTGTAAATATATGTTGATCAATTGGATTTCCCTTAGGAGTAACAATTGCCTGATACGTCATTTCATGAATGAATGGTACCAAAAATGTCGCACTGCATCCGCTAAACAGCAATCCTGACTTAAATAAATGCACAAGTTTAATCTTTCTTTGATGAACAAATGGCAATAAAATCACCACTAAAAGTGCCATTATCAAGATTACCATCAACGCCGTTAACAAATGCGATAGCAAAACCAAAGCTAATCCAATTGGTAAATACAGCCATTTTCGCTTTTGATCAGTAAAAACTGCGTATAACCCATAAAATGCTAGAGGAACAAAGACCATCGCAATGAATTCGCCCACCGCAAAGCGTGCCAAAATATCAAGCATACGATAACAGCTAAATGTGTACAAAACTGCACTCCAAAAAGCTGCTGTTTTTTGCTGCAAAATTCGATTAACCACAAAGTACATCACATACAAAGTGCTAAACGTGTAAAAACCAATTCCAAAGTAAATCCCGCTTGTCACACTCTTAAACATTAATGCACTTCCCGCAAATGGCAGCATCATGATTTGCGGATAAAAAACTCCTAAGGGATAGCCCATTTTCCAAAATTCATATGTATAGTAGTGCGGATTCCAATTTCCATGAGCTATATTCTGTGCTAGCTCCCGAATTCTTTCGATATGAAAGCTCAAATCATCTTCCATGTGAATTCCATGCATTACAAACGGTGCAACAAAGACAATGCTTAATGCAAGCATCACCAATAACAATAATAATTTTGTCCCAAATTTTTCTTCCTTTTTCACTTATCAAAACCTATGCTTTCTTTGTTTTACTTAATAAGATAAAGCCTACACTTGAAACCAGCATCAGCAAACAATACCAGCTGTATGGTACAATTGACATCGGCGAAATACCGCCTAAGCCCGCTGCTACCAGCAACTGACCGCCATATGGAATCAACCCGTTAAACGCACACGAAAAGGTTACTAGATCACTTGCGATATGAGTTGGTTCAATTCCAAATTGATCACCAATATCCTTAGCTAATGGACCGGATGTGATGATTGAAACTGTATTGTTAGTAGTAATAATGTCTAATAAACTTACCAACCCTGCAATTGCAAATTCACCGCCCTTTGCAGATCTAATTTTGCGCGTCAATACATTAATGATCCAATCAATGCCGCCAAGATAATCCATTAATGCAACTAACCCGCCAACTAAAATCGCAATCAAAGCCATATCTTCCATGCTCATCATTCCCTGATGAACCACTGTCATTGATTTTACCAAAGAAAAATCACCGTGCAAAACTCCGATAAAAATTCCAGTTAAAATTCCAAGAGTTAGCACTAAAATAACATGCATTCCTGTAAATGACAACACAATGACAAGAATATACGGCAATAAATTAAGCCAATCAAATGGATGATGACCGCCTAACTGCACGCCATGTCCGACTGGCTGCATCGCTAACAAAACTAAATTCACCACAAACGCTGGTAAAATCATTGCCACATTGGTTTTAAATTTATCCATCATTGCGATGTCTTGAGTTCTCGTTGCTGCAATTACAGAAGCCGAAATCATTGATAAATTATCACCAAACATCGCACTGCCTACCACTGTTCCGCAAAACAACGCCATGTTACCATGCATTTTAACGGCCAGCGCAACTCCGATCGGCATTAAAGCTGCCACCGTTCCCATAGAAGTTCCCATTGCAAAACTGATGATACAACCAATAATGAATAATCCTGGCAAAATTAATTTAGCAGGCAAAATATCCAAACCTAAGTTGGTTACTGCATCCACAGCATGCATTCCTTTGGAAACACCATAAAAGCCGCCCGCCAGTAAAAAGACGATTACCATCAAAATCAGGCCCTCGTCTCCAGCACCGACACAATATTTTGTGACTTTTTCAGCAAAACTTGTCCGCTCTAATTCACCCTTGCGATGCATTACCAAGGCTACCGCAGAGGCAATAAAAATTCCTATCATTAACGGCATGCTGTTAAAGTCTTTTGTTGAAATGCCAGTAATTATATATAAAACCAAGAAAGTTAATAAAGGAACTAAGCCCCAGAAACTTCCTTTTTTACGCTTTTGTTCCATGATAAAATTCCTCCATCAATTATGATGATAAAAAAAATAGAGCCTGTCAACGATAATCTCTATTATCGTTCCCAGACTCTATGAAAAGGAAGTATATTTAGGATATTATTTTAGGATTGTAATTTCATTTCTTGCTAGGCTCAAGAGGGATAGAACCTAGCAAGAAAATATTTATGAATTACTATGTCTATTATATTAAAGTGAACCTATGAATAATTTGTGAAGACTCTGCTACAAAAAAGTAAAGTTTTAACGTACAAGCCCCCGGATTTTATTCACATTTTTTAAGTTTTCTTTAACGGTTATCTGCACTGCCCACAGAAACATCATATTGCAACTCGTGAATCCCGTCTTGCAAAAATAGTGCCGCAGTTGGATGTTCTTTGTCGTTATACTTAACCTTGGAAGCTTCCAGTTGAATATCGACACTGCCTAGCCGCTTATCATCTTTGATTCGGTTAGCCAATTCATCCTTAACCTCATCTCGAATCTTACGTTGGCCATCCATACTCATGGTTGATAACATTCCCCAAGTTGGAGGCATATGGTCGATATTGTACACAAATTCGTGTCCAGTCTTGTACTCATCCAAGATTTCTGACACAATGCGGATTAAGCGTCGCTGATCTTTTTTGGACAAAATACCACTGACTGCATTCCAGTATTTCACCCGGAATACATATAAATACAATGGAAAATCATAATCTTTAGCTAATGTACTGAAAACTTCAAAGTGATCCCGAAAGATACTTACCGTTCTCAAATTCGTTTCTGAATCCAAAGTACTTACTTCGCTGACTTTTTCTTTCAGCATGGCGTTTTCCGCCTGCAATTTCCGAATTCGATCAGTTAAGAAATACAGTGTGATGCATAGCAACGGCGGCATTACAATCCAGAAAATCGAACCTGTAAAGAATAATCCTTTTTGCACAAATTCATATGCCATGCCGATAACTACGATGAAAAGGAAAATCAAGTTCGTTGCCAAAGCCGGAATCAAACCGACAAAGTATGTCAAAATCATCAAAAATAATGCAATCAAAGTACAGCCTAAATTTGATAACACGTTGCGGTCAACAAACATATCGAAGACAACCATAACCATTACTTCGACAATTAAAGCCATCAATGCTAAGTCGCTTTGCATCGAAGCGCGATACTTAGATTCTTTATAATCGTCATCGTTTTTTAATTTTTTCCGTTTAAAGCTAACCATTGTTCTTCCCCTTTCCTTGACCATTTTTCCGAATGAACAAGAAGATCGTCAATGCAATCAATGCAATTACAATTACACTTAAGACCATGTATTTTGTAAAGTGTGGATTAGACTTCAAGCGCTTGAACATTGAAACTTTTTGTTCATTACTTGCTTTCTTCTTGAAGCGGAAGGCGTATTGTTGACCATCGCTATCAATAACTGCCCCATCGCCCTTCAAGGTTTGAATATGAGCTTGCGTATCAATTTGAGTTGAAGCCAATTGAACATCTTTAGGCGTTGCTCCCGTCACAATCAATGCTGCATTGTTCTTGTTATATGGGTTGAACAGCAATTGAACTGCTCCGATTTGTTTTCCATAAGTTGATTCAATACTTAATTTTTCATTTGAAACAAACCGGGTGAACTTCTTATTAAATTTGAAGTACAAGTCATCATTCAACTTCTTAACTAATGAAGTATCATCTGGGGTTCCCAAAACAATGATGTTATGATTTTGCATTTGAGCATCTGTCATTTCATGCTTATAGAACTTGATTTGGCCAACATTACTTTCAGCATAATTTCCAATCAAACTAAAAATATTTGATAATGCTTGGTAGTATGTTGAATTCATTTTATCTGGCAACTGTACACCAATGTCATTAAAGGTCTTATCACTGATGAAGCATGATGGATAGTTGCTGAACAGCATTGTATCTTTTTCAGCTGATTTGACAAAAACGTCTGAATCATTTTCGACATAAGCCCATGGTGTTTGACTATTATCATCTTCGTCTTTCATGTTTAAATCAAAAGCAACCCGAATCGTTAAGGCATTATTCAAACTCGTATTGTTTGGAATCTTAACCCGGAAATGGTCGTCGTTTGCATCCGCCGAAGTTAAATGCTTGCTGCCGATTGGCTTATTATTTACATAAACTGTAACCAGTGATGTCTTAAAGTCCAAGTTATCTGCATAACGGAAGTTTAAGTTTACATAACTACCGTTTG
>DXFP01000018.1 GCA_019114385.1 Candidatus Ligilactobacillus excrementigallinarum | reverse complement strand
ATATAAATAAAAAAATGAATATAAACAGCAAAAATATTTTGCATTAATTCCAATGATTAATTGGACCAAATTTATGTCCAACATCTATTAGATGAGCAATACATTGATATGTATAATTTTCAGCTGCTTTTATTGCATCTTTTATAGATTTACCCTTAGCAATCTCTGCAACAATACATGCAGAAAGTGTATCACCTGTACCATTGATATGAGTAGTGTCAACATAGTTATGTGTTTGCCAAAATGATTCACCATTCTCAAGTAATACAAAATCATCAACAACTTCTGAACTACCCGAATGTTCTCCTTTTAATAAAATATTTTTTACTCCCATTTGTTGCAACATTTGAGCAGCTTTTTTAATTTCAGATTCATTTTCAAGTTTTAATCCTGTAATTTTTTGAGTCTCATAATAATTTGGTGTAATAACATCTGCAAGAGGAAGTAAATTTTCTTTTAATTCATCATATGCTTCATTTTCTAACAACATATTCCCATGTTTTGTTATTATCACAGGATCAACAACAAGCGTCCCAAAATCATATTTTTTCAACAAATCAATGACAGTTTTTATAGTTTTCAAGTTTGCCATCATTCCTGTCTTAACAGCTTTAATATTAAAATCCGAATCTAATACTTCACATTGTTTTTCTATAAATTCGCTATCTAATATTTCACTTGCTTCAATTCCGAATGAATTACCAGCAACACATGCTGTTAAGACAGACATACCATAAACTTTTCTAGCAAAAAAAGTATTCATATCTGCTTGCATCCCAGCTGACCCATCACAATCTGAACCAGCAATTGTTAATACTTGTGGAAAGTCATTAATCATATTTTTTCATCCCCATATCTTTAATCAATTGTCTTGTATTATGATTTATCACTTTCATAATATTTTATTTCAAAATTTGAATCAATAATATTATGCCCATTTTCTTTACATATTCTATATCAGTTATAACAAATTCGTAGATTTAACAAAAAATACCGATAAAGAAATTGATCTCTATCAGCACTCCTCAAAAATACTATCTTTAATTTTTTATCAATTGCTTTGATAATCCCATTTCATATTTTTAGGCATTGCATATTTTATGTCCCAGCCATAATCTTCAGCTCTACATACAATACTTTCCTTAATTTGCTGTACTTCTTTATTAAATCCGTTTTTCGATAAATCAAGTATTTCTTTTTGAAATCTTTCTAAACCAAAAATACAAAAATCAGTTGGCAAAATTGATTTATATTTCATCGTATTAACAAAATTTTTTACACCCGCTTCTTCTGCGTTTAAAAATTCAGGAATTTTTTCTTTTCCATTTACTCGAAATCCCTGAGGAAAAGTATGATCAATTGTAATATTTGATAACTGAATTCCAAAATAATATTCAATTAGTTTATTATTTAACTGGATAAAAAAAGGAATTCTCACAACTTTATATCCCATTCTTTGAGCTATCTCAGCATACTTTTGATCTTTTATATAATTGTCAAGTTCCTTATAATGTTGATACCCATCAAATTCCACTAAAACATCATCATTATTGATTTTTATATAATGATCCCATGGTTTTCGTGCAATACTTTTCCCACCTACTTTTTCTTTAACTCTATATTCTTCCTCAATATAATTCCAATTAGACTCTACTTCATCTATTTTTTTAGCTAATCGATTGAATCCAAAAACTTCCTTATTGATTTTATCTTTATATTTTTCTTTTATCTTTGCTGGATAACTATCATTGCCACAAAGCCAACCATTATATATTATTTTTTGCATTCAATTATACCTCTATAAATTTAATTGCCATTTTTTATTTAAATAAAAAGACACCCCAATAATTCTGTTAAAACCCTTAAGTTTTAAAGAAAATGAAATGCCGATAAATAATTTATATTATAATTTTTTATTCATCTAATCCATAAATTTGTGCATCTTCTCTTGCATCAAGTAATGCACGCATTGTATAGAAATCATCTGGAGTTGTAACTTTAATATTTTCTTGAGGCCCATCTACAAGATACATTTCGTGGCCGTAATATTGCATCATAGAACAAGAGTCAATAAAATCGTGTTTATTTTCTTTACGAGCCTTTTCATGTGATTCCAAAATATCTTTTAGATAGAAACATTGCGGTGCTCTTGCAAGTCGTGATTTAGAACGGTCTGGAACATCCACGATCTTTTCATTATCATCTACAATAAGAACAGTTTCTTTTACTTTTACACTTGTAATTGCTGAACCGTGTTTTTTCACAGATGCAATGTCGTCGTGAATTGTTTTCTGTCTAATCAATGGACGAACTCCATCATGAATTAATACAATATCATCGCCCGATTCGCTTACTGATTCAGCAGCCTTCAAACCATTATAAATTGAATCTTGACCGGTTTCTCCACCCGGAACAATCTTTTTAACTTTTGTAATATTAAATTTATCAATCAAATTTTGTAAATGTTCAATCCAATCAGATACACATGCAATCACGATTGCATCAATTTCAGGACTATTTTCAAAAATTTCTAGCGTATGGATAATAATTGGTTTGTCATGAAGTCTTAAAAATTGCTTAGGTAAATCCTTACTTTTCATCCGTTTTCCAACACCGCCTGCAAAAATTACTCCAATATTCATTTCTTATCACCTTTCAGTATCCTATATATTCATTTTAACAAATTTTTTGTATTATATCTTTATAATAAAAAAACGGTAATAAACCGTTTCCATGACATATTAAGGATATAAGTATCAGTTAGAAAATACACCTATAACGATAAAGAAAAATTTCGTTTTGGTCAATTATAAAAATGATATTTTAGAAAAATAA
>DXFP01000017.1 GCA_019114385.1 Candidatus Ligilactobacillus excrementigallinarum | reverse complement strand
CAATTGCCTTAGGGTGATTATTAGAAATTCCATAGTGATCCCCATAAACCACAATCATTGAATTATTGTATAAACCTGTCTTCTTCAAATAATTAATAAATTCTCCAAAACTTTGGTCAAGATAACGAGCAGTTTGTACATAACCATCTACTGTATCATCGCCAGTCTTAGTTTTTGGAATTGACTGATTTTGCTTATCCAATTCATATGGATAGTGGTTCGTTAAGGTAATAATTTTTGCATAAAATGGTTGTGGTAATTGTTGGATATAATTTACTGCTTGTTTCAAGAAAATCTTATCCTTCAAACCATAGCCGACATTATAGTCCTCTTTACTTGTGAAATAGTTCTTATCAAAGAAATATTGATAACCCCATGCCTTATATGTATTAATTCGGTTCCAGAAACTACCAACATCCCCGTGGAATGATGCTGTAGTATATCCATGTTGATCCAAAATTGCAGGCATTGCATCGAATGTATTAGAACCACCATATTCAGTCATTACTGAACCTGAAGGCAATCCATATAATGAATTTTCTAACATGGTTTCAGCATCCGAAGTTTTACCTTGTCCAACTTGATTAAAGAAATTATCAAAAGATAAAGTATTCTTATTGTGATAAAATGCATTAATATTTGGTGTAACTTCTTGGCCATCCCACTTATAATCAATCATAAATTGTTGGAAACTTTCCAAGTGAATTACAAAGACATTCTTCCCCTTTTCTTTGCCATAATATTCCATATTAGGCGGTAAATAATTTTTACGGGCAAATTTTAGAGCTTTATCTAAATCACTCTTTTTAGCATTTTTACGCGTTTCTGTCTGTTTAATTGTTTGATATGTATTATATCCTGCGTAAAAGTTCATTCCTAGGTATTTTACAATATAGTTGTTATCGAACGTCCGCGTTAATAATTGAGGACGATCTTTATCAGCTACGCCTAAGTTTAATCCAAATAAAATAATTCCTGAAACAACAGAAATCAATCCTTGACGATATCGAACTGGACGTTTATCAACTTTAATAACCTTTGTTAATAATAAAATCGTTAACAAAAGCACATCGATAAAAACAAAAAAATCCGCTGGCCGAATAATTTTCATAATACTTAATCCCAAATTATTCGAAACCGATCCAGTTGACTTAACTACCCCTAACGTAATAAAATCTGAAAATTCACGGTAGTATAAAATATTTGCAAATAACCAAATGGATTCAATCCAGTCAATAATCATCATAATCCAATACGATACTTTTCCACGGAAGAAAAGTGCAATTCCAAACAGAATCAAAGCAAATGGAATTGGATTAAATACTAACAAAATATTCTGAATTGTACCAGAAACACCTAATGTGAAATCTGTTTGATAGGCAATATACGTCTTAAGCCAAAATAGTACAATTACTAATGCAAAAAATCCTAATTTTTTATTGAAAAAATCTCGGATATTTTTTAATGCTGTACGCATTTTTTATGCCTCCAAATTTAAAATATTAAAAAAGATATGACACACAAAACATGCCATATTTTTTAATCATAAGTTAGACTATTAATCATCCAATAAATCAAAAATTTCAAGTGCAGCTAAATCAATGTTGTCAAATTCGAACCGTTGTTTAGTTGCTACTTCTTCCAATGTAAATGTTTCACTTGATGGATTATATGTAACGACTCCGCGTTCATCACCATCTTTTTCGAAGCGACGTGATTGAGGTTCATTGCCGCTAGCCTTAACCATCGCATCTAAACGTGAAATAATTGCTACAAGTTGAGAATTTTCCATATTTATGTCCTCTTTCTTTATTAATTCGTCCTCAGAAAAAATAAGGAACCATTGACATTTTAGCAAATTTTACACAATAACAATAGACTAAATAAAGAAATTCACAAGATTTTAACAAAATAAACATTAAGCGTGCACATTTTCTCCAAAAAATAAAGCAGTTATGATCTAAGTCACAACCGCTTTACTAATCTTCAAATTTATTATTCGGATACTTTTAACTTTCTTCAACAGCAGCCTCACGTTCACGCGCTTTAACTTTATGTGGTTTTTGAACCAACGCAACCATTCCAAGGAACATACCAAAGTAGTAGGTTACAATCCGCCATAAAATCATCGCTAAAACCAATTTACTGCTTGAATGAATATATAGTGAGAAAATTACATCAAAACTAAATTCTGCGCCGCCTGCACCGCCTGGAACAGGAAATAATGAAATTACCATTACAATCAAAACATGCAGGGTTGTGACTTCAATTAAGTTTACGTGATGCACACCTAACGCCAAAATAATGAAGTATGGGATGATGTAATATAAAATCAATTGTAATAGAGTAATCAAAGCAATCTTCAAAATCGCCTTTTTATCCTTTTTCAACCGCAAGCTTTCTTGATAAAAAGTGTCAATTTTTGCATCCAGTTTATTTTTCCACTTTGGATATAATTCCTTATTTGGTAACCACTTTAATGGTTTCAAACAAATATCTACTAATTTACGGGTAAACTTATTCCAGTACATAACCATCAATAAACCCACAATTACAGAAAAGTGAATTAAAAATCCAAAGGCAATCAAAACTGCCATCACATGCATTTTTGAAGCAATCAAATGAAAACCGAACAACATACAAATAATGAAGTTCACTACAATCATTGCCTGATAAACAATAAATTTCATCAGTAAGATCGAAGTTGCTTGTCCACCATCTACACCTGTCTGTGCTAAAGCTAAAATTTGAGCTGGTTGACCACCAGATGAAAATGGAGTAATTCCGTTAAATAGTTGTTCAACCATTGGCACTCGCAAGATATCGCGCCAACGCAAATCAGGATATCGTTTCTTTAACAAAAAACGCACTATCCAAGCTTCACAAACTAATGAAAAAAACATTAATCCAAAAGCTACTAGTAGCCAGTACCACTTTAAATCTTTTAAATTCAATAATAAGGAGTGCATCGGCACATCCCGTAATGAGTACCCAAAAATGCATACTCCAATTGCAATCATTATCCCTAATACAATTTTATTTTTTCTTGACATTATTTTCGATCCTTTACCAAATTAGTGTAATAATCTAACCAAATTTTTGCTAGGCGTTCTTCTGAATAATATGCTGCCCCAGCGTGAGATTTTTGTTTCAGTTGTTCAAGTTGATTACTGTCACCACTTAAATTTGTTAAAAGGCAATCCATTTCGTCAACATCACTTGCTCCTTGATAGTATCCATCAATAATTGCATGGTATAAATCCAATTCGCGCAACATAACCGGCAATCCAACATTAAATGCTTCTAGAACACTCATTGGAAAAAGCTCATTATAAGAAGGCAGTAAGAATAAATCAGCAGCATTGTAATAATCATTCATCTGATTACGGTCCAAAATTCCTGGAAAATGCAAATTTGCCGGCGGATTATCTACTACTTGCTTTAATTCATCGTAGCCGTCTGTCATTTTGCCAAATGAAAATCCACCTACCCAAATAAACTGAATTTCAGGATGTCTGCGTGCCAATTCGATAAAATCTGGAACACCTTTACGTTCTTGAACCTGACCTACTCCGATAACAGTAAATTGATCATCTTTAATTCCTAATTTTTGCCGAATTTCATGCTTCTTACTTGCTGATTCAGGATAAAATTCCTTCTTCGAAACGAAATTTGGAATGTATGTAATCTTTTCAGTTGGAATACCGTATTTGGATAATTTCTGTCCAAAAACAGGATTAACGACCACAATCTGATCCATCCGCTTATAAAAACTAATAATATATTTATAAAAAATCTTCTTTGCAAACTTAGGTAACTTTAAACTGCCTTCAATTGTTTCAGGAAGAAAATGGACATAACCCACCTTAACTCCTCTTCCAGGTAAAAATGTCTCTAAATAAAAAAGCGGGTCAATCGTATGATAATGACTTATATCCGCTTTTCCTAATTTATTAATGACAATTTCTAACTTATCTGGAAAATATTCTTGTAACAATCTAATCAATTCTGCATAAGCACTTCCAACTCCTTGACCTTTGACACTTAATGCAGAAGAGTACATATGAATGTTTAACATAAAATTCTCCTTGATTAAATTTAATTCTCAATTTGCTTTTGATATTCAGCAATACAATGGTGATAAAAATCAATCACTCGTTTACCAAATAATTCTGCTGAAGTTGCCGTTAATTTTTCATCTAAAACTTCTTCATTTTCATATTGTTGTGGATGTTTTAAATATTCAACAACATCATCAACAAATTCATCAAGAGATGAGAATGTCTTGCCTAAGCAAGGTTGATCAAGCAATTCATCTGTATATGGACTGTGAGTTGTCACAACTTTTAAACCAGATGCAAGTGCTTCATTATAGGTGAGCCCTTGTGATTCAGAAATTGAAGTTGAAACAAACAAGTTTGCCATATGATAATAATGCGTTACTTGATCATTATTTATTTCACCAGTAAAAATCACACTATCCGTTAAATGCAATTGTTTAACTTGATTTTCCAAGTCTTCACGTGCAGGACCATCTCCGCAAATCATTAATTGAGCTGCCGGAATCTTCTCTTTAATCTTGACAAATGCATCGATTAACTGATCAATATCTTTTTCATAGGCTAATCGACTTAAAGTTAATAATAATGGTGTATCATTCGATAAGCCATAACGCTTTCGATAATTGGTATGATCTGGTTTTCTAAATTTAACCAAATCAACGCCAGTCGGAATAACTGTAATTGGTTCAGTAACTCCATAGCCTTTTAAAGTATTTAACACACGTTGACTTGGAGCGATGATTCCACTCATATTTTGTAAAAATGAACGTGAAATCTGTTTGACATGAACCGGTTTCAATAGTTTTCCTTTTGCCACGTAATGCAGATAATCTTCATACATTGTGTGATACGTATGCACACACGGAATTTTCATTTTTTTAGCGACAAACTTGCCCATCACTCCCAGTGAAAATTCCGTTTGCGTATGAATAATATCTAATTTTAATGCTTGTGCAATATGCAATGCACGGTGAACACCGCGAATTGCAATCCGCCGATCCGTAAATGACACAAATGGAATGCTGGTAAAACGAAAAACATTTCGCTCATATACATTCTTATCAACTCCAGGATCAGTTGTTGTAAAAATATACACATTATGGCCTTGACGTTCCAATTGAGTACGTAAGGTTTTAATCGAGGTTGCTACACCACTTACTTGTGGATAATATGTATCCGTAAATATTCCAATATTCACGAGCATCCCTCGCATTTCAATTAGTCAGTGTTTATTATATTATTTTCAAAATCACTTTTCAACGATAGTTTGCTAAAATTTATGGAATTTAACTTTTAACAAATGTTAAATTCACTTGGATTTCAAAACAAAAAAGACTATGACAAAAACGCCACAGTCTTTCTCTGATTATTCAAATTTAATTATTTTGTATATTCTTTTACAAGTGCTTGCACTTCTTGTTCTGTTTCACAATCAAGTGCTTTATCAGCTAACTCTTTCATCTTTTCAGTTGAAAGATTCTTAATAAAACTACGAGTCTTCAAGATTGAAGTTGCACTCATTGAATACTCATCTAATCCAAGGCCAAGTAACAATGGAACAGCAGTTTGATCGCCAGCCATTTCACCGCACATACCTGTCCACTTACCTTCCTTATGAGAGGCGTCAATAATATTCTTAACTAATC
This sequence comes from Candidatus Ligilactobacillus excrementigallinarum, assembly GCA_019114385.1. Lineage (GTDB taxonomy): Bacteria > Bacillota > Bacilli > Lactobacillales > Lactobacillaceae > Ligilactobacillus > Ligilactobacillus excrementigallinarum. The sequence goes on along the minus strand of DXFP01000017.1, from coordinate 28,913 downwards.
TCAAAATTGAAGGATTTGTTGGTTGGTATAAGTATGAAACACGTTCATTTCCACGATCAGCAGCCATTGAATATTGAATCAAGTCGTTTGTTCCAATACTGAAGAAGTCAGCATACTTAGCCAATTTATCAGCAAGCATTGCAGCTGCTGGGATTTCCATCATCATACCAACTTCAATATCGTCAGCAACAGGAACTCCTTCCTTAACTAACTTAGCTTTTTCTTCTTCAAAAATTGCCTTTGCATCCTTAAATTCTTGGACAGTAGCAATCATTGGGAACATAATTGCCAATTTACCATAATGTGAAGCACGCAATAAAGCACGTAATTGAGTTCTAAAAATTTCTTCACGATCTAAGCAGATCCGGATAGCACGGTAACCTAAGAATGGATTTTGTTCTTGTGGTAATGGTAAGTAAGGTAATTCCTTATCGCCACCGATATCCATTGTCCGGACAACAACTTGCTTACCATTCATGCCTTCCAAAGCTTCTTTATAAGCTTCAAATTGATCATCTTCTGATGGTAATTCAGTAGCATCCATATATAGGAACTCTGAGCGGAACAAACCAACCGCTTCAGCGCCGTTGTCATTTGCACCATCCACATCCTTAGGAGTACCGATATTAGCAGCTAAAATAACTTCTTTGCCATCTTTTGTAACTGATTTTTCGTTCTTCAAACGTTCCCATTCAGCTTTTTGATCAGCAAATTCTTTAGCTTTTTGATCATATTCAGCAATTTCTTCAGCAGAAGGATCTACAACTACTTCACCTTCGATACCGTCGATAATTACTTTTTCACCTTCGTGGATATCTTGAGTTGCTGAACCTGAACCAACAACAGCAGGGATTTCCAATGTCCGTGACATAATTGCGGAGTGTGATGTCCGTCCGCCAATATCAGTTACAAATCCCTTAACAAATTTACGATCAAGCTGGGCTGTATCTGATGGAGTCAAATCATGAGCAACGATTACAACTTCTTTATCAATTAAAGCAGGACTTGGTAAAGTTACTCCTAATAAATGACTCATGACACGCTTTGTAACGTCGCGAATATCGCCTGCACGTTCTTGCATATAAGCATTGTCTTCCATTGCTTCAAACATTGAAATAAATGTATCAGTCACTGCTTTCAATGCTGATTCAGCGTTAACATGATCATCTTTAATTTTACTTTCAATTTGACCAATCATTTCAGGATCAGACAAAATTGTTAAGTGAGCTTCAAAAACTTCAGCTTCTTCTTCACCTAAGTTTTGTTTTGCCTTTTCCTTAATTGTTTCAAGTTCTTTCTTTGAGGCATCGATTGCGTCATGTAAACGAGTAATTTCTTGTTCTGGATTGTCAATTGTTTTTTCACTAAATGACAAATCAGGTTCTACAAGCATATATGCTTCAGCACAAGCAATACCGTCACTTGCAGCAATCCCCGTTAACTTCTTTGACATTATTCTGCAAGGCCTTCCTTTTTCATTGTTTCATCAATTGCAGCAATTGCGTCTTTTTCGTCGTCGCCTTCTGCACTGATTGTAACATCTGCATTTTGGCCAACACCAAGTGACATAACACCCATAATTGACTTCAAGTTAACTGACTTATCGTTGTATGTTAATGTAATGTCTGAACTGAATTTGCTAGCTGTTTGAACCAACAATGTTGCTGGACGTGCGTGAATTCCTGTTTCTGCAATTACGTGAAAATCTTTCTTTTCCATAGTTATCATGCTCCTTTAAAAATAATGTATTAGTTTAATTGATTATCGAAGGCCTTAATTTCTTACGAACACGTTTTCATAAAACGCTAACAAAAAAAGGCGTTCCGCATGCATAAATATTAACATGTAAATAATTAAATAGCAAGCGCTTTTTTAATTATTGGAATTGCTTCCATCATCGAAATGATAAACAGCACCGCCACCGCGCTTCGCTTCACCAATTACACTTTTTTTATATTGATAATTCATTAATACTTTTTGAAAATCCATAAAGTGATCCATATCAACTTCATATTCCTTAATTTTTCCGGTACGTAAATCTTCTAAAATCTGTTGATAGTTTTCTTCCATCACATTCACCTCATTTCATTACACTATTCCTAAGTATAACATGCAAAAGCCAAAGTTTTGACTTGCACTTTTTGAGAAAGTTTGTATAATAGAAAATAACAAAGGTCAAAGTTGGTCAAATTTATTTTGACTTTTGACGAATTGAAGGAAAGGACGTGAGTCTATGTTATGTCAAAATTGTCATAAGAATCCTGCAACCATTCATTTGACAACTAGTATTAATGGTCGCCAAGCATCAATTGATCTCTGTCAAAATTGCTATCGCGAATTAAAAGGTCAAATTAATGGCAGTGAAAATGGAATTCCAGATCCATTTAATTTTGGCGGATTCAACGACTTATTCGGTGCAATGGCAAGAAACGGAAGCACTCAACATGAAAATGCCCAAGTTCCGCCTACTCAAGGTGTTCGCGGTGGAAATCGCGGAAACAACTCAATCCTTGACCAATACGGATTAGACTTAACGGAAGAAGCTCGCAAAGGTCGAATCGATCCTGTCATCGGTCGTGATACCGAAATTAAACGTGTAATCGAAATTTTAAATCGGAGAACTAAAAATAACCCTGTGTTAATTGGTGAAGCTGGAGTTGGTAAAACAGCTGTAGTTGAAGGTTTAGCACAAAAAATTGTAGATGGCGATGTACCTCAAAAATTACTTAATAAGAAAGTAATTCGTTTAGATGTCGTTTCATTAGTTCAAGGCACTGGCGTTCGTGGCCAATTCGAACAACGAATGCAACAATTGATGAATGAACTAAAAGAAGCTAAAAATGTTATTTTATTCATCGACGAAATTCACGAAATTGTAGGTGCCGGAAATGCTGAAGGCGGAATGGATGCTGGAAATGTCTTGAAACCTGCCCTCGCACGCGGTGAATTACAATTGGTAGGTGCAACAACTTTAAATGAATATCGTTCAATTGAAAAAGATGCTGCCTTAGCACGACGCTTGCAACCCGTTCAAGTTGACGAACCAAGTATTCAAGAAGCTATCAAGATTTTGGAAGGAATCGAATCTAAATATGAAGCATATCACCATGTGAAGTATACAAAAGAGGCTTTAAAGGCTGCAGTTACCCTTTCAGATCGTTATATTCAGGATCGTTTCTTACCTGATAAGGCAATCGATTTACTTGATGAAGCTGGTTCACGAAAGAACTTGACTCTTGAAGCAGTCGATCCTGAAGTACTTGATGACAAGATTAAAAATGCAGAAGAACAAAAGCAATCTGCTTTAAAAGAAGAAGATTACGAAAAAGCTGCATATTATCGTGACCAAGTAAATCGTTTTGAAAAAATGAAACAAGACAGTGTAGACGATGAAAATGTTCCAACAGTCACTGAAAAAGACATGGAAAAAATTGTCGAAGAAAAGACTGGAATTCCAGTTGGTGAATTGAAAGCCAAGGAAAAAGAACAATTGAAGAATTTGAGTAAATCTCTTGAAGCACATGTAATTGGTCAAGATGAAGCAGTTGATAAAGTTGCTCGGGCAATTCGCCGGAATCGGATTGGCTTCAATAAATCTGGTCGCCCTATCGGATCATTCTTATTTGTTGGCCCAACTGGTGTAGGTAAAACTGAAACTGCTAAGCAATTGGCTCGTGAATTATTCGGAACTGAAGATGCCATGATTCGCTTTGATATGAGTGAATACATGGAAAAGCACTCAGTTTCTAAATTAATTGGTTCACCTCCAGGATACGTGGGTTATGAAGAAGCTGGTCAATTAACTGAACAGGTTCGGCGTCATCCATACAGTTTGATTTTACTTGATGAAGTTGAAAAGGCTCATCCAGATGTAATGCATATGTTCTTGCAAATCTTAGATGATGGCCGCTTGACTGATTCTCAAGGTCGAACCGTTTCATTTAAAGATACAATCATTATCATGACTTCTAATGCTGGAAGCGGCGATTCAGTTGTCAATGTTGGTTTTGGAGCCGATAGTGCTGGAAAATCAAATTCAATCATGAATCGATTAACAAATTACTTCAAGCCAGAATTCTTAAATCGTTTTGATGATATTGTTGAATTTAATCCATTATCAAAGGAAGATTTGAATAAGATCGTCAACTTAATGTTGAAAGATGTAAATCAAATGCTTGCTCAACAAGGTTTGACAATTCATGTAACTGCTCCAGTTGCTGATAAGCTAGTTGAATTAGGTTACGATCCTAAGATGGGTGCCCGTCCATTACGGCGAGTAATTCAAGAACAAATTGAAGATAAAGTAGCTGATTACTATCTAGATCACCCTGATGTAAAGCATTTTGTTGCTAAACTTGAAAGTGATGAAATTAAAATCGGCAAGGAAGAAAATAAATAGTTTTTTATTTTGAAAACATGACAAAAAACGAGATTGGAATTTATGTTCAATCTCGTTTTTTTATTCCGTTAGATTTTTATTAATAAATTATCTTCTGACTAGCTGAAATCAACATTATTACGGTATAATATTAATGGAATCAGAAGTAAGGAGGAATTATTATGCAACTTATTGATGTTACAAATAGTTATGCTCGTGTGATTAGCCAAGAGTTGCTTCAATCCTCAGCTCACTTTATTAAGGTATACACTTTAGGAAACTCAAAAGTTGTTTACAAAAAGAAACGTGATACTGCGGAAATCGTAATTTCAAATAAGGTTCGTCCAATTACTGATAAAGAAGTTAACTTTGTTACTGATAAGTTATTGGGAGATAAGGCAAGCGAAGCTAACATTACTAACGAAAAGAAGTTAGTTGAAATCAGTATTGAACATTAAAACACGCAAAGTACTATAATTTAAAGTTTAAAAGAAGGAGACTGGGATGAGGTGAAGTGTCCTAAATTGTTGCATAAGAAGCAACAATTTTGATGACATTTCAAAAATTCCAGCCTTTTTTGAATTTCTACAATTTTCTGTTAAAAAAAATCGCATTTTACGTTATAATTAGAAAGGATAACTATTAATTTAGGAGGTGAAAAAATGGCATTTAAGTTTATGAAAAAAATTCGTTCATTTAATAATCGGCGAGCCAACCGGAAACGGATGCATCGTCACAATTTTGAACGATCAGTTGATACTACTCAAGCACAAGTAACATCAGATTCAAAAAACTTAGTCGATTCTACTAAAACAGAAACTGCAACTGAAAATAAGCAACATGCATCCTTTAAGTCATCCAATCAAGATGAAACTGAAACTAATGCAACTGAAAAACAGTCAGTATCTGAAAATAATGATGAAAAACCTGCAGTGTCAACTGAAGCAGAAACGACTTTAGATCAACCTGTAGCTGATAGAGATACAAGCGAAAAATCTGAAGTTAAGTCTGAAAACGAGAATGACATTTCTTCTGAAAAACATCCGTTGACTCCTGAAGAACATTTTGAACAATCACCTTCAGTTAAACAGGAATTGAAGAAAGCTTCAACTCATCAAGATTCAACAATCATTATTATTTACCAAGATGAAAATCATAATAGTTTAAGTTCACCGCAAATTATTTCTGGAAAACGTGGTGAAGCCATTAATTTTAAATTTAAAGAATTCGATCACTATGATTTAATTAACATTAACGGATTTACATCAGTTTTCGTTGAACCATATGGATCAATTACTCTTACCTATCGTCGACAAAGTGGGGCTAATATTTGGCTCTTCAGTCAAGATATTGATGATTTACATATGTTAGGTAAACCTCGCTTTGTTTCTGGAAAAGTTGAAGAAAAATATTCATTAACTCCACCCGATTTTATCGGATATAATCTTTTACGGGCTGAAGGAAATGTAAAGGGAAACTTCACTGATAAACAACAAGTAGTTACATATTACTATCGCGATGCTACTTGGAAAGAAGTCGATTTTAATGTTAAGTACCTTAAAATGAAAGTTTCTCAACCAGGTTACGATGCACCTAAAGGAAATGATACTTACGTAACTTTAGCAGAAGGAACTGTATGGCAAGTCTTTGAATCAGTTCATTTAACAAATGGTGAAAGATGGCACTGCTTAGGCGGTAATCTCTGGATTCAAGAAGATTATGACAAAGTTCAATTTGTGGACTCTCTTCCACAATATTCAGTTGCTTCCACTGAAGGATACCAATTCTCAATCAATTTGAATGTGCAAGCCATTGTTGACTTTGTACCTGGAAAGAAACTGACATTATATGATCGACCATTTGGTAATCCGGTTGATTCAATTGAAGATGGCTCAATTGTAACGATTACGGAACGTCAAGGCGGCCGTGAAATGCAATGGTTTAACCTAGATGGTCGTGGATGGACAATTCGTCAATACCTTGATTTAGATATTGAACATAAAGTTGCCCAAGAACAAGGACGATTTTAAAGGTAAAAAAAGAATGTGTCGCACGACACATTCTTTTTTATTATAATTTTGCAGTTAACTTAACATCTGGATATTTATCTTCAAACCATCTTTCTGCAAATTCGTTTTCAAATAAGAACAATGGTTCATCATTGCTATCCTTTACTAAAATATTACGTGAACTGGACATCTTTTCATCAAGTTGTTCTGGATCAATCCAACGAGCAATTTTATGTCCCATTGGCGTCATTACAACTTCTGAATTATATTCATTTTGCATTCGGAATTGGAAAACTTCAAATTGCAATTGACCAACCGCACCAAGAATATAATCACCTGTACTATATGAACGATAAAGTTGAACTGCCCCTTCTTGGACTAATTGTTGAATGCCTTTATGATATGACTTCTGCTTCATCACATTTTTAGGTGAAACTCGTACAAATAGTTCAGGAGTAAATTGTGGCAGTTTTTCAAATTTAACTTTCTTCTTACCAGTATAAATTGTATCTCCAATTTGAAAATTACCAGTATCATATAATCCAATAATGTCGCCAGCAACTGCATTTTCAACTGTTTCTCGTGAATCAGCCATAAATTGAGTAGAATTTGATAAGCGAATCTTTTTCCCGGTTCGTTCGAGATGAACATCCATCCCACGATCAAATTCACCTGAACAAATTCTGACGAAGGCAATCCGATCACGGTGGTTAGGATTCATATTTGCTTGAATCTTAAAAATAAAACCACTAAAATCTTTTTGAATTGGTTCAACTTCACCGCCATTAGCTGTCTTATGTGCTGATGGAGCGGGTGCAAATTGCAAATATGCATCCAAAAATGTCTTAACACCAAAGTTTGTCAATGCTGAACCAAAGAAAACTGGAGTTAAATCACCTGTTGCAATTTTTGCTTCATCAAATTCGTTTCCAGCGTTCTTAATCAAATCAACATCTTCTAAAACTTGATCATAGATACTTTCCTCTTTTAAAGGATCATCAACTGCTAATTTACCTTCATTGTCTAATGGCAAGAACTTCTCACCTTGATCTTCACGTTGATAAAGCTCGATTCGATTATTATAAATGTCGTAAAGTCCTTTTAAACCTTTTCCCATTCCAATTGGCCAATTCATTGGATAAGCTTCGATACCTAAGGTTTCTTCTAATTCAGCAATCAAATCTAATGGTTCACGACCATCCCGATCAAGCTTATTCATAAAGGTAAAAATAGGAATTCCCCGCATTTTACAAATTTGGAATAATTTCTTAGTTTGCGGTTCAATCCCTTTTGCAGAGTCAATGACCATCACTGCAGAGTCAACCGCCATCAATGTCCGATATGTATCTTCAGAAAAATCTTCGTGTCCTGGCGTATCCAAAATATTAATTCGTTTGCCAGCATAATCAAATTGCATCACAGAACTAGTTACAGAAATTCCACGTTTCTTTTCAATTTCCATCCAATCTGATTTGGCAAAATTACCAGTTTTCTTTCCTTTAACTGTTCCTGCTTGACGGACAACTCCCCCAAACAATAACAGTTGTTCAGTAATTGTTGTTTTTCCTGCATCCGGGTGAGAAATAATAGCGAAAGTCCGTCGCTTATTGATTTCGGATGCCAATTCTTTTTGATCCATCATACTAATTTATTCCACCTCTATTTTTTAGGAGCAATTAACGTTTGTCCCTTTTTGACGTTTTGATTTGAACCTAAATGATTCAACTCTTGTAATTTTTGTTCAGTCGTACCGTATTGTTTTGCCAAATCTGTTAAACTTTCATCTTTTTGAGCAACAATCTTAACTGTTGAAGTTTGATTTGAAACCTTTGTGCTGCTTGACTTAGTTTGACTTGAAGATTGGGCAAGGCTCACAGAAATTGTTGAAGATGCTGCTGTACTCTTTTTCTTAGCATGTTGTGTTGATAATACATAACCGGCACCTAATATTAACACTGCTAACAAAATTAATACAAACAATACTTTAGGCCACTTGCGTTTCTTCTTTTTCTTAGGTTGTTTCTTTGCCTGCTGATCCAAATATACTGGATCTACTCCTTTATCTACAAAGAAAGCCTTACGCATCCGTGGTTCATCTTTTCGAGTATATCCATGCTTGAACTGTTCAATCTTAAATTCTTCATAGACACTGTCAATATTGAAATCCATCTGTTCTTGTTGTTTTTTCGCAATAAAATCATTCTTTTCCGGATGAGTTAATGCATTAAACCAATCTAATGAATAATTATACTGTTGCACTACAGATTGAGTAGGACCAAAATCTTGTACTTCACCATATTGCAACCATAATGCCCGTTCACAGAAACCTTCTACTACAATACTTTTAGAATCCGCAATTAAGAATGAAACACCCTTATCCTTTAATTCCTGAACTTTATTTGAGGTCTTCAAATAAAATGGCTGATCTAAAATTCCAAAAACATTATCTAATAATACCAAATCCGGCTCTAAATACATTGCAATTCCAATAGAAAGCCGTGCATACTGCGCAGTTGAATATTCTTTTACTGGAGTATAAATCCATTCACCTAATTCAGTAAAATTCAAAATTGCATTAATAATATGATCTGATTTAAAATCATCAATTCCAGAATCTGTAATTGCTTGCCGAATATTTTCAAGTCCAGTTAAATCAGAATCTAAAGCATCCTGAGTGCCTGCATATGTAATCTTTGCTCTGCTAGTAATAAAACCAGTTGTCTGTTCTTCCTTTCCTGCAATGATACGCATTAAAGCTGACTTTCCAGAACCATTTGTTCCTACGATTCCGATAGCTTCACCATCATTAATGTTTAAATTAACCCCGCGTAAAACCCATAAATGCTGCTCTTCATCCTTTTTCTTTTTCCCTTTACTTTTCTTTACCGCTTTTTTATCAAGTGTGAGTGGCAATTCCTTTGTAATATACTTAATTTCTAATTTTCCCATTATTTCACCTAATCATGATTTGTTCTAAAAATAATACTACAAAATTCTTATCTTTCTTTCAAGAGTAGCCTAATCTTAATGATTGCAAAATAAGGGGCTGCAACACCTTTGTTACAGCCTCTTATCTATTCTCAGCTTTTTAATTTATTCTCGATAACCATAGTCTTCAATTTCTGACTTACCTGGACGTTCCATTAAGTTTTCAATTTCAGTTGGAATATCAGCATCGTTATACAATACATTGTACATTGCTTCGCAAATTGGTAAGTTTAAGTTTAATTGTTGACTTAATTCATATGCAGCTTTGCAAGTATTGATTCCTTCGATTACCATTCCCATATTAGCAATGATATCATCTAATTTCTTTCCTTGTCCTAATTGATTACCGCATCTCCAGTTACGAGAGTGAACACTTGTACATGTAACGATTAAATCACCGACACCGCTTAAACCCATAAATGTTAATGGATCAGCACCCATTGCAACTCCTAAACGGCTAATTTCTGCCAAACCACGAGTCATCAAAGCAGCCTTAGCGTCGTCACCGTATTTCAAGCCATGCAAAATTCCGGCACCAATTGCTATGATATTCTTAAATGCAGCTCCAACTTCAACGCCGATAACATCTGAATTAGTATAAATTCTCAAATATTTATTCATGAAGATTTTTTGCACTGCATGAGCATCTTCAAGATTTTCACTTGCTGCTGTGATTAATGTAATATCCTTGTTGGCAACTTCTTCAGCATGACTTGGACCTGAAAAGACAACCATTCCTGAACGATATTCTTCTGGAACTTCTTCAGTAATAACTTGAGACAAACGCTTATGTGTGCCTAATTCCAAACCTTTGCTTGCGTGAATCAAAATTGGTTTAATTTGTAATTCCTTTAATACTTCAACTAATTGTTGTGCAACCGGCCGAATAACTTTAGTTGGAACGGCAAATAATACAAAATCTGCATCCGTAACTGCTTCTTTCAAATCCAAAGTAGTTTTTAATGCTTCTGGATATGTGTAATCATGAATATAATGCTCATTTGTATGCTTTTCATTTAACTCTTTTGCTTGTGCTTCAGAATTGGTCCATAACATTACTTGGTTACCATTTTGAACAAGAACACTTGCTAAAATGCTGCCCCATGAACCAGCACCCAAAACTGCAATTTTTTTCGTCATGTTATTCATCCTATCTTTTTCGGTATATATCTAATGATTAAATTATCATAAAAATAGCCTTTCAGCAATTATTATGGCTAATCTTCCATTTTTTGTTCATTTGAACTTGGCTTTGTATCTTGAATTTTAGCAATATTATAAATAAATTTAATTACCACTTTAGATACAGCATACAGTGGAACCCCTAAAATCATTCCTAGTAAACCAGCAATATTTCCAGCAACTAACAAGATAATGATAATTGTTAATGGATGTAAATTCAATGATTTACCAATTACATTTGGATAAACTAAATTGCCATCTAGTTGTTGAACTACAATACATACTACAATTACCCAAAATACAGTTGTTAATGATTTTGAAAATGCCAAGAATAATGCCGGCATCAATCCAATGTATGGTCCCAAATATGGAATAATATTCGTTAATCCAGCAAATAAACCAACTAACAAAGCATACGGAATCCCCGTTAAACTATATCCAATTGCAGAAAATGTCCCAACGAATAAGCATTCAATCATTTGACCTGAAATATAACGTGATAAAGTATAACTTAAATCGTGCATTAAGCTGGCTACTTTACCTTGATTGTGCTTTGGAAATATCCGTTGAACTGCAGGAACAAGTTTTTCTCCATCTTTTAACATGTAGAACAAAATAAACGGAACTGTAACTGCAGTAACGGTTACATTAGTAATCGTTCCAATAACTGATCCAAGTGAACTTGTTAGTGAAACAATAAATCCTTTCAGCATTGAAGTTAAGGAACCTTCAAACTTATTAAAGTATGAGTGAATATCGACCTTTTGCAACCAGGCAGCATTAGAATTATTGAGCATTTTAGTTAAAAAATGCTGTAATTCTTGCAAGTATCCTGGCAGTCCAATTACCAATGATTTAATCTGCTCAACTAATCTTGGAATGAAAAATGAAATAATCAACGCTAAAATCGAGATCAGCAGTAAAAATACAACTGCAATTGCTAGCGGCCGCTTAACTTTAAATTTCTTAATCTTAATCCGTGTTAAAGCATTCACAAGCGGATTTAATAGATAAAATAAAAATCCAGCAAGCAAAAACGGAGCAAATAATGTTTGGAAGAATGTAAAAACAGGACTAAAAACAAACTGAATTTTTGTAAAAACAAAAATTAACGCTGCTAAAAGCAATAATTCAGCTGACCAAAACATTAGCTTCTTTTTGCGCTGTTCGTTAAAAAACATCTTTTTCCTCCTAAAAGTGTAATTTGTAAAACGGTTATTTTCAAAAAAAGAAGCTGCAACACTTCTGTCACAGCCTCATTTCGAGTTATAAACCGGTATTTACTGTCGGCGCGACAACTCTAAGTACCTATTATACCAGATTTCAACATACTCTTTCGAAAACGGACCCTTACCATTATTGATCCAATCAACCAATGTTAAAACATTATGTTTCAAAATCCTGTCAATTTCTCTTGAGTAATGCCATTTTTTACCATGTTCTTCATATTCATCTACATCGAGCAGCCTTTTTTCTCCATTCGGAAAAACCTTAACATCTAAATCGTAATCAATGTATTTTAATGCTTCCCGATCCAATACAGAAGGCGATGCTAAATTACAATAATATGAAACCCCATTGTCCCGAATCATCGTTACAATATTAAACCAGTAATGTCTATGAAAATAAATCAAAGCCGGTTCCCGAGTCACCCATCTGCGACCATCTGCTTCAGTCACTAATGTATGATCGTTACACCCAATGATTGCATTATCACTAGTCTTAAGTACCATCGTATCCCGCCATGTTCGATGCAAACTACCGTCGTGTTTATAACTTTTAATGGTAATAAACTCGCCTTCCTTTGGTCCTTTTGAATGACGCATATTAAACCTGCTTTCTATAAACACAGGTGTTGGATTACACCGAATCATCAACAGATATTATACCAAAGATTATACAAAATTCCTAAAAAATTTTGTTATCATCAATCAATTGCTTATATACCGGTACGTCTAGATGATAATCATTATTAGCTGGCCGGTTGGCAGAATTAGATGCAAAAATTACAGCAGTTTGTCCATCCTTTGAAATATCGCCAACGGTTTCAAAGCCGAATTCTGCCCCATGGAAATGATAACCAGCATATTGCTTTCCCATCAATTCTGGCATTTTCTGGTTTAATGGATACAATCCAGCTTCATAATCCGACCTCGTCTTACCAGTTGAATATAGATTTGCCGTTTGTTCAGGTGTCAATAACTTTGCCGTTAAAAAGGCATGCAGCATTTGATACAAATCGCCATTTGACATATAGAGATTACCTGTCCCTAATTGATCAGTATATCCGTATTCTGGTTCAGAATATATTCGATACGGATTATTTCTACTAAAATGATATCCTTGTGCTTGCTGATATTCATGAGATTTCATTTCTTGGTAAAAATAAGTGTTAGTTAATTTCAACGGTTCTTGAATTTCTTTCTTAAAAGCTTGGTAATATCCTTCCTTTGTTTCCTTTTGTACAATTCCTGCTAGTAAGACAAAGTTAACTGGTTGATATTGTAAATTACCAACGTGCGATTTTAAAATTTTAGTATGTTTTACGGTATAGTCTAAAAATTGCTGATCAGACATTTTTATTCGCGGTAACGGCTGAATCAATATTCCAGAAGTCATCGTCAATAAATCACGTAAAGTTACTAAATTAGCATTTTTAATTTGCGGATAAAATTTGCTTAATGGTGCATCCAAACTAAAGTGATTAGCAAGTGCTGCTTTTTTCAACAACATTGCCGTTACACCTTTCTGAATCGATGCAATTTGGAAAGTCGTGTTCCCTGAGTTCTTTAAATTTTTGTTTCGATTAGCATACCCGAAGCCTTGTTGATATACTAAATGTCCATTTTTTACTAAAGTTACTGTTCCAATAAAATCGCGCTTTTGAACTTGCTGATTAATCAGTTTTTCAGTCGCAGTTCCTTTAATCTGATTAACATTTTCATCAAATGAATGTAATTTAGGCGTACTCAAGTTCGCAGCATTAACTTTAATTTGACTAGTCATTAACACAATACCCAAAATAATCGCCAGCCATATCTTACTAAATTTATTTCTTCTTAAATTTAACAATTGCTTCACACCTTGCTGTTTGTGGGAACATATCAATCGATTGAATATATTCGACTTCATAATCACGCACTAATTTTACTAAATCACGGGCTAATGTTGATGGATTACATGAAACATATACAAATTTTTGCGGTTGGTATTGATGAATGGTTTCAACTAATTGTTTGTCCAAACCTGTCCGTGGCGGATCAACTACCAATGCATCCGGTACAAATCCATTCTTCGCCCACTTGGTCATCAACTCTTCTGCTGTTCCCGTTTCATAATGCACATTCTTAATTCCAGACATTTGCGCATTTTGTTGAGCATCAGCAATTGATTCAGGAATAATATCCATTCCGCGAATCTGCTTGGCATTTTGTCCCACATATAATCCAATTGTCCCTACTCCGCAATAGGCATCTACTAAAGTTTCATCCGGATGCAAATCCAAAGCCTGTTTTACTTCATCATACAATTTCAAAGTTTGTTGCGGATTTAATTGAAAAAAGGCTCTTGCTGACAACTTAAATTTTACATTGCCCAATTGCTCATCAATCGTATCTTTGCCTGCTAAACGAAAAGTTTCCGTTCCCCAAACCAATGATTTGCGTCCCGGATTTACATTTTGCATAATTGATACAATCTGAGGATATGTTCGCTGCAAACTTACAATTAAATCGTTCTTTTGCGGAAATGCACGCTGATTGGTTACAAAAACCACTTGAACTTGGTCAAATGCAGCAGATTGCCGAATCACAATCGTTTTTACATTGCCTTGGTTTCGTTTTTCATCATAAATTGAAACATTCCATTTCTTTAATAACTGCACAATTGTTCGCATAATTTTCATAGTCAAAGGCATTTGTGTACTAAATGTTGGCAAGTCAACTAAGTAATGTGAATTAGCCTGATACAAGCCAGCTTTAATGGTACCGTCTTTCATTTTTCGTACTTGAAACTGGGCCTTGTTTCGATATTCATATGGATATTCCATTCCAATAGTTGGACGCACATCATAATGTTGATATCCTTGAGGCTCAAATTTATTTAATGCCTGTTGAATCAAATCTTGTTTAAATTTCAATTGGGCTGGATATGCCAAATTTTCGAGTTCAATTCCTCCAACTTCATATTTATCACGGGGGTCAACCCGTTCTTTACTGGCTTTTAATACCTTAATTAATTTCGCAGATAAATATTTAGGACGAATATCGGTAATTTTCACTTTTACCATTTCATTTGGTAATGCACCGGGAACAAAAACAATTTTGCGCTGGTAATACCCGATTCCTTCGCCGTTAATTCCTAATTTTTTTATTTTTAATTGAATTATTTGGTTAAGTTTAACTTTTACATTCATTGCTTTTTATTCCTTTCTGCTTTCCGACAGAATAATTATAGCATGCTTGTTATAATAGAAATACAAAGAAAAAACAAAGGAGGATAAAGATGGAAAAAATCACCGCCATTCAAGCTCAAAAAAGAAAAGGCCGCTACAATATTTTTATCGATGGTCAATATCGTTTTCCTGTAAGCGAAGAAGTTTTGATCAAATATCAATTGCATAAAGGCCAGGAAATCACTAAGCAAGAAATTAAAGCCATTACAAATGCAGAACAAATTGCAAAAGCATACAATAAAGCCTTAGATTTTCTTTCATATCAACTGCGCACTGAAAAGGAGATCATTGATTATTTAGTTAAGCACGATTTTACTGAATTTGAAATTGAACCTACTCTTAAAAAATTGCGGGAACAAAACTTAATTAATGATCTTGAATACGCCAAAAGTTATACCAGAACAATAGCACGCACATCTGACAAAGGACCGCGTGTCATTCGACAAAACCTAAGAAAAAAAGGCGTCCTCGAAAATGAAATTGATGAAGCGTTAACTGAATATTCCACTCAAATGCAACTTGAAACTTTAGCGCACTTGATTCCTAAATTAATGCACAAATATCAACGCGAAGCTTTTAAAAACCAAATTCAAAAAGCAAAAAAAGCATTGCTAACAAAAGGATTTAATTCAGGCTTAATTAATGAGGCTTTCACTATGCAAAATTTTGAAAAGGATGAGAAACAGGAACAAGCACAGTTACAAAAAATTGGTGCAAAATATTGGAAAAAGTATGCTAAATTACCAAATGCACAGCGCAATCAAAAAGTTAAAATGGCGCTATATCGTAAAGGATTTAATCTGGATGATATTAATCGTTTTATTGATGAGCAAATAATCTAAAATATAATAAAAACAAACGGGCATGTTTGTAAGTTCAAAAAAACTTCGAATCAATACTTAGTAATTCGAGCGTTCTTCCCTTACAACATACCCGTTTTTTGTGTTTTATCACACTTTATATTATTTTGCATTATTAATCTTTTCAATATGTTTTTCATGTACTTTTTGCCGTACTTTTTTACCAAATTTATGCTCCTTAGGTACAACCGTACCGTAACGTTGCTCCTCAATAAAGGCATTCACAATCGCGCCAAAGAGAATTATCAAATTGGAATAATTCATCCAGAAAAGCAACACTAAGAATGTTCCTAATGTACCATAACTTAAAACACGATATGCAAAATATTTAACATAAATCGTAAAAATCCCAGTCAATGCCATCCATCCTAATGAGGCAATTAATGCCCCTGGCCAAACTGATAACCAGTGGACCTTAACATTTGGCAAGACGATATACAATAAACATAAAATAATAAAAATGATAATAAATGTAACCGACCATCGATATTTCAGGAAAATTTCCAAATAACTCAATGGTAATTGGAAAATTGGAGTTAAGTATTCCAAAACAATTTGTCCAAAACTGTAAATCACAAAGACTGTAACCAGTAATGCTCCAAAACTAATCGTAATTAATATGGATAAAATAGTAGTTGCAATAAAATCTTGCGAGTCTCCCACTCCAAAAATTTGATTCATAGAGCGTTTTAAAGCATTAATGGCACGGCTACCTGCCCACAATGTAAACAGCATTGAGAATGAAGCTACTCCTCCAGATCCATGAGTTAAGAATTTTCGTACAATCGGTCCCAAAAAATTATAAATTGGTTCCGGCAATGCCACATTCAAATATGGCATAATCTTTGCTGCATTAATATGCATCATTGGCAAAATATTTCCAATAAAAATCACAATCGGTACAATCGTTAACAATACAAAATATGTAACAATAATTGCTGTATTAAAAATATCGCCTTGGATTGTTTTGCTTAAGACCGCTTTAAAAAAGGCCTTACATTTGCATCCGAGCTTTTTCATTTCACTAATTCCTTTAGCATAAGAGAGTAATCGATTAACATTTAACTCTCTAATTTATTAGACATAGACTATTTAACCACTAATTTACAAGTTATTATTTTAAATTCTCTTTACAAAATTATTTTGCTAAATTGCCTATTCATAAAATAAAGAGGTTGGACTGATGTGACAACCTCTTTATTTTATATTCTCAACATCGTTCCAAAACAAACGGGTATACCTATAAGTTTGAAATTTGCCAAACCAATCTTTTGTGATTAATCTGGTTTTCCCTTACGGCATACCCGCTTTTTTTCATAAGATGTTTTATTTTCCCATAAATATTTAATTATTTAAGCTTGCTTGCTAGTTCCTTGATGTAAGCCTTCAAGTCATCGCTAACTTCTGGATGCTTCAAGCCAAATTGAATTGAAGTCTTCAAGTAGCCGAACTTGTAACCGACATCGAAACGTTCACCCTTGAATTCATGTGCAAATACACGTTGAATTTGGTTCAAACGATCAATTGCATCTGTCAATTGAATTTCATTACCAGCACCTGGCTTTTGAGTTTCCAACATGTCAAAAATTTCAGGTGTTAACAAGTAACGACCAATGATTGCTAAATCAGAAGGGGCTTTGTCAACATCTGGCTTTTCAACGAATTGATTTACGTCAAACAAACCTGGCTTTGTTTCTGTAGCAGGATCAATAACCCCATATTTATTTACTTCTTCATGCGGAACTTTCATAACTGCTAATGTTGAAGCATGTGTTTCTTCATAACGATCGATCAATTGTTTTGTCAAAGGAACCTTGTCTTCCATGATATCGTCACCAAGCATAACAACAAATGGTTCGTTACCAACAAAGTCCTTAGCCATTAATACAGCATCACCTAAACCACGTGGATGTGATTGACGAATGAAGTATAAGTTAATATCAGTTGTTTGTTGAACTAACTTCAATAAACCAGTTTTACCTTTAGCAGTAAGATTTTGTTCAAGTTCTGGAACTGAGTCAAAGTGATCTTCAATTGGACGTTTGCCCTTTCCAGTAACAACTAAAATATCTTCAATTCCTGACTTGCGAGCTTCTTCAACAATGTATTGAATTGTTGGCTTATCAATAATTGGGAACATTTCCTTAGCTAAAGCTTTTGTAGCTGGTAAGAAACGAGTACCTAAACCAGCTGCAGGAATAACAGCTTTTCTAACTTTCATAGTTATACCCCTTATCTACTTATTGGTATGTATTCTCTAAAAAAGATAACTAAATATCTAGGTTAATTATACCAGTAAATCAACGTTTGACAAGTAAATTCTAAATTTTGATAAGGAAATCCTTATTTTCAATCGTTAAAATCCGTAAGCTTGTTTACAGTGGTAAAGAAACAAGAATCCCATAATTTCCACAAATTATGGGATTCTAACTTAATTGGTATAATTCAAAATAAAAATAAAACTAGTCTTATTTAAATTTGTATAAATATTTTTCATCCATTGAAGGATCTTGAGATGTTAAAATCTTTGGGCCATCTTTAGTAATGACAATTGTGTGTTCATATTGGCATGATAATCCGCCATCCGCTGTTCGAGCAGTCCAACCATTTGGATCATCCATAACTGCTTGCCATGTACCGGTATTAATCATTGGTTCAATGGTAATTGTCATTCCTTCACGCAACCGAATTCCCTTGCTTTTTTCGCCATAGTGCGGTACATTAGGCGATTCATGCATTGTAGGTCCAATTCCATGACCAACGAATTCACGCACATCACCATATCCATTTTCATCTTCAGTGTAATGTTGGATAGCGTAACCAATATCACCTAAGCGATTGCCGACTTGAGCTTGGTCAATTCCAAGATAAAGGGCTTTTTTAGTAACTTCCATTAACCGCTCTACTTCTGGTGAAGGCTTGCCGACAACGTAACTCCAGCAAGAGTCGCTCATTGCCCCATGATAATTTACAACAGTATCGACCTTAACTAAGTCGCCTTCTTTAAAAATTAAATCTTTCCGTGGAAATGCGTGGCAAATTTCGTCATTCACACTTACACAAGTTGCATATTTATATCCTTCAAAGCCAATTTGTTCTGGAATAGCATCATGTTCTTTGAAATATTTACGTGCAAATTTTTCAACTTCCCAGCTTGAAACACCTGGTTTGATAATATCGCGCAAACCAATATGCATGCCAGCTAAAATGGCACCTGAAACCGCCATTTCTTTAATTTCACGCGGTGATTTCAATGTAATCATTTGATTTCCTCCCGTCTTTTTACACTAATCGGTTTTATTATACCCCAAAATCTTGATATTCGTTAAATTCAGTTAGCATTCTATACTATCTTTCAATGAAATTTGATATAATTAAAGCAAATGTTTAACGGAAAGGAGCGTTGATTGTGGCAAAAGCTGAAGTTGTTTTTGCAACGATTACCGGCAATAATGAAGACATTGCAGACATTATTGCAGAAAATCTTGAAGATCACGGTTTAGATGTTCAAGTTGATGAAATTTCACAGGCTGATGTCAGTGATTTTGAAGAAGCTGACATTTGTGTAGTATGTCCTTATACTTATGATGAAGGTAATTTACCTGATGAAGGTATGGACTTTTTCGAAGATTTACAAGAAATTGATTTAAGCGGAAAAATTTATGGGGTTGCTGGTTCTGGCGATACTTTCTACGGTGAATATTACTGTACGGCAGTCGATGAATTCAGTCGCGTACTAAAGGCTGCCGGTGCTACTCAAGGTGCAAAAGATGTCAAAATCAATCTTTCACCTGATACTGATGAAGATTTGGCAACTTTAGATGAATTTGCAGATGAATTAGTTGCTAAATTAGAGGAGTAATCAAATGACAAAGAAATTATCAATTATCGTTCCTTGTTATTGTGAAGAAGAATCCATTCCATTGTTTTATGATGCTGTGGAAAAAGTTGCTCCACAATTGCCTGGGATTGAGTTAGAATATTGGTTTATTGATGATGGTTCAACTGATAATACTTTAGCTGAATTACGCAAATTACAGCAAAAAGATCCATCACATGTTCACTATGCTTCATTTTCACGAAATTTTGGCAAAGAAGCCGGTTTATACTGCGGTTTACAACAGGCAACTGGTGACTATGTTGCAGTAATGGACGTTGATTTGCAAGATCCTCCAGAATTATTGCCAAAAATGCTTGGTTATTTAGAATCTGGCGAATATGATTGTGTAGGTACTCGTCGTGTAAATCGTAAAGGCGAACCTCCAATTCGTTCATTCTTTGCTCATCTTTTCTACAAATTAATCAATACAATTTCAGATACCGAAATTGTAGATGGTGCCCGAGATTATCGCTTAATGACGCGGCAAATGGTAGATGCAATTTTATCAATGAGCGAATACAATCGTTTCTCAAAGGGAATCTTCAGTTGGGTTGGTTTCAAAACCAAGTATCTTGAATATACTAATCAAGAACGTGTTGCTGGTAAAACTAGTTGGAATTTCTGGAGTTTGTTGAAATACTCAATTGACGGAATTGTTTCCTTCTCTCAAACTCCATTGAACATCGCTTCATATGTCGGATTATTATCATCAATTGGATCAGTCATTGGAATTATCTTTGTGATTATCCGCAAATTACTTTATGGTGGTTCTGCATTCGGCTGGGCATCCATGGTCTGCATCTTCTTGTTTATCGGCGGAATTCAATTACTTTGTTTAGGAATTGTTGGTAAATATATTGGTAAGATTTTCATGGAAGTTAAAAAACGTCCAATATATATATTAAAAGAAAAGAAATAAAACTTTTGTCCTCTCTTAGGTTTTCGTTCTTATCTGTTTTAGAGTAAAATGGAATGGGAAACTAAGGGAGGCTTTTTTTGTGTATTTTACAACTGAAAAAAAACAAGCAAAACATCTTTATTTAAAATACACCGCAACTTTTATTATTGTTGCGTTATTTGTATATGGCACTTTTTGGGTAACTGGGCACTCGCTAATCTGGTATATCGATGGTGCTAATCAACATTTACCATTATTAGAAAGTTTTCGCAGTGATGTTTTACAATTTTTACATCATCCTACACTGCACACTTGGTCATACCATCTTGGATTAGGCAATGACAAATTTCAAATTTATTCCTACTATTTATTGGGGGATATTTTTGCATATCTGAGTTTGCTTTTTCCCGCAAGTAAAATCATTTTCGCTTACCAACTAATGATCATTTTACGTTTGTATTGTGCTGGATTGGCTTTTTGCTGGTGTGCCAAGCATTTTAAATTAAAACAGATTTCGATTTTAACTGGCTCACTGATATACCTATTTAATGCCTTCTTACTGTATTCAAATGTTTCGCAACCTTTTTTCACCCTTCCCTTTATTATTTTTCCAATTCTAATTGTGAATTTAGAACGTGTCATTCAGGAAAAATCCAGTTGGCCGCTAATGCTGACCTTCACTTGGATGTTAGTTAATAATTTTTATTTTGCTTATATCCTAGGAATCGGTGCCATAATTTACCTTGGTTTACGCCTATTTTGGAGTCGCCATACCAAGCGAAATTATGGGAAATTATTTCTCAAATTAAGTTGGAGTACCCTTTTAGCAATTCTAAATGCTGCAATCTTATTGTTACCTGAAGTCATTGCCGTCCAAAATTCAACACGGGCGGGCAGCAAATTTGCTAACGGGTTACATTTTTATCCTGCATATTACTATTTGAATTTACCTGGTCAATTAATTAATGGTGGGAATCGCGACTTTTACTTTTGGAGCGCGCTTGGATTTGCAAGTTTAGCTTTCTTTGGAATTGGCTATACCTTGATTCACTTTAAAAAATATCCAATAATCAATTCAAGTTTTATCTTAGGATTCATTATGTTGCTAGTTCCTGCATGCGCTGCCTTCTTTAATGGTCTCATGGCTCCTTCCAACCGTTGGACATTAATGTTGTGTTTGCCAGTAGCGTTAAGTTGTGCTCTTTTAGTTGAAAATTTACCGCAACTAAGTACACGCACCTTAAAAATTTTGGGAATTGCAGTTGGAATTTATCTTGGTTACTTAGCTTTAGATTACTTCTTCCAGAACAACGAAAAATTATTTGTACCTGTCATCTTCTTATTGATTACATTATTCGGAATTTTCTTCATTGTGAAATTTCGCGTAAAGCATTCCCGCACAATGATTTTCGGAATTACTTTATTAAACGTAATTTTAAATGCGGTTTATTTTGAAGCTCCATATAATGGCGGCTATGCCGAAGAAATGTTACCTAATAGAAGCTATGAAAAATTAGTGACAGCACAGTATGGAAATTTAACGTCTAATTTAAATAATCAAAATACATACCGGACATCTACAATTAGTCAAAATCAAGTTTTTGGAAATGACTATCGCTATTACAATAATTTAAATCCGAAAGTAAATGATATTTCATCATACTACTCATTGC
This sequence comes from Candidatus Ligilactobacillus excrementigallinarum, assembly GCA_019114385.1. Lineage (GTDB taxonomy): Bacteria > Bacillota > Bacilli > Lactobacillales > Lactobacillaceae > Ligilactobacillus > Ligilactobacillus excrementigallinarum. The sequence goes on along the minus strand of DXFP01000017.1, from coordinate 6,592 downwards.
AAAATCAATATTTAGGAAAATTTGCAAATGAGCTCCAAAATAGTCAGTTTGAGGCTAACTTTCCGATTCGACAATTTAATGACCGCAGTGTAATCAATAATTTCTTTGGCGTAAAATACTTATTCGTTCAAAGTAAACGACCAAATGCCGACAAAATTCCATTTTCATTTGACTTGGATAAAGCTGATTGGCAAAACACTTATGATAACAATGAATTGTTGCGGTATCGCAGTAAGGATAATTTCCCACTTGTTTACTGGCAAGATAAGGTGTTCAATCCAAAACAGTATTATAAATTCGGACCAACACAAAAAGAACGAGCCTTAGCAGATGGCGTTTTAGTTAATGCCCACACTAATTTACCTAAAGCTTCAGTTAAAAATCAGGTTATCTCATTACCTTTTAAATTGATTTCAAGTAACGGTAATCAGATTAATCCAGATAAAATTGAGCAGCTTGATCCAAATGAGAACTACCAAATTGTAATTGATCAAACTAAATTATCCACAGTTGAGAAAAAAGCGTTAAAGAATTGTGAATTGCATCTTGAATTTCAAAATATTAAATATCAGCCTTTGAAATTGATACAACAAGTTAAATTACAACAATCTGCTGCTGACTACCAGTTAACCAGTGGAATTTTAACGCAAGACCAAGCCCTCAACAGTTATAAGTATTGGCGCAACAATATTGTAAACGGACGCCCCAATACCGGTTTTACAATTGAAGTTCAAACTAGTCTTGGAAAAGAGCAATTAAAACAACCCAAACCATATATTCTTTCTTTCTTCAAGGAAGTTAAAAATGGAACGCTGAATTTAGGATATTTTCCACGTCAAATTCCGCAACAAATTCAACTAAACTTAAAAGAATTAGGAACCTATTCATTTAAGTTAAAAGTCGTTGCAGAACCACTTGGAAAGGCTTATCAGCAACAAGTTGACACTATTCAACGTCATGCATTAAAGAACGCTCATTATACTGCTTCAGGATTTAGCGGACAAATTAATACTGACCGTTCAGGGATTTTAACATCTTCAATTCCATATTCTAAAGGCTGGACAGCAACAGTTGATGGGCAAAAGCAAAATATTATTCGGACGAATCAAGCATTCCTTGGGTTAAAGCTTAATCCCGGCAAACATCAAATTCGCTTCGAATATCATACACCCGGATTAACTTTAGGCTTCAAGATTACGCTATGTGGGTTATGCTTAACGCTTTTAAGTGCAATCTGCTGCTTAATTAAAATTAAACGTTAAAAATAAGAAGGTGTGACAAAACACCAAAAACAGGCAGGCATGTTGTAAGGAAAAACCGAATGAATTACGTAGTATTGACTCAGAGGTTTTTGAATTTACAGGCATGCCTGTTTGTTTTGAAACCCGATTATTCAAATATAGAAATAGAGGCTGGACTTATGTCACAACCTCTATTTATTATATATTTGAATAATTTAAACGAACATGTCTATAAGTTTAAAGCTCTCTGAATCAACATTGCATAATTCGTGCGCTCTTTCCTTATAGCATACTCTTTCAATGCTTTTATAATACCTTTTTATTTAAATTCCTCTGGACGATGATCTTGTAAGCCAAAGTGGTATTTAATGGCTTCAACAATTCTTCTTGAAGCCTCGCCATCACCATATGGATTGCGTGCATGACTCATCTCATCATAAATTGCTTGATCATGTAATAACTTGTTCATCCATTTTTCAACATTTTTTGGATCAGTTCCAACTAATTTTAAGGTTCCAGCCTTAATTCCTTCTGGTCGTTCTGTTGTATCTCGTAATACCAATACTGGCTTTCCTAATGCTGGAGCTTCTTCTTGAACACCACCAGAATCAGTCATGATGAAATCGCTTTTCGCTGCCAAGTTATGGAAATCAACCACATCCAATGGATCAATCAAGTGAATCCGTGGATCGCCGCCCAATTCTTCGTGAGCAGCTTTTTGAACAGCCGGGCTCAAGTGAACTGGATAAATAACTTCAACATTTGGTTCTTGATCCACCACTTTGCGAATTGCTTTGAAAACTTGATGCATTGGTTGGCCTTGATTTTCACGGCGGTGCATTGTAACCAAAATAACTTTATTTTCAGGATTAATTTCATCTAAAACATCATGATGGTAATTTTCCTGAACAGTTTGCTTCAACGCATCGATTGCTGTATTTCCTGTAACAAAAATTTCCTTTTCAGGGTGATTTTCTTTCAACAAGTTTTGTTTACTTTGTTCTGTTGGCGCAAAATACAAATCAGAAAGTGCATCCGTCATTTGACGATTCATTTCTTCTGGGTATGGAGAATATTTATTCCAAGTTCTCAATCCTGCTTCAACATGTCCAATTGCAATTTTTTCATAAAATGCAGCTAAACTAGCAGCGAAAGTTGTAGTTGTGTCACCATGTGTCAAAATCATATCTGGTTTTTCTTTTTGCAATACATCTCTTAATTGATTTAAAACTTCTACTGTAATATCAGTCAAAGTTTGTCCACGATGCATAATATTCAAATCATAGTCTGGAGTAATCTTAAAAATGTCCAATACTTGATCTAACATTTCACGGTGTTGTGCAGTTACCGTAGTAATCGTTTCAATTTCAGGATGTTTTTTTAATTCTAAAACAAGCGGTGCCATCTTGATTGCTTCTGGTCGAGTACCAAACACCGTCATAATCTTGATTTTTTTCATTTGTTCCTCTCCTTATTTATGATGAAAAAATATTTATATGCTATCATTATATTAATACATCAGCGGAGGTTTTGAATATGGTTATGAAAAATTTCGAAGAAAAATTAAAAAAATATGCAAAATTAATCGTCAAAGTAGGCGTAAATGTCCAAAAAGGACAAACAGTAGTTTTGTATATCAACGTTGATCAACAACATCTAGCTCACTTAATTATTGAAGAAGCTTATGCTGCAGGTGCCGGCAAAGTTATGGTCAAATGGAGCGATACTTTTGCTCAGCAACAATTTTTGACACATGCTTCAACTGAAAATCTAACAACAATTCCTGAATTTGCTAAAGAAGAAGCCAAATATATCGCTCAAAACCGTTGCTGCCGCATTTCAGTAATGTCTGAAGATCCAGGTGCATTTGCCGGAATCGATCAAAAACGAGTAGCTGCATATCAAGCTGCCAACGGGAAAGCTTTAATGCCTGTACGCAAAGCTACTCAAAACAATGATTTAAGCTGGACAGTAGTAGCTGCTGCTAGTGTAGAATGGGCAGAAAAAGTTTTCCCTGATTTGAAAGGTGAAGCTGCCGTTGATCGTTTATGGGAAGAAATTTTCAAAACCACTCGTATTGATCAACCAGATCCAATTAAAGCTTGGCAAGAACATGATCAAAAATTACATACTAAAGAAGACTGGTTAAATAAAGAGCAATTCAGTGCATTACATTACACTTCTCCAAGAACAGACTTGACAATCGGTTTACCAGAAAATCATGTCTGGGAAGGCGGCAGCAGTAAAAACGCAGCTGGCATCACTTTTATGGCAAATATGCCAACTGAAGAATGCTTCACTGCACCTGATAATCGCCGCATTAACGGTTATGTAACTTCAACTAAACCATTGAGTTATGCAGGTAATATCTTAGAAGATATGAAATTTACATTTAAAGACGGTAAAGTAGTTGATGTTACTGCTAAGAAGGGGCAAGAAGTCCTTGAACATTTATTACAAACAGATGATGGTGTTAAATCATTAGGTGAAGTTTCACTTGTTCCTGATCCTTCTCCAATCTCTCAATCTGGAATTATCTTTTATAATACTCTTTTCGATGAAAATGCAAGTGACCACCTTGCTTTAGGGGCTGCATATCCATTTAATGTTAAGGGTGGAACTAAGATGAGTGAAGCCGAATTAAAGGCAAAAGGCATTAACTTTAGTCAGACTCATGTTGACTTTATGGTGGGTTCTGCTGATATGAATATTGATGGAATTAAAAAAGATGGAACGGTTGTGCCGGTGTTCCGTAATGGTGATTGGGCATAAAAAATGAAGGTGTGACAAAACATTAAAAACAGGCATGTTGTAAGGAAAAAAACGAACGAATTACGTAGTATTGATTCGGAGTTTTTTGAATTTACAGACATGCCTGTTTGTTTTGGAACCCGATTATGCAGATATAAAAATAGAGGTTGGACTGATGTCACAACCTCATTTTTTTATCTTGTAATATAAATATATAAATCGGTTTTAGAAAAACCTACTGAATAAGTGATTCCATTGTTCTTAATTGTTTTTGATGTCGTTTGAGATTTATTTTGGCTCTTGGTTTCTTTGCGAAAATCCTTCATAACTTGCTTTCCATCTGCGCCAATTGCTTGATTAAAAGCCATAAATGTCATTCCAAATTGTTTAGCCTGCTCCTTATGCTTAAAGGTTGCAGTTGGTATAATAAATGTTCCGCCCATTAATTGTCCATCTTGAATGTTTGCACGTAACGTAAAAGCATCATTATCAATTAAGTTTGTTAAACCAGTTGCCGTGGCTTTAATTTGTTGATTAACAGTTTGACTTTTTACCTGCTTCATTTTAGCCTGAGCTTGTTGCGCTTGCTTTAATAAAGCCTGATTTTTCATCAATTGCGTTGGATCATACAAATTAGCTTTTTGGGCTTGTTGCAAAACTTGCAGATCTTGTTTTGGCACTTGACTCATTACAATTACTTGATTAAATTTTTGTTGAACATCTTGATATTTAGCTAATGGCTTCTTGCTTTTAACTGTAACCGTTGCAGAAGATTTTTTACCGCCGTTTTCAGCCGTAATTGTTACTTTTTGATCATGATCTGCTGCTGGCACTTGAAAAACAAATTCTCGATCATTAACAGATACATGCTGCTTTTTACCATGATTAATTTGATAAGTTAAATGATTTTGATTATCAGTCTTTCCTTTAACTACCGCTGTCATGCCGTCTGGTTGATAAGTAGTCTTACTCGTTGAGACTTTTGTATTTGAACATCCAGCTAATATTATTCCTAATGTTCCTGTTAAAAGGACTGCTGCTAATTTTTTCTTCATCTCACTCACCTCTATTCCATTGAAACATTGCCGTCAAATTGTGAATTATACAAATCAGCATAGAAGCCGTTTTGTTTCAATAAACCTTCATGTGTTCCAGTTTCAACAATTGAACCATGATTCATTACAATAATTTGATCTGCATCCTGAATTGTCGACAACCGGTGAGCAACAACGAAACTTGTCCGCCCTTTCAGCAATTTTTCCATTGCATGTTGAATTTGAATTTCAGTCCGCGTATCAACACTTGAAGTTGCTTCATCTAAAATCAAAATTTCCGGATCAGCAACAAATGCACGTGCAATCGTCAGTAACTGGCGCTGACCTTGTGAAATGTTTGAAGCTGATTCATCTAATATAGTTTCATATCCATCTGGTAATTGACGAACAAAATCATCCACGTGAGCGGCCTTTGCAGCTGCTAAGATTTCATCATCTGTCGCATCTTCGCGGCCATACTTTAAATTATCCCAAATTGTACCTGAGAATAACCATGTATCTTGCAGAACCATTGCAAAATGTGAACGTAATTCTTCACGGCTCATATCACGAGTATCCTTACCTTTCAGACGAATCGAACCGCCTTTAATATCATAGAAACGCTCCAACAAGTTAATAATAGTTGTCTTCCCTGCTCCAGTTGGTCCAACAATCGCAGTCATTTCGCCCTTCTTAACAGTTAAATTATAATCTTCCATTAAGATTGGCGCATTATCATAGCCGAATTTAACATGTTCAAATTCTATTAAGCCTGCTGGGTTCTTTTCAACTGGCAAGCCAGATGGTTGATTTTGCATATCTGGTTCATCCAAAACTTCAAAGACCCGTTCTGCAGAAGCAACTGTCAATTGAATTGTGTTAGCTAAGTTTGCTAATTGAGAAATTGGTTGAGAGAAACTATTTGTGTATTGCAACATTGCTTGGACATTTCCTAAAGAAATTTGACCATGTGTAACTTGCATTCCACCAACAATCGCAACCGCTACATAGCTTAAATTACTAATAAATGACATAATTGGCATCATCATTCCTGAAACTAATTGAGCTTTCCATGATGCTTGATATAATTTTTCATTTTCTTTTTCAAATTCATTGATGGTTTGCTGTTCACGATTAAAACTCTTAATTACATTTTGGCCGGCATAATTTTCTTCGATTTGGCCGTTTAATAAACCTAAATGTTTTTGTTGCTGACCAAAATTTTTTTGTGCCTTTGGAGCAATAAAACTAACCGCAATCATGCTTAATGGGACAATTAAAACAATAATCAGTGTTAATTTCCAACTAATGGTCAACATCAACCATAACGTTCCAATAATTTGAACAATAGAAGTAACTAATTGCATCAAATTTTGTTGCAAAGTAGATGAAATGTTATCCATATCATTAATAGCACGGCTAATGATATCACCATTTGAATGAGTATCATAATAGTTAACTGGAACGGTTTTCATCTTATATTTCATTTGTTTACGTAATTTATAAACTGTATGCTGTGACATATAGTTCATGATTACCCGTTGAATGAAAGTTAATACCGCTGAG
>DXFP01000016.1 GCA_019114385.1 Candidatus Ligilactobacillus excrementigallinarum | reverse complement strand
ATAAAGATTGATTCTTTGTTAGTGTTTTTTTTACTCATTTTTGTATTATCTTATTAAGTAATTAAACATAATATATTTATCAATTGTAAAGAATATTAAAAAACGACCTTGCTATTAACAAGGTCGTTTATTATAGTAAAATCAAAAATATCTGCCAATAATTATTTTACGTCGACAATTCTTACTTGCATTTCCCCTCCTGGAGTATTAATAGTAACTTTTTCGCCTTTTTTATGTCCCACTAATCCTTTTGCAATTGGAGATTCATTTGAAATTTTTCCATTAAAAGGATCTGCTTCTGCGGCACCTACAATTTGATATGTTTCAGGTTCTTCACCATCTTCTTCAAAAGTTACAGTCTTACCTACCGAAACTTCATTAGAATCAACATTATCATTATCAATAATTTCGGCATGGTTTAACATATTATCGATTTCTTTAATTCGACTTTCAACAAATGATTGTTCATCTTTTGCTGATTCATATTCTGAATTTTCTGACAAATCTCCAAACGAACGAGCAATTTTAATTCTTTTAATAATTTCAGCACGTTTATTTGTTTTTAAGTCTTCTAACTCTTCTTCAAGTTGTCTCTTACCTTCTAAAGTCATTGGAAATGTTTTTTCTTCTGCCATTTATAAATTCCTCTCTACAAATTATAATTGGTTTTTTTGAATAATATCACGAATTTTAGTTACAAGCAAATCGATTGCAACTTGATTTTCGCCACCTTCTGGAACAATAATATCAGCATATCGTTTTGAAGGTTCAATAAATTGATGATACATTGGCTTTACAGTTGCCAAATATTGATCAATAACCGATTGTAATGAACGGCCACGTTCTTCAATGTCCCGTTGAATACGCCGAATAATCCGAATATCATCATCTGTATCAACGAAAATCTTAATGTCCATCAAATCACGTAACCGAGAATCATTTAAAACTAAAATTCCTTCAACTAAAATCACATCTCTTGGTTCCTGATGAATTACTTCATCACTGCGAGTATGAATTGTATAGTCATAGACAGGAATATCAATTGGTTTACGTTGCAATAATTGTTTTAATTGTTCAACCAATAAATCTGTATCAAATGCATTTGGATGATCGTAGTTTACTTTCTCACGTTCATCAAAAGGAATATCATCCTGTTTTTTATAATATGCATCTTCCTGAATCATTGCAAGTGAATGACCATGTAATTGTTCCAAAATTGCATTTGATACAGTAGTTTTTCCGCTTCCAGACCCACCAGTTACACCGATAATTACAGGGCGATGTTTACTATTTTCTGTTGTCATAACTTAATACCTCTTCTTTTCTAATTTTTATATCCATTATCTTTTTGGACTTTTTCAACATTTTGTTGATGTTGACTATATGTCTTTGAGTAATAAATTTTTCCAGTTTTCATATTTGCAACAAAATACAAGTATCCTTCTGAGCGATCTTTAGGATATAATACTGCTTTTACCGCATCAACCGGAGGATTATTACATGGACCTGGCCCAATACCATTATTCTTATAAAGATTATATGGTGAGTTAATTTCTAAATCCTTATATGAAATATTTTGTTTATGTTTACCAAGTGCATAAGTTACAGCAACATCAGTTTGTAATTTCATATTTTTTTCCAACCGATTTTCAAAGATTCCAGCAATCATATACTTGCTATTTTGAGTTATCCCTTCTCCTTCAACTAATGAGGCAAGTGTCAATGCCTGTTGTACAGATAAGTGTTCTGCCTTCATTTTACTATAATATGGCTTTAACTCTTGGTTTTCCTTTTGAACCATTTCCTCAACAAGTTGTTCTAAGCTTTCATCTTTATCAACTGCATATGTTGCCGGATAAAGATAGCCTTCTAATTGATATCTAACATTTTTAGCGCCAATTGCTGATGATAATAATTCCGGATACTTTTGTTTCAATTTATTTAGAAATTGTTGATTCTTCATTAAGTTCAAAAAATCTTGCTTTTTAAACTTAGTGTTTTTTTGAATTACATCTCCAATTTCATCAATTGTGACTCCTTCTCTGACTAATACTTTACCAGAATTTATTGGAGTACTTGATCCTCCTTTTTGTAATTGATTGGCAATTTCATCTAACGACATTGACGGTTTAAAATCATAATAACCTGCTTTGAACGCACCGAGTCGTTTTGATTTTACATAATAATTAAAAACAAACCCGCTCCGTATTACATGTTTCTTCTGCAAGATACCACCAATTTGTTTATTTGTGCTTCCAATTGGCACTTTAACTTCAATTGTTTGATTAGAAGCCGCATCTAAAGGTTTTAAAGAAGATTGAACAAATCGATAACCTAAAAAACAGAAAAATAAGATTAATATAACTAACAATCCTACTGTCCAATGGATTATTTTCTTTGCAGGTGATTTCTTCTTTCCTTTTTTTGCAGTTTCAACTCTTGATGGGATTGATGATTTTGATTCATCATTTTTCTTTTCATCCAAAATGATTCCTCCTCAAGATTCAACTTATGTTGCTAAATTAATTATTTAAATTCAGTAGAATTAACTATTTATTAACGAACTGTAACTTCTAATTCCTCTTGTAATTTATTTACAACCTTTTCATAAGCTTTATTAATTTCTTCATCATTTAATGTACCATCATTGTTACGATATACAAGAGTATATGCAAGTGATTTAAAGCCTTCATCGATGTTGTCACCTTGATATAAATCAAATAATCTAACATCGACTAAGTACTTACCACCATTTGTTAAGATACTATTCAAAATTTGCTCATTTGTAATCTCATTTGGAACCAAGAGTGCAATATCACGTGTTACTTCAGGATATTTTGAAACTGGAGTATAAATTTCCTGATTCTTAGGCATATCAATCACTTTTTGCAAATCAATTTCAAAAACATATGTTGGTTGAATCTTTAATTCTTTTGCCAAACTTGGATGAACTTCTCCAATTAATCCAATTAATTGATCATTAACATAAATTTTAGCTGTTCTTCCTGGATGTAATTCTTCATATTCTGCTGTTGCTTCGTATCGAATTGAGGAAGTAATTCCTAAGGTATGTAATAAATATTCAACAATTCCCTTTGTCAAATAAAAATCAACTTTTTGCTTACCATCATGCCATGTTGCAGTGTGGAATAAACCACTTAATGCACCTGCAATATGTTCAACATCATCTGGACGCTCCTGACCTTCATGACCTAAAAATACTCTGCCTTGTTCATACAATGCAATATCATTTACTTTACGTGCTTGATTATAAGCAATATCATCTAATAAACCACTAATTAAATTCATTCTTAAAGTAGTATGATCGGAACTCATTGGAAAATCCAGTTGCGTCATTTCTGCTTCATCAAGCATGAACCGCTTAGCCTTAACTTCTGTTGTTAATCCATATGAAATAGCCTGTGATAATCCTGCTGTTTCTAAAATTGATCTTGCATCCCTAATTATCTTTTGCGCCTTTGTATATTTTCCTTCAGTTAATTCCATGGTTGGTAATGTCGTAGGAATATTATCATAGCCATAAATTCGAGCAATTTCTTCAATCAAATCTGCTTGAATTGAAATATCCCATCTGCGTGGAGGAACAGCAACACTTAAAGTTCCAGTTTCGTCTTTTTCTACATCAAAACCAAGTCTTTCAAAAATTGAAATTACTTCTTCATCGCTCAAATCTGTTCCTAGGACTTGATTAATTCGATGAGTATCAATTTCAACAATCGTATCTTCCGGTTGCACTTCATTTAAAGTTAAAGTTCCTGAAACGATTTCACCATTTCCCAATTCGGCAATTAATGACGCTGCACTATCTAAAGCTTCTTGCACAGTTGAAATATTAATACCACGTTCAAAACGTTGTGAAGCTTCTGAATGCAAATTCTCTCTTCTTGCAGTTTTTCTAATTAATGATGAATTAAATACTGCTGCTTCTAAAACAATATTTGTTGAATTTTCAGAAACTTCAGTTGCCTTTCCACCCATAATACCTGCTAATGCAATTGGTTGATTGCCACTTGCAATTACCAAGTCATTTGATTGCAAATTACGTTCTTCATCATCAAGCGTAGTGATTTTTTCATGTTTATCAGCTTTTCTAACCTCTATTTCATGATTTGGTAATTTATCATAATCGTAGGCATGCATTGGTTGGCCATAATCAAGTAAGACATAATTTGTTGCATCAACTACATTATTTACTGGACGAATTCCAGCGTTCCATAGACGTTTTTGTAACCACATTGGACTAGGTTGAACTTTAACATTTTGAACAACTCGTACCTTATATGGAGCAACACTTTCTTGATCTGCAGCTTTTAACGTAAGCAAGTTAGAAATTTTTTCTGTATTTGATTCCTTAAATTCAGGATGAGATAATTTAACATCACGATTATAAATTGCGGCAACTTCATGTGCAACTCCTCGCATGCTTAACATATCTCCACGATTGGGTGTGATATCAACATCAATTATTGATTCATCCATTCCTAAGTATGGAAATACTGATTCTCCAGGAACTGCATCACTTGGCAATACGTAAATTCCATCTGCAAATTCTTTAGGAACAACACTATCTGGAAAGCCAATTTCTTGCAAACCACAAATCATTCCCATAGAAATTTCACTGCGCATTTTACTTTTTTTAATTT
>DXFP01000015.1 GCA_019114385.1 Candidatus Ligilactobacillus excrementigallinarum | reverse complement strand
AATGCGAGAAGCAGGAGTAACGACAAAAATGGTGGTTTTAGGAGTATTTGATTACTACAATCCGCAACCACTAATTAATCATCAAGAATACGAACATTCAATTTGCTTTGCGGGAAATTTGGAAAAATCATCCTTCTTAACTAAATTAAAGTTAAAAAATAGTCATGCATATTTATTTGGAATGGATCCTGCTGACCATTATCCTGAAAATATTAGTTATGAAGGATTATATCAAGCAGAAGAACTACCTAAATATTTAAAAGGTGATTTTGGCTTAGTTTGGGATGGGACTTCATTAACTGGTGATGGCGGCATTTATGCGGACTATCAGTTATATAATGCGCCTCATAAAACATCTTTGTATCTAAGTTCTGGAATGCCAGTAATTGTGTGGAAAAAAGCTGCAATTAGTAAATTTATTTTAGATAACAACGTAGGAATTGCAGTAGATTCATTGGAAGATATTGATGAAGTTCTTGAAAAAATTACCAATCAAGAATTTTTGGAAATGCAAGTTAATGCACATCAACTTGCACATAAACTAAGATCAGGATTAATGATTAAGAATGCTATTCAACTTGCGGAAGATAAAATTGCAAAACAATAGCATTTTACGTTGGATAAAGTATAATTTTAATAGGAGTTGATACTTATTAAACGTGTAATTACATATGGTACTTTTGATTTATTGCATTATGGTCATGTTAATTTATTGAAGCGCGCAAAACAATATGGTGATTATCTGATTGTAGGGCTATCAACAGATGAATTTAATGCAAAGCAAAAGCATAAAAAAGCATATTTTAATTATGAGAAACGAAAAGAATTATTAGAAGCAATCCGCTATGTTGATCAAGTGATTCCAGAAAAAAGTTGGGATCAAAAAATTGATGATATGCATAAATATAAGATTGATACTTTTGTAATCGGTGATGACTGGAAAGGAAAATTTGATTTTTTGAAAAAAGAAGGTGTTCAGGTAGTTTATTTACCACGAACACCGGAGATCAGTACAACACAAATTAAAAGTGATTTACAAATAAAGCAGGAGGATGATTAAGGTGTTAATTGGCTCACATGTTAGCATGAGCGGCGATAAAATGCTGCTTGGTTCCGCTCAAGAGGCATATAATTTTGGGGAAAATACTTTTATGATTTATACTGGAGCACCACAAAATACACGACGTAAACCCATTGATAAAATGAATATTCCGGCTGGACAGGCATATATGGATCAGCATGGATTATCTAATATCGTAGTACATGCTCCTTATATTATCAATTTAGGAAACACTAAAAAACCAGATAAATTTGAATTTGCAGTTAACTTTTTACATGATGAAATTAAGCGTGCTGAAGCCTTGGGTGCAAAGCAGATGACACTGCATCCGGGAGCCCACGTGGGTGCAGGTGCAAAAGCAGCAATCGCAAATATTGCTAAGGGACTGAATGAAGTATTAACTCCTAATCAAACCGTTCAAATTGCAATTGAAACGATGGCAGGTAAAGGAACAGAAGTTGGACGTTCATTTGAAGAAATTGCAGAAATGATTGATCAAGTACAACTTAATGAAAAAATTTCAGTAACATTTGATACTTGTCATACAAATGATGCGGGGTATGATATAAAAAATGATTTTGCTGGTGTATTAAATGAATTTGATCATGTAATTGGTTTAGATCGGTTAAAAGTAATTCATTTAAATGATTCGAAAAATCCACAGGGTAGTCATAAAGATCGGCATGCAAATATCGGCTTTGGAACAATTGGATTTGATGCATTAAATGAGATTGCTCATTTAAGTAAACTTGAAACTGTTCCCAAAATTTTAGAAACACCGTTTATTGGTCCAGATAAAAATCATAAATATGCACCATATGGCTATGAAATTCAAATGTTAAAAACTCAAAAATTTGACGCCGAAATGCAGACGAAGGTTTTGGAAAATAAAGGGAAAATATAAATATAAAAACGACGAAATATAAAATGGTTAGATTTTAATTTTTATTTTATATTTCGTCGTTTATACTTATTAAGTAATAAAAACAATACTTAAATCTAATAAATTGAATTTTTCGGTATTTATTTATAAATTTTTGTCAAATTGTGTTTTTGCAATCAATCCGAATTCGGTATAGAATAGAAAAAGTTGTTAATTCGCCGATTGAGGATTGAGACATAGTGCAGGAGGGATTTGATGTTAGGAGGATTTGAGCTTTATTATCCAGTTATTATGTCATTTGTCTGGATAATTGGATCAATTTTCTTTAATTTATGTGAGAAACAGTTTGTAAAAAATCGAAATCGAAAAGTATCTGATGGACCTTCAGTCGATATTTTTATGTCATGTTATAACGAAGAAGACATGTTAGTTTCATCTGTGGAATCGCTAGAGAAGATTAATTATAAGAATTATCAAATTGTGCTGATAGATGATAAGAGTACAGATAATACGTTGAAATTAATGAAAATGTTGGTTACAAAGTATTCTAATATTGTGATCAAAGCTCAAAAAGAAAATATGGGTAAAGCAAAAGCATTAAACTGGGCATTAAGTGAAAGCAAGGCAGACTTTGTTTTATGTGTAGATGCGGATACAGAATTTGAGCCTAATTCCTTAAGTTATTTAGTTTCAGCAATTGAAGCGGATCCGAAAATTGCGGCTGTAACCGGAAGACCAATTGTTAAAAATACAGAAACAATTATGGGTAAGTTACAATTTTTAGAGTATATTATGAACATTGATATGATTAAGCGGGCTCAGTCATTCTTTTTAGGACATATTCTAACTGTATCAGGGGTGCTTACTTTGTTCAGAAGAGAAGCTTTAAATCAAGTACATGGATGGAGTACAGAAGCAATGACAGAAGATATTGATGTGACATGGAAACTTTATGATCGAGGTTATTATTGTACATATCAACCTCGTGCTTTATGTAAAATTTATGTTCCTGGAACGATTAAAGGCTTTCTGCGACAACGAATTCGATGGGGTCGTGGTGGTCTAGAAGTTTTACGAAAGCATCTAAAGCGTATTTTCAAGTTATCTTTTGGTCAAAAATTATTGGCTTTTGATATGTGTTGCAGTTATTTATGGGTATTTACAGTTTCATTTGCTATTTTTAAACTCTTCTTTGAATTTATTTTTATGAATAACTTGCGGATAAATCTGGGAGTTTTAGTTGTTTATTATTTTGTAACAGTTTTATTCTATGGATATTCGAAGTTTGTAAATCGAAACGAAAAGTATATTGAATATCGACATTACTGGTTATACTTACCATTTTTCTTCTATGCATATTGGATAAATAATATTATAGTTGTATTTTCAGCTTTTTATCATTTGTTTGATGAAGTAAAATATGCTGCTTGGGGAGCATCAGATCGGGGGAATAATGGATGAGTAATATGCGCAAGAAATTTAGAAAAACATTTGGCTTTTTCTGGTTTTTGATTGGAAATTTAATTCAAATTTTTATTATTCTTATATTCGTAGATTTTTTAAGAAGAAAATTTAATGAATGGTTAGTAGATTTCTATGTCCTAACTAATTGTAATTATACTGTATTTTGTGAAATGTTCGATTTATTAGGAATTTCAGCAGCCATAGTAATTGGATGGGCCTTAATTCGCTATATTTGGTTTAAAACAAGATATCTTAAAAGAATAGCCAAACAAAAGAAAGAGAAAAATTATGTTACAAAAGATTAAAATGTTTTTTCAAAAATCATGGCATGTAATTTTTGTATTAATTTGTATTTCAATTGTTATATTTATGGGCATTTCTGAATATAAGGCAAAAGAAGCACAGATTCATGTTCAAAAAGAAATTAGTAGTGGGAAATTATCGCAACAAGAATTACATTCAAACGGAATTTTAGTTCTGTGTTATCACCGAGTTTCATATTCTAATAAAGATTTATCTACTAAAATTGCGCTGGATTTATCTAATAACGAACAACTACATGAGTATACAGTTTCAAAAGGACAATTAAAACGTCAAGTAGAGTATTTGCAAAAACACGATGTACGTATTATTTCTGTACAGAAGGCAATTTCATTAATTAGAAGCAATCAACCTTTAAAACATAAGTATGTTGTTTTTACATTTGATGATGTTGATCGGACTGTGGTAGATAATGTTAAACCGTTATTCCATGAAATGGGAAATTTACCATTTACAGTATTTGTTGTAACTGGGAATACCGGAAGATATGATAATGGAACTGAATTAGCTACTTGGAAAGTATTAAAAGAAATAATTGGACAAAAAAATGTTACTTTAGGAGTACATACCAATGATATGCATTATTTAAGTGGTAATACTCCTGCATTAAAAGTTAAGGGTAATTATCATAAATTTGTAAAAGATTACTATAAATCAGAAAAAGTATTTAAAGAACATATTGGACACAAGACTCCATTTTTTGCATATCCATATGGTGAAGGAACACCACGTGAACAAAGATTTTTAGCACAACATGGAATGTACACGTTTTCTTTGCAAAATGGAATTATTCAACAAGGACAAGATTTAAGTCAACCATTGCCAAGAACAATGATTGATAGTAAAGCTTGGAATCAGATTGTCAAAAAATGGGTTGAAGCAAAATAATATATGTAAAAAGCAGAAGCTAATTAAAAGGTAAAATGTAACTTTTAATTAGTTCCTGCTTTTTGAATATTAAATTAATAAAATTAAAACTAATAGAACAACATTTGCAATTATAGAGTAACGCAAAACTTTTTTTGGAATATATTTTTGATAAAAACTAATATAAAAATGTGTTTTTCCAAAATTAAAATATTTTCCCATGAAGTAATATAAAAAATAAAAAACTTCAATCGTGATTGCTAAAGCTAATAAAAAAGCTAAGATTTGATGCATAAAATAAAATCCTTTCAGTAACTAATCTTATTTTAGCATAATTTGTTTATCTGGAAGAATCCAAAGTAAAATTGCACATAAACTGATGAAAATGGCGCTGATTGGAATGAAATATCCAGATAAAATTGCAATGATATTAATCAATAAATTAATATGGATTTTTTTCAAAAATACTTTAACCTTGAATAATTTTTTAGCTTGAGGATTATTAGTTAAAACTTCATGTAGTAATAAATAAAAAGACAAATCAACACAAAACATTAGAATTGTATAAGTTAATTCTGGGACACGAGCATTTAAATGACGTGCCAGCCAAGATGTAGCGAATGGGACGAAAGTAATCAGAAGCAGGAATAAGTTATTTGACCAAAGAATTTTAAGATTGATTTTAACATGCGGAGTATGGCGAAAAATCCGACTATGATTTATCCAATACATCGAAATCAATAAGAAACTATAAATGTAAGTAAGAACATGATTATGTGCATCGAATAAGCTTGCTAATGACGCACCTGTTGGCGGTTTAATATCTAAAACCATTAATGTAGTAACAATTGCAATAACTGCATTTGTAAAATCCTCTAAATGGGCTGTATCATTCATTAAATTCATCTCTTTAGCTTATTTATGAAAGTAATTATATCGCGGTTGAGAAAATAATTTAAATGGAAAGTCTTTAACGAATCAAAATAATAAAGTTATTGGGAAACTTATAAAGGTTTATGGTATGATAATTGGTAGACGTAGATACTAAATTCTGTGAGAAATATCGTTATCAGAATTATTAATTAACTGATGTGGAAAGGTGAAAATCATGAAAATTGATATTAATAAGTACATTGCAGAACAACCTGCATTAGCTAATATTAGAGATCAAAAGCCAACTTTTTGGCCTAATCCAGATCGTGTACCTGAAAATGAAATTTGGGAACATGAAAAATTTGGTTTGAAAGATATTGAGGCTGCAGAAGCAGATTTGGAACGTTATGCGCCATTAATTGCCAAAATCTTCCCAGAAACAGCAGCAACAGATGGAATTATTGAATCAAAATTAGAAAAATTAGACAAGATGCAAGCTAAAATTGAAGAAAATCATGAATTCCATGGTCAATTATATATGAAAATGGATTCAGATTTGCCTGTTGCAGGTTCGATTAAAGCGCGTGGCGGCATTTACGAAGTTTTGAAGCATGCCGAAGATATCGCGTTACAAGAAGGATTGTTAAAATCAAAAGAAGATGATTATACAAAACTTGCTACTCCAGCTGCTAAAGAATTATTCTCACAATATAAAGTTCAAGTAGGATCAACAGGTAATTTAGGAATTTCAATTGGAATTACTGCTGCTGCTTTAGGTTTCCATGCAATTGTCCACATGAGTTATGACGCAAAAGAATGGAAGAAAGAATTATTACGGCAAAAAGGTGCTGAGGTAAAAGAATATGATACTGATTTTAACATTGCTTTAAAGAAAGGGCGTGCAGAGTCAGATGCTGATCCAAAGAGTTATTTCGTAGATGATGTGAAGTCAACAACTCTTTTCTTGGGTTATGCTACATCTGCAATTCGGGTGAAGAAACAATTTGAAAATCGAGGAATTCAAATTGATAAAGATCATCCAATTTTCGTTTATAGTCCTGCTGGAGTAGGTGGTTCATCTGGTGGTACTGCATTTGGAATGAAAGCGGTCTTTGGTGAAGCTGCACATGTATTCTTAATTCAACCAACACATTGTCCAAGTATCCCATTAGGAATGGTTACAGGATTAAATAATGATGTCTCAGTTCAAGATATTGGAATTGATGGAAAGACTGAAGCAGACGGTTTAGCATGTCCAAGTCCATCTGTTTTCTCAGGTGATTTTATGAAACCAATGTTGGATGGTATCTTTACAGTTGATGACGCAGCATTATTCGATTATTTGCGTGATTTACATGATTCTGAAGGATTTACAATTGAACCTTCATCATGTGCAAGTTTTGAAGGTCCAGTGAAATTGTTTGAAGATCCATTTGCAAAAGAATATATGAAACAAACTGGATTAGACAAAGTTGAAGATCAAATTACTCATTTGACTTGGGCAACTGGTGGCAGTATGGTACCTGAAGAAATTAATCAACAAAATTTAAAAACATATCTCTAAAATAGATTTGGAAATATGAGAAGAGGTTGAACCGAAAAAGTCCAACCTCTTTTATTATATCCACTTGATTAAATTAAATTTATATATTTTAATTTGGTACCCATTTTATTTGTGGGCAATAAATCTTATGTTATCAATATTAAACAAAGATGAATATTTAATTAGAATGATTTAATGCAAAGGTTCTTTGACATCATGTTGTAAGCGGTTACTAAAGATGGTATAAATAATGTGTAAGGAATATTACAAAATGGAGATGATTTTATGACAAGTCCAATTCACATCACTTCTGAAATTGGGAAGCTTAAGTCTGTGATTTTAAAACGACCAGGACATGAAGTCGAGAATATTACTCCTGACACAATGGAACGGTTGCTTTTTGATGACATTCCATATTTACCAATTGCTCAAGAAGAACATGATTTCTTTGCTGACACATTGCGTGAAAATGGAATCGAAGTTTTATATCTTGAAAAATTAGTTGCTGAAGCAATTGAGAATTCAGATGTAAAAGACAAATTCTTAGAACAAATGATTTCTGAATCTGGATATATCAGTGGTCCTCTTCACGATGCATTGAAAGAGTACTTACTTTCATTTAACACATTAGAAATGGTTGAAAAGATCATGGCTGGTGTACGAAAGAATGAAATCGATTTGTCTTATAAGAGTTTGCAAGAAATGGCAGAAGATTCAGATTATCCATTCTATATGGATCCTATGCCAAATCTTTACTTCACACGTGACCCTGCTGCATCAATCGGTGATGGACTTTCAATTAATAAGATGACATTTAAAGCACGTCAACGTGAATCAATGTTCATGGAATACATCATTAATTATCATCCTCGCTTTGCAAATAAGGGATTACATGTATGGCGTAGCAGAAATCATCAATCACATATTGAAGGTGGAGATGAATTAGTCCTTAGTGATCATGTATTTGCAATTGGTATTTCACAACGGACAACCGCAAATGCGATTGAAGATATTGCAAAGCATTTATTTGAAGATCATAAGTCAAACTTTGATACAGTAATTGCTATCAAGATTCCGCACAATCATGCAATGATGCATCTTGACACTGTATTAACAATGATTGATTATGATAAATTTACAGTTCATCCTGCAATTTTAACAGAAGGTGGAAAGGTTGACACATATACAATTCATCCCGGTAAAGATGGTGAACTGGAAATCACATATGATGACGATTTAAAAAAAGTGTTGAAGAATGCACTTGGATTAGATGATTTAGATTTAATCCCAACAGGAAATGCTGATCCAGTAATTGCTGCGCGTGAACAATGGAACGATGGTTCAAATACATTAGCAATTGCTCCAGGTGAGGTTGTAACATACGATCGTAACTATGTTTCAAATGAATTATTACGTAAACATGACATTTTGGTACATGAAGTTCGTTCAAGTGAATTAGCCCGCGGTCGCGGCGGTCCACGTTGCATGTCAATGCCAATCGTAAGAGAAGATTTAAAGAAATAATTGAAAGGGAGAAATTTTAAAATGAGTAATTTAACAAATGTATTTCAAGGTCGTAGTTTTCTAGCTTGCAAAGATTTTACACCAGATGAAATTAATTATTTAATTGATTTTTCATTACACTTAAAGGAATTAAAGAAAAATAATATTCCACATCGTTATCTTGAAGGAAAGAACATTGCATTGTTATTTGAAAAGACATCAACACGTACTCGTTCTTCTTTCGTTGTAGCTGCTCATGATTTAGGTGCAAATGCAGAATTCATGGGTAAGAGTGATCTTCAACTTGGTAAGAAAGAATCAATTGAAGATACGGGTAAAGTCCTTGGAAGCATGTTTGATGGAATTGAATATCGTGGATTTGCTCACAAAGACGTGGAAGAATTAGCTAAATATGCTGGAGTACCAGTATGGAATGGTTTAACTGATGAATGGCATCCAACACAAATGATTGCCGACTTTATGACAATTAAAGAAAAATTCGGTCATTTGAAAGGCTTGAACTTGACATTCGTTGGTGATGGTCGTAACAATATGGCAAACAGTTTATTAGTTACAGGTTCAATGCTTGGTGTAAATGTTCGTATTTTAGCACCAAAAGAATTGCATCCAGCAAAAGAAATTGTTGAAATGGCAGAAAAATTTGCTAAAGAATCAGGTGCAAAGCCAGTTATTACAGATGATATCGACGAAGGTGTAAAGAACACAAATGTTATCTATACTGATGTTTGGGTATCAATGGGCGAAAACGACTGGGAAGAACGTGTTAAATTACTCAAACCATATCAAGTAAATATGGAAATGATTAAGAAGAGCGGTACACCAGACGACGAAATTATCTTTATGCACTGCTTACCTGCATTCCATGATACAAATACTGAATATGGTAAGGAAATTAATGAAAAATATGGATTAACATGTATGGAAGTAACAGATGAAGTCTTCCGTTCAAAATATGCATGGCAATTCACTGAAGCTGAAAACAGAATGCACTCAATCAAAGCTATTATGGCTGCAACATTAGGAAACTTATACATTCCAACTGTTAGAATTGACTAAAAATTGTTAAGGGGACGATTACAATGGGCAAAAAAATTGTAGTTGCTCTTGGAGGAAATGCAATTGTAACTAAAGATGGCACTGCAGAATCACAAATGAAATCAATCAAAAAAACGATGGAGACATTGGTAAAATTTGTTGAGAATGGTGACCAAGTTGTAATTACACATGGCAATGGACCTCAAGTAGGCAATTTATTATTACAACAAGCAAATGGAAGTACTGAAAAAAATCCAGCAATGCCATTAGATACAGCGGTTGCAATGACTCAAGGTAGTATTGGATATTGGATGCAAAAAGGGCTCGATGAAGTATTACACGAAAAAGGGCTAAATAAAAATGCAATCACACTTGTAACTCAAGTTGAAGTTGATCGAAATGATACAGCATTTGAAAATCCAACTAAACCAATTGGACCGTTTTATTCTGAAACAGAAGTTCAACAAAGACAAAACGCACATCCTGAATTTGTTTATAAGGAGGATGCAGGAAGAGGCTATCGAAGAGTAGTACCTTCACCTAAACCAATTCAAATTGTTGAAGCACAAGCGGTTGAACAGATGCTTACTAACGGGTTAATTCCAATTGCTGCCGGTGGTGGCGGAGTACCTGTTGTAAAAAATGCAGATGGTAGTTATCAAGGTGTTGAGGCTGTTATCGATAAAGATTTCAGTGCTGCTAAGTTAGCTGAAAATATTAATGCTGATGAATTGATTATTTTAACTGCAGTTGATTACGTTTTTGTAAATTATAATCAACCAAATCAAAAAGCATTAACAAATGTTTCGATTGATGAATTACAGAAATATATTGATGATGATCAATTCGCAGCTGGAAGTATGTTACCCAAAGTCCGTGCAGTAATTAATTTTGTAAAACAAACAGGAAACAAAGCTGTAATTACCTCTTTAAATAACGTAGATAAATTAGTTGCTGGCGGAACAGGAACTGTAATTACTAAATAACATTTAAAGCGTCAGTGGTTAATAACTGACGCTTTTTTAACGGGGATGAGAAATATGGAAAATGAAAAACAAAATGGAATTAATGCTTTTGGACTAGCCGCATTAATTGTTAGTTCTGCTATTGGAACAGGAATATTTGGATTACCTTCACAATTAGCACAAGTGACTGCCCCAGGGCCGGCGTTAATTGCTTGGATAGTATGTGGAATTGGTGTGCTTGCATTAGTTTTATCATTGAATAATTTGGCTAAAAAGCGGCCGGATATTGAGTCAGGATTATTTGGATATGCTAATGCCGCATGTGGTCCTTTAGGTGAATTTATGAGTGGATGGACCTATTGGATTTCCGCTTGGATTGGAAATTTAGCATTTGCAACCTTTTTGATGTCTGCAATTGGTAATTTTATTTCAATTTTTAAAGGTGGACAAAACCTTGCTTCAATTATTGCTGCAATTGTCTTTTTATGGGTATTAACATTTTTCGTTAATAATGGAGTTGAAAGTGCCAATTTTGTAAATACGATAGTTACAATCTGTAAAGTGATTCCATTATTTATGTTTATTATTTTAATTGCAATGTGTTTCAAATTTGGCGTATTTACTGCACATTTCTGGCAAAATTTTGCAAATAATGTACAAGCAACTGGAATGAATGGAAGCATTTTTGGACAAGTAAAAAACAGTATGATGTCTATCATGTGGGTATTTATTGGAATTGAAGGTGCTTCAGTACTTTCAAGTCGTGCTAAATCTCAAAAAGCTGCTAGTCAGGCAACTATTATTGGGTTTATTTCCTTATTAGTTATTTATGTTTTCTCAACGATTTTACCATATGGTGTAATGAGTCAGCATGCTTTAGCAAACGCTGCACAACCTGCGATGGGGAGTATCTTAAAAGCGGCAGTTGGAAAATGGGCAGCAATGATAATTAATATTGGAGTTATTATTTCTACTATTGGATCATGGTTATCATGGACAATGTTACCTGCTGAAACTACACGGTTAATGGCTGCTGATAAGACATTACCTTCATCATGGGGGAAGTTAAATCGTAAAAAAGCCCCTCAAACTTCACTAATTGTGACGGCTGTTTTACAAACAATCTTCTTGTTCTCAATGTTATTTACGCAATCAGCTTATAATTTTGCTTCTACTTTAGCAGCTGCTGCTATCTTAGTCTCATATATGCTTGTTGGGGTATATCAAATCAAATATTCATACGAACATAAAGAATGGTTCCAATTCTTTATTGGACTAATTTGTGCAGGATTTGAATTGTTTGCTGCAATTTTGGCTGGATGGCAAGATTTGCTACTATTAACTTTATCTTTCTTACCTGGATTTATTTTATATTACAAGGCTGCTAAGGAACATAATCATCAAATTACAGCACGTGAAAAAGCAGTAATTATTATTACATGTGCATTAGCAGTTTTAGCTATTATTTTCTTATGTACAGGTAAAATTACAATTGGATAATGCATAAAACATTTGCTTTTAAAATTAAATATTTAGAATCATAATAAAATTGGGATAGTAATATCTCGATTTTTTTATGAAGGAGTTGGGCAATATGAAAGTAAACAGAACTCAGAATGAAATTAAGCATAAGGTTAATTTAGGGGGATTAACCGGTTTAGTGATTGGCGGAACAATTGGTTCAGGAATTTTCGCATTGCCATCTACAATGACAACTGGTGCAAATCCTAAAGCAATCATTATTGGTTGGGCAATTGTTGCAATTGGAATGTTTTCATTAGCAAATGTATATCGAAACCTTACGTTGCAACAACCTGAAATCGATGATGGAATCTATGGTTGGAGTAAGCGGATGTTTGGTAATGTTGGCGGTTTTATTGCAGCATATGGCCATGGTGCTGGCGATGCGATAGGAAATGCAAGTTATTTAACGGTGTTATTTTCAGCATTTGGCAGTTTTGCAATTTTTAAATTTTTTGGCAATGGGACAACTTGGCCTGCTGTAATTATTGCCTCAATTTTACTTTGGACTATTGTGTTTTTAGTATTACGTGGTGTCCATACAGAAACTTGGGTAAATAATTTAACTACAATTGCAAAGGTGATTCCAATTGCTGCTTTCTTGATTTTAGCAATTATCAATTTTAATCCGCATATTTTTATGGCACATTTTAATAGTCAAATGGTATTTAATGTTTCAACTCATCATTATCGTTATGTTTCAACATTCAATCAAAGTAAAGCAGTTTTACTAGCAGCAATGTGGACGTTAATTGGAATAGAATCAGGCACAATTTTTGCAACTCGCGCTAAAAAACTTTCAGATGTTGCAAAAGCAACCACAATTGGAACTTTGGTAGTAATTACTTTACTTGTTGGAACAAGCTTGCTTTCCTTAGGGTTGTTGTCACCTCGTCAAATTTCGCAACTTCATGATCCATCTATGGCTGGATTGATGCAACATATGGTTGGTAAATGGGGTGCTTGGTTAATTAATATTTGTTTAATTATTTCTGTATTAGGGGCTTTGATTGCCTGGGTTAATTTAAGTGCTGAAGAAGTACGATTAGCTGGTCGAGGTGGTTCAAGTACAACATGGCTAAATGGATTAAATAAAAATGAAGCTCCAGTTAATTCCTTGATTATTACTGCAGGAATTACTCAAGTATTAATGATTGTTGCCGGTGCATACTCTGCAGGCTATGATGTGTTGTTAAAATTTTCAACTTCATTATCAATCGTTCCTTATTTAATGGTTTCAATTTATGCATTGAAAAGTGTTATCTTAGGCATTGGATTTAGTAAACGTTCACTTAAAGAGCGTCTATTTTCAGGCTTATGGGCATTCTTAGCAGTTCTATTTACAACTTTTATGGTTTATGGAGCAGGATTAAAATATTTGTTACTTGCAGCAATTGTCTGGATTAGCGGTTTCCCATTTTATTTAAAAGGTAAAAAAGAACGCTCAGAAAAATGGCATAAATTAGAATTAATTACGTGGATTGTAATTATTTTGATGGCATTAGTTGGTTTATTTGGGTTAATAACAGGAACGATTAAGTTTGATTAGAAATTAATAGTAACAAAATATATGATGTGACATAAGTCTAGCTTCTATTTATATTCACATAATTCAATTCAAAAACGGGCTTGCATGTAAATTAAATTTTATCTACAGCATCCCGTTTTTGCGTTCTATTACATTTTATATTTATTAAGCATTAAATTTATTTTTTAAATTTTTTCTGATTTGACTCCATACAAATAATTCAATTATGAATGTAATTAATTCAATGATTGTTAAACTTAACCAAACACCATTAATCCCAAATATTTTAGCCATTGTGATTACAATTAATAAAGGTAAGATATATCCACGTAAAATTACTAATGAAATTGAAACGTATGAATTATTAATTGCTGAGAAGAAAATATTAAATACGATATTTAAACTAGAAAAAACAAGACTTAATAACAAAATCTTCATTCCAAACATTGTCATTTCTCCAACTGTACTATTTACAGAAGCATTAAAAAAATTAATTATTAATTGCGGATTAAGACAAACAAATGCTAAACAAATTAATGCTAAACATTCCGCAGTAATTAATCCAAATTTAAGGCTAAAACGGATATTATTGAAAGTTCGTTTTGTATATTGATGACTTGCGATTGGCTGAATCCCTTGAGCGACTCCAGTAAAAAGAGCTAATGCAACGAGCAGAACGTTTGCGGCAATTCCATATGCAGCAACGGCATCATTTCCGCTTATTGACAAAAATACCCAGTTGTAAATAAAAATACC
Organism: Candidatus Ligilactobacillus excrementigallinarum; assembly: GCA_019114385.1. Taxonomy (GTDB): domain Bacteria; phylum Bacillota; class Bacilli; order Lactobacillales; family Lactobacillaceae; genus Ligilactobacillus; species Ligilactobacillus excrementigallinarum. Next base: position 21,751 of record DXFP01000015.1, on the reverse strand, counting down.
AACTCCAGTACTCATTTCAGTTAAGAAAGAGGGCAATCCAATTGAAAATGCTTTACGGATTTCAGAGAACGAAATTTTAGATTTTACAAAGTTCAGATGATTATTTGAAGTGTGAAAATGTAAGCATGTAATTAAGATGCTGATGATCGGCGAGAGACTTGTGGCAAACCCGGCACCAAACATTCCTAAATTTAATTTGATTATTAAAATCCAGTCAAGAAAAATATTGGCAAGACTTGAGATAACCATTGCAAACATCGCAATTCTTGTTCCATGATCATTTCGGATGAAACTTAGGAGTAAATTATTAAAAACAAAAAATGGACCAAACATTAAAACAATTTTAACGTAATCGAGTGTATATTGTAGTGTAGTTTGATCTGCACCTAATAGATAAGCGATTTTTGAAGGACAGAATAATCCCAAACATGAGAAAAATATTCCAAGGAAAATTCCAATTATAAAAATTTGGGTATAAATTTGATTTGCTTTATTTTTATTTTTATTGATATAGAATGTAAATAAAGTTCCGCCGCCCATTCCTAGTAATAGACCTAGACCTTCCATGATATTAAAAAGCGGCATACTTAAATTCATTACAGCAACTCCTAATACTCCAATACTTTTGGCAACAAAAAAACTGTCTGCTAATACATAAATTGATGCTCCAACAGTACTTAATATTCCACGAAAAACATATTGAGAAAGTTGTTTAGGTAAATTAATCTCGTTCTCCATTTTAATTCTCCTTAAATAGTCCTTACAGTTGTATTTTAACGAATTTATTCCTTATTTGCTATATACTAAAGATAAAATACGGTAATCGAGGTAAACAAAATGAGACATATGAAAATGATTTCGAAAAAAAGTAATGATGGTTATGAAGTTGAAAATAGTAATAAAAAATTCACTTTTAAGTGTGATGAACCGGTATCAGCAGGAGGAAGCGGAGAATATCCTCGTCCTACAGATTATTTACTTGCAGCATTAGGTTCTTGTTTAAATATAACTGCACGCTCACTTGCAAAAAGAAAGGGAATTACCATTTATGATTTGAAAATAACTATTGAGGCGGATGTAGAAACTCACGGAATTTTGGATTCAAAAATTCAAAACGGAATGTTTAATATTAATATAAAATTTGATTTAGATTCAGATTTAGCAATTAGTAAAAAAGAGCGCTTTTTGCAAGAATGTTTAACAGCTTGCCCAGTTCATCAGACGCTTGAGAACGCGACAAATATTACATGGAGCTATTAATTTGTATTTTCTAGATTTAGAATATGCTATAATTTTAAATTAGTTAAAAATCTTAAGGAAGTTTATTATTATGAATCAGAATTTAAATCATCACATGTCAATACCATGGCATGAATTTACTCAAGATGAAAAATTAGCATATCAAGCAAACTTACAAGTTAAAACTTCATTGATTGGCAGAGTAGGTATTATGATGCTTTCTTGTGGTACGGGTGCTTGGCGAGTCAGAGAATCAATGAATACAATGGCGAGAGTATTAAATGTTCAATGCTCAGCGGATGTTGGCTTGGTTTCAATAGAATTCACTTGTTATCAAGCGGGACAAAGCTGTACCCAAGCATTATCTTTACCTAGTACAGGAATTAACACGATTAAATTGCACGAACTTGAAAGTTTTATTTCTTCATTCAAGGAAGAAGGCAAGTATTTAACTGATAAGCAAATAAATCAAATTTTAGATCAAATCAAAGGGACTTCAAATAATTATTCAAGTATTACTATTGCATTAGCTGCAGGATTTGCTTGCAGTGCCTTTGTCTTCTTATTAGGTGGTGGACTAATTGAAATGTTTTGCTGTTTGATTGCTGCAAGTTTAGGAAGTTTTGCCCGCAAAAAAATGAATGAGCATCATCTGACCGTTTTGGCAGGAGTGGCAGTAAGTGTTGCGATAGCTTGTTTATCATATTCGTTAATTTTTACTCTTTTAAGACAGTGCTTTGGAATTGCAGCTTCGCATGAGGCAGGTTATATTGGAGCAATGCTGTTTGTTATCCCTGGATTTCCATTTATTACAAGTGGCTTAGATATTGCAAAAATCGATATGCGATCAGGTTTAGAAAGATTGGCATATGCATTAATGATTATTATTGTTGCAACTTTAGTGGGATGGTTAGTAGCATTAATAGTTCATTTAAAACCTGAATCAATGATGTCTCAACAGTTAACTCCAATAGAATTGATGTTATTGCGTTTACCAGCTAGTTTTATTGGTGTATTTGGATTCTCTTTAATGTTTAATAGTACTCCGCAAATGGCGACTATTGCTGGGATTGTAGGCGCAATAGCCAATACTTTACGATTAGAATTAGTTGATTTAACTTCAATTCCTGCGGGAGCGACAGCGTTTATTGGAGCATTTTGTGCAGGAATATTAGCTTCGATAGTTCAATTAAAGTGCGGCTATCCACGAATTTCAATTACAGTACCTTCAATCGTAATTATGGTGCCAGGATTATATATGTATCGCGCAGTTTATGAAATTGGCAATTTATCTTTGCATGACGGCGCAAACTGGTTAGTAAAAGCTGTTTTAATTGTGATGTTTTTACCTTTAGGACTAATGCTAGCACGGTTATTAACAGATAAGCGGTGGCGTTATACAAATTAATTGAGAATTGTTACCATTTTATTTTGTGACTAGAATGCTAAAATTATAATGTAGAGATTATTATTATTGGGGAGGAATTTTAAATGGCAGAAAATCATAAAATTAGTCCATTCTCGGCATTTTTATTAGGGGTAGACGGAATGGTCGGTTCTGCAATATTTTTGCTGCCTGGGAGTTTATATTCAAAAGCAGGTAATGGATTAATCGGCTTATTACTACTATCTGGTGTTTCTGCATTACTTTTAGGTTTATGTTATGCATCCTTAGCAAGTCAAACAAAAGGGAATGGAGCTGCATGGTTGTATACATATAAAGAGTTTGGCAGATTTGCAGGCTTTGAGGTAGGATTCTTTACATGGTTTCAAGGAGTTGCAACAATTTCAACTGAAACAGCAGCATTTCTAACTTCATTGAAATTATTTATGCCGGCATTATCAAATAAACTAGTTTATAACTTATCGGGAATGGCAATTATCGCATTAATTGCAGTAATTGGTCTATTAGGAGATAAAGTTTCAAGTATTGCGGATAATATTGCTACCTTTTTAAAAATTGGCGTATTGCTAATCTTTATTTTTGTCGGAATATGGTTTATTCGTCGAATTAATTTTGTTTCAACTACACATTATTCTGTAGGTTCAGTTAATAATGCTTTTAGTAACGCGTTTTACATGTATATGGGATTTGCATTTTTGCCAGTTGCAGCAGCTCAAATGAGAAATCCACGTAAAAATTTACCTAAAGAATTATTAGCTGTTATTATTTCAGTAACATTGATTTACATTGCAACAGTTGTAGTTGCTATTGGAACTTTAGGCCCTTCGATTGCTCACAGTAGTTTACCACTTGCAGTTGCATTTGGAAAACATTTTGGTAATATAGGAAAAATTATTATTACCATTGGAACAGTTGGATCAGTATTAGGGGTTGCAATTTCGCTTTCGTATAGTACACCATATGTTGCATCTTCTTTAGCAAATGAGCATCGATTATTACCACGTTTCTTTGGGAAAAAATCAAAAGATGGTTCACCATATGTTGCAATCATTATTACTGCAGTATTATGTATGTTATTAATTTTAAGCGGAAGTTATCTATTTTTAGTTCCATGTACAATTATCATTTCATTAGTTCAATACTTTTCAACCTCGATTGTCATGTTCAAAAAGCAATTAGCTAGGAAAAAACATCCAGAAAAAGTTGACCATAATGCGTTTAACTTACGAGGCGGGATAATAGTTCCATTACTTTCGATTTTAATTTGCTTATATATTTTATTTAATTTAAAATTAAAAGTAATTATTTTTGGAATAATTTCATTGATTTGTGGAATTGCGTTATACTTTATTGATGGAATTATTGAAAAGCATATAAAAAATAAACAGATTGAAAGCAAGCAAGAATAGTAATGGAAAAAAGCGAAATTCGTAAAAAAATTATTGTTAAATTATCAAAACTGTCTTCTTTAGAGCGCGAAAAACACACGTTAAGACTAGTGAATAAGTTAATGAGTATGTCAGTGATTCAAAAAGCAGATTCTGTTGGAATTACAATTAGTCATTTTCCTGAACTCGATACTCATTTAATGATTGAAAAATTATGGCAACAAAATAAGCAAATTGTTTGTCCAAAAGTTGCTTCTAATCATCGAATGAATTTTATTAGAATTGATGAAAACACAAAATTCAACTTAAGTAATTTAGGTATTGTTGAACCCGAGTTGATTAAAAATAAAATCAATAATTCTCCAGATATAATAATCGTGCCTGGAATCGGTTTTTCACTTACACAACATCAACGAGTTGGATTTGGAGGCGGTTATTATGACCGCTTTTTGCGTTTTTATAAAGGACAAACGATAGCGGTTGCTTTACCAATTCAAATCATTCCCAACGACATAATGGTAAATTTTGACAAAAACGATGTTCCAATTAATCAAATAATTTATTAAATAGTTCATTGCGGTTATTTTTTTTAATTGTGTCATGGATTATAATTAATAAAATAGTAGTAAATTAAGGGAGCGATTTGATGGCAATTTGGATTGCAATTGCAGCAATGGCTGCTATTATTTTGATTTTAGCGATTTTTTATTTGATTAACTCGATTCATCGTTATGGGGAATGGCTTTCACCTGTAATACTAATTATTGTAAGTCTGTTTGTTGGAACAATTAGTGGAATTAATATTTATAAAATTAAGCATCCAGTTCAATCGACTGCAGTACAGCCTGAAAGTGTTCAAAAGAAAAATAAGGGCTCTGTAGTACAAAATGGTCTTCAAACAGTTGACGAAGGGATGCAAGAAGATAAGGATCAACAAAAAGTATTGAAAGACTTGCAAAAGAGTTTTGCAAAGGTTGGTTCAGTCAAGTTTGATGAAGCAACAAAAACATATACGATTGAACCGACTAATTCACAAAACGTGGATGCAATTAATTATGTTTTAAAAAATCCATCTAAGGCACACGAAAGTGGCTATGATAGTTTAACTAGCGGAATTTTAAAGACATCTGGTCAAATTAAAAACGGAATTGGTAGTGGTTATACGCTGCAAATGGTTAAACCTAATAGTAATCAAGTAATTTACTCTGCTAAAGATGGTAAAGTAGTTACCGACGTTGTAGCAAATCAATAAAAGATAGTTTATCATTTAATAAATTAATTCAATTAGTTGTATAATAATGATGTATCGTTTAGACGGTCATTAAATTGACGATTATAGGAGGTTAGTTGGTTGACAGAAATGCAAAAGGTTGAAGAAAATTATCAAATGTCTGAACCTAATTTAGAACCAGCCCTTTTTGGGATTAATGATAATAATTTACATTTGCTTGAAGAAAGTGAAAATGTTGAGATTAGTCCTTTTGGAGACAATATAAAGATAAGTGGACAGGAGAAATCTGTTAAAGCAACTATCAAAATTATTAATAAATTAATTGAATTGATTCAATCAGGAATTAGTTTAAGTGAAGCAGATATAGTATCTGCCGTAAAAATGGAAGAAAAAGGAACTTTGAAGTATTTGACTGATTTATACACTTCAAGTTTACTGAGAGACAGATTAGGGAAACCAATTAGACCTAAAAACTTTAGTCAACGCCAATATGTACAAACTATTAAAAATAATGATTTGACTTTTGGAATTGGTCCTGCTGGAACAGGAAAGACATACTTAGCGGTTGTAATGGCTGTTGCCGCATTAAAGAAAAAAGAAGTTGAAAAATTGATTTTAACGCGTCCTGCGGTAGAAGCTGGTGAGTCACTTGGTTTTCTTCCAGGTGATTTAAAAGAAAAAGTTGATCCTTATTTACGTCCAATTTATGACGCGTTATATGCAATTTTAGGTGTTGAACACACTGAAAGACTAATTGAACGCGGAGTAATTGAAATTGCACCGCTTGCCTATATGCGTGGAAGAACATTAGAAAAAGCATTTGTAATTTTGGATGAAGCGCAAAATACAACTAGAGCACAAATGAAAATGTTCTTAACACGTTTAGGCTTTGGCTCAAAGATGATCGTAAATGGTGATAAATCACAAATTGATTTACCAAAGGGTCATCAACAAAGTGGTTTGGTGGATGCTGAAAGATTATTACAGAATCTACCGCATATTGGTTTTGTTCACTTTGATGCAAAGGATGTTGTTCGTCATCCAGTAGTTTCAGAGATCATCAAAGCGTATGAACAAGGTGCTAAAGAAGCAGATAAAATTTTAGATAGTAACGATTAAGGATGAAAAGTATGGATTTACAAATTATTGATGAAACGCAACAAGTTTCTGCACATCAATTAAAACTTGTAAAAGAAATTTTAAATTATGCTGCCGACTATTTGGATTTGCCTTCGAATACCGAAATGTCAGTTACTTTCATGAATAATGAACATATTCATGAAATTAATAAAGAATATCGTGGAATAGATAAGCCTACTGATGTTATTAGTTTTGCGATGGAGGAAGATGGCTCAGAAGGCGACATCATCTTACCTGAAGAATTTGATTTACCTAAAAATATAGGTGATTTAATGATTTCAATGGATAAAGTAAAAGAACAAGCTGAATATTTAGGACATTCTACTGATCGGGAATTAGGATTTTTAGCTGTTCACGGCTTTCTTCACCTAAATGGATACGACCACATGAAGGCAGAAGATGAAAAAGAAATGTTTGGTCTGCAAGACGAAATATTGGATGGTTATGGACTTCAAAGATAAGTTTTCAAATGAGTGGAAAAATCGGAAATTTTATCATTCCGTGAAACATGCATGTGAAGGAATCATAACAGTTTTTAAGGAAGAGCGAAATTTCAGATTTGAATTGATTTGCCTGTCATTGGTCGTTATTGCAGGTTTAATCTTTCACCTATCTAGTTTTGAATGGCTATGGGTTTTAGCATCATCTGCAGTTGTTTTGATTGCAGAATCTGCCAATACTTCAATTGAAAATTTAACAGATTTGGCAAGTGGTTTAAAACCTAATCCATTTGCCAAAAAAGCAAAAGATATTGCTGCGGGAATGGTTTTAATTTCTGCAATTTTTTCTGTAATTGTTGCGTTAATTATTTTTATTCCTAAGATTATCAAATTTATAAATTAGTACGTGAGGTTTTATATGAATAATCAAAATTTTCATTCAGGTTTTGTTGCAATTATTGGAAGACCAAATGTTGGTAAATCGACATTCTTAAATCGTGTTGTTGGTGAGAAAGTTGCGATAATGAGTGATAAAGCACAAACAACGCGGAATAAGATTCAAGGAATTTATACAACTAAAGATGCACAAATAGTATTTATTGATACACCAGGAATCCATAAGCCCCATAGTCAATTAGGTGATTTTATGGTTCAATCTGCGTTATCAACTTTAAATGAAGTAGATGCAATTTTATTTATGGTAAATGCCACTCAAAAACGCGGAAAAGGTGACGATTTCATTATTAATCGATTAAAAAATGTAAAGAAACCAATTTATCTAGTGATCAATAAAATTGATAAAATTCATCCAGATAAGCTACTTCAAATTATGGATGACTATAAAGATACATTAAATTATAAAGAAGTTTATCCAATTTCAGCCCTACAGGGAAATAATGTTCCTGAATTGATTGATAATTTGATTCAAGATTTACCTGAAGGACCTCAATATTATCCAGAAGATCAAGTAACAGATCACCCTGAACGTTTTATTGCAGGCGAACTGATTCGTGAAAAGGTGTTGCAACTTACTCGTGAAGAAGTCCCGCACTCTGTGGCTGTTGTTGTTGATCGAATTAAACGTGAGGATGATGAAAAAATTTTGGTTCAAGCAACAATTATTGTAGAACGCAATAGTCAAAAAGGGATTATTATTGGTAAGGGCGGTAAAATGCTTAAAGAAATTGGTACACGCGCTCGTAAAGATATTGAATTGATGCTTGGAGACAAAGTTTATTTGGAATTATGGGTTAAGGTCCAACCAAATTGGAAAGACAAGAAGTCTGATTTAGCTGCATTTGGCTACAAACAAGATGATTACGAATAATAACTAGAAGTGCGATAAAACATATAAAACGGATATGCTGTAAGAAAAACGAATAAATCACAGAGTAAAAAATCGGATGATATCGAGTTACAGGTATTATCCGTTTTTTTTAACTAATATTATGTTATTAACACAAAAAATAAGCTGGACTTCCGTCACAGCTTATTTATTCGATAAATTATTTTATTATTTCTGATAATTTATTTAAATGACGTTTTAAATTATCATATGTTTGATTCAATGCTTTGATTAAAGTAGCGTCTTGATTTCCAAGTGAGCGTTCAGTTTGAAGAAATTGAATTAGCGCAATGATATCGGCTAACTTGATAACTGTACCCACAATATCTCCATTTGCTTCATGTTCCCTTAAATGATCAAACTCACTTTGAATCTCCGGAAAATATTTATTGATTGCGAAGTCTTCTGCTTTATCTAACATTTGTTTTAATCCAGGTACTTGATATTTTACATTACTTGGAACATCAGAAGATGAAGATTCGGCAATGTCGTGAATTAACGCCTCAATAGTGATTTCCCCTTGAATTTCACGACTTAAATCTAACACTTTTGCAATTTTAAGAGCATAGTATGCGACAAAAAAACTATGCTGAGCAATATTCTCAGATTTGATTGTGGTAATTGTTGATTGCCGATGAACACTGTTCATGGATGCTAATTTATCATTAATAATTTCATTAATAAATTTTGACATTTCATTATCATTCATAACATTTTCTTCCCTTCATTTCTCTTTAATCATTGATAATACACTTTCAGCAAGAGAAGTGCAAGAAATTAATCAAAGGACTAATGACGACTAGCGTGAAAATTATGCTGTCCTTTAATTTTATGTGAATGCTTTTTAAATTTGGGATGTGAGGTTGATACCAGCTGATAATTCTTCATTTTACCATTGAATGGTCGATTAGCTGTTCTAATTTTCGTCCAAGTTTTCATCGCTGCAATCATTGTATTAAGTTTTTCAAGTTCAACACTATTATTTTCTTTAAGTGCTGCAACATAAATATCAGATTGAAGCCGTTGAGTAAGTCCTAAATGATAATTTAATAGTTGATTGGTAAGAGAAGCATGACGGTATTGATTAAATAAATCTTGAATTACATCCATTGCTTCTTTAACTGACTGAGGTTGTACATATCGATTTTTAGGTAAAGTCATTTAATCATCCCTTTTAATTATAAATTACTTACACTAGAATTCTAACACTGTTTTTAATATTTTGCGGTTGAATATGATAAGATAAAGGGAGATGAGTGTAGAAAAGAGGATAATAATGTTACAGAAAATTGCAATTTTCTCTGATGTTCACGGAAACTATACCGCATTAAAAGCAGTATATGAAGATATGAAAAAAATGCAAGTAACTGAATCGTGGTTTTTAGGTGATTTGTTTGCACCCGGATCAGGAACTCAGGATTTATGGAATTTAATGCAAAAAATAAATCCATCTGTTTATATTCGTGGTAATTGGGATGATTTACTCATAAAGGGAATAGAGGGACGTATTCCTCCTGAAAAACCTAGTAAAGTCTATATGGCAAAATTAACCCAAGATTTAGGAACAAAGATTGATTCAAATGTAATTCAAATAATGAAAAATTGGCCAATGAAGATAATTAAAAATGTCAATGGCCTTTCAATTTTGTTAACACATAATTTGCCGGATATCAATTTTGGTCAACAACTATATCCAACACTTCCAACTGAAAGTTTTAATAAATTATTTATTGAAGATGATTTAGATCTTGCTGTGTATGCACATGTTCATCATCCAATAATGCGGTATTCAAGTGAGGAACAATTGGTTTTAAATCCTGGGTCAGTAGGTCAACCATTTTTTAAACATCAAAAGTTACAACATGATTTACGCGCAGAATACTTAATTGTAACAATTGATGATGAGGGAATTGCTGGAATTGATTTTCGTAGAGTTGCATATAGTCATGCAGATGAATTAATGCATGCAGTAGATGCAAACATTCCTTACATTGAACTTTATCAAAAGCAACTTGAAACAGGCGAAGTGCATACACATGACTATCCGTTATTATCTAGATTGAACGAGAAATATGGCTATCTAAGAGAAGTTAAAGAGTATAATGCTCAACATCAAATAGATAATCAAGATTATTAAACGTTGCTTCTGTGTTATAAAATGTAACATGGAAGCTATTTTTTTGACTAAGTTTATGTTATAATTTTATCTATGATTGAGAATTGTGGAGGGATTATATTTCATGGCGAAGAAATCTAGTAAAATTGCAAAGGGAATTATTATAGCAGCAGTTGCATCCATGATGTGGGGAATTTCTGGTACTGTATTACAATTTATTTCACAAAATCAAAATATTCCAGAGTCTTGGTTTTTATCAGCAAGAACATTAGGTGCTGGGATTATTTTGCTATTAATTAGTTTTGTAATGTACCGGGGAAAAGTTTTTCATGTGTTTAAATCATGGAAGAATATTGGATGGTTATTTGCATATGCAATTTTAGGGTTGATGGCGAACTTATATACTTTTTATAAATCAATCCAATTTGGTGGAAATGCATCTGCAGCAACAATTTTACAATATTTAAGTCCATTATTTATCGTCTTAGGGACAGTTATTTTTAAGCGTCAATTACCATACAAATCAGATGTATTTGCATTTATAATTGCACTTGTGGGTGTCTTTTTGGCCTTAACAAAGGGTGATTTTTCACAATTATCAATTTCAACTAGTTCGCTTCTTTGGGGATTAGGTTCAGGTTTAACAGCTGCATTTTATGTTGTGTTACCACGAAATATTGTTAAGGATCCAGACAATCCGCCAATTGTTGTTTTAGGTTGGGGAACATTTATCGCAGGAATTTTCTTTAACTTGCATCAACCAGTTTGGGTTGGTACTCCACATATTACAGGAATATTGATTGCCTCAATGCTTACAGTTATTTTTTTAGGAACAATTATTCCGTTTGGTTTATTATTATATGCAACTCATTATGCTCCATCAGATGTAATTAGTATTATGGACGCTGTTCAACCAATTACAACTTCAATTTTGAGTGTAATTTGCTTTAAGATGGTAATGAATTGGGTTGAAGTTTTAGGAATTGTTTTTGTAATTATTGGTGTTTATATCTTACAAAGAGGCCGAAGAAATATCGAAAAAACAGAGGATTTTCACGTCGATGCTTAAGGTATGAAAAAAGATTGAAAAGTTTGTAAAACTGAGTGTTTAAAGTTAATTTTGCATTACCATTTATGATACAATTTTTATATGATAAAGATTGATATTGAGGAGTGAGCGATCAATATGAATTTGAATGATATTTTAGCTTCGTCCTTTTCACAAATCGCTCTTTCAGGGCACGGTGCAAGTGCTTATTTAATACCCAATATTCCACGGAAAGTTTTATCAAAAGCGTGGAGGACATTTTGTCCGCAAGAAGCACGTGAATCAATTTTAGCGGTAATTGACACTTCTTTTTTCAAAAATGGAAAAGAGGGACTTGTGTTCACCCAAAATGCGCTTTATATCAAAGAGCCTATTCATCGAGTGCATCAATTTGTATATCGTGATATTGATGCAGTTATATATTTTCAAACATTGTCAACTTACTCAGGAAAGAGTAGTGTTTCAATGGAAATAGATACTAAAAATTACGATTTAGAACTTAGTGATCAATTATTACGGAGTTTAAATACTGATGTGCTTAATGAATTATTGCAGAAAATTGTTGCAATGTACCGACCTGATGAGCGAAAAGAAATTCAAAAAGAATTAACAGACAGTGAGAAACAAATTGCTCATCCAGAAAAATTTAAACCTCACAAATTTAAAGACGGAGATCCGCAAATATATAGTAAATAAAAATAGAGACTAGACTTAGTGTCATAGTCTCTATTTTTGTAAGAATAAATTTTAATTTTTTGAAAGTTTTTGGATAATTTCTTTATCAGGAGTAACGAAAAGCGTCTTTTGACCTTCATAAATTACAAAGCCAGGTTTTGTCCCATTTGGCTTTTTTATTTTTCTAACTTGGACATAATCTACAGGGACATTTCCTGAATTTCTTGATTTTGAAAAATATGCTGCTAAGTTTGCAGCTTCTAAGAGGGTTTCATCACTAGGATGATTTGAATGAATAATTACGTGGGATCCAGGTACATTTTTAACATGCAACCAATAATCATTTTTAGAAGCTGTGTGTAAAGTTAGTTTTTCATTTTGAAGATTATTCTTTCCAACAGAAATTTTTGTATGATCAGAAGACCAAAATGTTTCAGGTTGTTTGATTTTTGGTTTGCGTTTATTTTTCTTTTTATGAGTATTCTGTTTTAAATAACCGCCATTTTCAAGTTCGATTTGAATATCTGCTAAGTCCTGTACTTGCGCAAGTTCAATTTGAGTTTGGATTTCTTCAAAATATGCTATCTCATTTTTAGTAATTCGAATTTGTTCTTTTAAATAAGAAATTGCGTTTTTTAATTTTTGATATTTTTTAAAATACTTTTGTGCATTTTGAGATGGTGACAAATAATTAGCTAAAGCAATTTTAGTTGGATGATTATCGTGATAATAATCAGGTAACGTAATTTCATTCATTCCGCGTTTTACTTGATGTAAGTAAGTCGTTAACAATTCACCTTTTATTCTATATGAATCTGCTTTGTTAGTATTTTTTAATTCCTGTTGTAATTTTTTTAATTTCCGTTTGTTTTTCTGTAATTCGTGATTTACAACATGAATTAATTTTGCGCCTTGTTGTCGAACGCGATCAGCAGTTGCTTTTTCTTGATAAAAATTATCAAGTAGAGTACTTAAATCCGGATATTTTGAAGATTCATCAATAATATCTGTGCCTAAATTTGAGAATGAAAAATCACGTAAATCATCTGTTACGCTTGGAAAACTATCTATGGTTTGCTTTAAGAAAAATTGAAATTTATCAAAAATTGATTTTGAATTTTCTTCATGTAATGTATCAGCAAGTTGTAACGCAGTTGTTTTTCCAAAGCCTTGCAATTTAACTTGTAATTGCTTAGCTAAAACTTCTCGATTAGGAAATTTTGAAACTAACTCTGTAATTAATTGTGCTGAAACTTCAAATGGATTAATTTTATCTTGTAGAGGAGCAGTGCGATATGTGGCTCCTGGTAACAAAGTACGATAGCGATTTTGATCCATTCCAACGTGCTTGATTGTGTCGATGATTTTTCCAGTTTGTTGATTAATCAAAATTACATTACTATACCGATTCATAATTTCAATTGAAAGCAGTAATGGTAATCGATCACCTAATTCATTGCGTGTTTCAAAACTTAAATACACAATACGATCATTTGAAAGTTGGTTGATTGCAATTAGACGTGCATTTTCTAAGTATTTGCGCAATGTCATTGTAAATTTGGTTGGGACATCTGGATTTTTAAATGGTAATTTGGTAATTTGAATACGAGCATAATTAGGATGTGCTGATAATAGCAATGGATAGTTTTTCCGATTAGTACGGATTGTAAGAATAATTTCGTTGTTATAAGGTTGTGAAATTTTCATTACACGACCATTAATTAATTTTTCTTTTAATTCATTTACCATTGCATGGGTAAACATACCATCAAATGCCAATTGAAATCATCCTTTCTTTTAAATTTTTTGTGTACAATGAAGCTAACAATTTCAAGGTTATCATATCAAAAATGAAAATTTGCTTCAAACAATTTTAGTTAATTTTGGTAGAGTAAAATTGCATAATAGAAATTACAAAGAAAAATATAGAATTGTTAATAGATAAGTTTTATGTAGTTTGTTATAATTGTAGTATGCAAATAATAAAAAAGGGGGAATTTTATTTTTGAAAGAGCCGTTAGATAATTTATTGGATTTGCAACGTGAATATCAACGTTTTATTCAAAAATTGGCAAAACAAAATAAATTGACTGTTGCTGAATGGCAATTATTACAGCGAATCTCTGATGGAAAAAATTCACAAGAAATACTAGCTGATGAAATGCAGTTAGATACTTCGACTTTGAGTAGACAGTTGAGTAAATTAACTCAAAAAGAGTATGTTTCAATAACCAAAGTTGATCATCCGAAAAAAGTACGAACGCGAAAGAGCTATCGCTATCGGATAAGCGAGTTGGGTAAGTCTGTGCTTACTCAAATGAATTCAGATTTTGATGAATTTGGTAATCAGGTATTTGCACAATGGAGTTTAGAAGAAAAGAATTTTCTTAAAATATTGATTAATCGACTTACTCAGAGTATGAGAAGAGTTAAATTAAATTAATTAAAAGTAGGTGTCATTTTATGAAAACTGCTGTTGTAACCGACAGTACAGCAAAATTAAATCAAGAAATTGTAGATAAATACGGAATTAAAGTTGTTTCAATTCCTTTTATTATTGATGGACATGAATATCATGATGGGATTGATATTACAAATGAAGAATTTTATCAAAAATTGAAATCAGCTAAAGAATTTCCTACAACTTCACAACCTCCAGTTGGAGAAATGATAAACGTATATAATCAACTGGCTGAAGAAGGGTTTGATGCGGTAATTAGTATTCACCTTGCAGGTACTATTTCGGGATTGATTCAAACTTTAAATAATTTAAAAGGGCAATTAAACAATATCGCATTATATCCAGTTGATTCATTAATTACTGAAGTTCCAATGAGCTGGATGGTAATAAAAGCTGCCAAAATGGCTCAAGCAGGAAAGAGTCCTAAAGAAATCTTACAGGCATTAGATGAACTTAAGCAACAATTTGATGCAGTTTTTGTTGTTGATGATTTAAAAAATTTAGCTCATGGCGGTCGTTTGTCAAACGCATCAGCTTTCATCGGAACAGTGTTGAAAATTAAGCCATTATTACATTTTGATAAGGAAACTGACAAGATTACTGCATTTGAAAAGGTCCGTTCAATTAAGAAAGCTATGAAACGTGCAGAAGATATTATAATGGAAGAAGTTAAACAAGCAGATTATCCAGTTCGATTAATGGTAATTCACGGAAATTCTCCAAAACGTGGAGAAGAATGGAAAAATGCTTTACAAGAAAAATATCCAGATATTCCTGTCTCAGTTTCTGAGTTTGATCCTGTGATTGCTGTTCATTTAGGTGAAGGTGCAATGGCATTAGGATTTATTCGAGATATTGAAAAAGACTAGTTATTAAGTCAAAATAAGCACTTTCTAATTTAATTTATGAGAGAATAAAGTTAAAGAATGAAAGATGGTGAGTTAATTGCAAATAAAATTAGGATTAAAAGGCAGTTCTGATAAAAATCAATATCTTGATCGTTTGCAATATCATCCTGATGTGTTCGAATTTTTTACTCAAGAAAGTGACTTTACAAAGGATGGCTTACAACAATTAAGATTTGCAATTCAAGATGTCCAGAATTATGGAGTAAAAAAGATTATTTTGCATCATCCAATGAGATTTCAGCAAACTATTTTTACTGAACTAATTGCTCCTGAAAATCGGTGTCCGGATTTATATCGTTTTGTTGAACAAAGTACAATTGATTTATTACAATTGGCTTTTGATTTTGATGTTCAGGTTCTTGTGCACGGTGCATACTTAAGACAAACTCCTAAATACATTGCAATGTATCCATCTTTCAGTGCTGCGCAGGATGCAGCATTTAAGCGGATGGATCATTTTAATGAGATGGGAGGAGAACATATAATGTTTGAAAATAGCATTTCTCCTATTTTTCAGTTTGGAAATTATCGAATGGAAGACGAGATTTTGACACACGGATACCGCTTAGCATTTGACACTTCACATTGTTTTATTGCAGAACATGGTGACAATGACAAATTGATTAATTCGTTAAAACATTTACTTAAAGCAACAGTGCATTATCATTTAGTTGATTCGATGGGAATTAAACATGATAGCTTAATTCTTGGACAAGGTAAAATTGATTGGAAACGAGTTATGCCTTTGATTAGTGAAAATCAAAAAGCAACTTATATCTATGAAATTAACTTAGCAGATCCAACAAAAGCAAAAGAGCAAATTGAAAGCCATCAATATTTGGAAAAGCTTATTCAGAATTTATAAACTAAATGTATTAGAGGTACGGTTTTGGCAAAAGTTTTGAATTTAGTGACCGGAATTATTGGTGTTTTATATATTTGCGGTCAGATATTATATTATGGAACAGTACAATTTTTAAAAGTTAAAGGATATTCACAAGCCGAATTAAGAGCTGATGACCATAAAATAATCTTTGATTGGGTTATTTTTATGGCTTTCTTGTTAGTAATTTTAAGTTGTTTTGCTTTAATCACAAATTTTATTAAGTTTGAAGAAGCAAATTTTGGTTTAAGAGTATGTTTAAGCATTGTAAGTATTTTTATGCCATTTATGCATATTAAGAATCATTTTACAATTTTAGTTGAAGGTGTTTTTTTAGTTTTGTTTGGCATATACTTATACTCAGTAGAAAAAAATAAAAAATCAATTTAATTTATTGATGTATTTGTTAGGGGTTAATCAATGTGTCGTCATTTTTAAAAAATATTTTTGCACCAATTATAACTGGATTAGCAATTGCTGCATTCATCATTATGTTTGTCTTCCAAATCGTAAAGGTTGATGGAACTTCGATGTATCCTAATTTACAAAATAATGAACATGTTATTGTATGGAAACTTGGTAAGATTCGCGAAGATTCGGTAATTGTCTTCAATGCATATGGTGTTGATAAAAATAATCCGAATGTTCAAAAAAATACCAAATATGTAAAACGGGTAATTGGAATGCCTGGAGATACAATTGAATACAAAAATAATGGTGATTTATACGTAAATGGAAAATATCAACCACAAAATTATATTACAAAACAACAAAGAACTACTGGAACGTTAAATTTATTATTACCAGAAGCAAAGGGCGTGACATTAGGGACAGGTAAAACATTTAAAGTTCCTGATAATGCATATTTTGTGTTAGGTGATAATCGAAGTGATTCAAATGATAGTCGCTATTATGGTTTTGTTCCTAAAAATAAAGTAGTTGGAGTTGCAAAAGCACCATTTTGGAGTAAAAATCATAAATTGATAAATGATTATCAATCAGCAAATTAATTTTAAAAAAGAAAAACTTGTGACCATTCTTTTGATCACAAGTTTTTTTATTATAGAAGAGAAGGGCAAGAGGGGATTATTTTAATTTTCGTAATGCGTCTTTTTGTGCTTCTTGATTTACATGTGTATACAAATCGGTTGCAGAAGTTCCCTTTTGACCTAATTGTTGAGAAACTAAGACTTGGTCTTTTGTAATTTCATAAAGTTCAGATGCAAGTGTATGCCGTAATTTGTGTGGAGTTAACGGATGTCCGAATGCAGTTGAATACTTTTTGATTAATTTCTCAATTGAGTTATATGTTATTCGACGCACACTACCGTGATATTGAGTTACAAAGAAAGCCTTTTGATCTTTTGAGGGGTTATATTTATCTTGTCGAACTTTTAAGTATGAAATAATATATGGTAATGTCCAAGGTGCAATTGGAATAGAGTCGCGTTTTCCACCTTTACGGATTACATCTAACATTGCATCTTCAAGATGTAAATCATCAATATTAATATTTGCTGCTTCAGAAACCCGAATTCCAGTCCCTAAAATTAATGCTGCAATACAGATATCACGTTCTTTATTTTTCTTAAATGCAGCAAGTGCACGTGGATCACAATTTTTTTCATATTCATTTTTTATAAAATTAATAAAATCATATTTGCGATCGCCAGTATACATATGTGTTTCAAGATTATGTGCACGATAATTCAGCGTCTCAGTGGTGTTTAATGAATCAATTTTAAGCATTACGTTGTTTGTAAAATATGGCTGGCCATTTTCAGTATCTGCAGTTACAGTCAAGAATTTAAATAGTGATCGTAATGCATTAATTGATCGATTGATTGAAGTTGGTGAATTTGTTCGATGTTGCTTATTTGGAGTATGTTTTAAATAATCAATATATAAGATAATGTCTCGGCGACGTAATTTTGCCAAAGTTTCAGTTTTTACTGATTGATTATCTTTAGCATCTGATATTCCAGATGTTCTAAGCCAATCAAAAAATCTGCGAAATTCAGTTAAATACTGATAAATTGTTGTAACTGAATGATTCGTTTGTAAATAAAAGTCTTGAATATAATCTGGCAAATTTTTTAATTCTTTTTGAATTAATGGTAAATAACGATCATGATCCATAATTGAAATCCTTTCTATAAATCGATTAAAAGAGGGGTCTTAAATTATTAAATTTAACCTGTTATTAAAATTATAGTTTTAATGACCAACATATGCAACTCAAAAGAGGGACACTTAATAATTTAAATTGTGATGTTTTAATCGTTTAAAGCAAATCTGATCACAAATTCCAATCAGTGGTCCTTGAAATAATAATCCAAAAATTGTTCCAATGTTGATTGCAATAATTCGATGGTTAATTAAAAATGTAACGGCTACAATGATGATTGCTGGTAAATAAACGGCAAACATTGCTTTAGTTGAATTTCCATTAAAGAATTTAAATCGGATGATTTGCATTAAATCATCTGCGGGATGCAGCATCCAATTTACCCGCTGGTACATTGAAACTCCTAATGATACTAAGCATATCCCGAATAAATCAACTAAAATTCTGACTGGTAAATTCATAGTCATTATTAATGAATGTTTTAAAATGCTGCTAAGCCAACTTACAAGATATGAAAATAATACCATGAAGATGGCACTTTTACTGATGCGTTTTAAATCGATTTTCCGAATTAAAATGGTATTAATGACAATCAATAATGCGCCCCAAATTACCATAATGTTTCCTAATGACCAATGAATTGCCTGGCTGACATTTACACATGTTGCAGTCCATAATGGGCTTCCGAGATTCAATGCGACAGTCAGTGCATTTCCAAAACTATTGATAATAATTGATAGCCCAAAGTAAATAGCAAGTTCAAGGTTGCTAATGGTATTTGTCTTCATAGAAACTTCATCCTTTTGATGTTGTTATTAAAACTATTATACACTTTAATTTGCAATCTGATTGATTGAATTGATATTTTAATTATTTTTTGTTATGATTATCAAAAATGTTTTACAAAATACTTTTGAATTGATTGGAGGTTTGTAAAAATACCTGATTTTTACTATTATCCGCGATGCGGAACGTGTCGGAAAGCAATGAAATGGCTTGATAATCATCATATTGAATATACTCCGCATGATTTGGTTAAAAATCCCCCATCTGCAGCGCAACTTGAAAAATGGATGAAGATGGCGGACTTACCGCAAAAACGGTTCTTTAATACGAGCGGTCAGCATTATCGGCAACAAGGATTAAAGGATAAAGTCAACGAGATGTCATGCACCGAAGCATGTACCGTTTTATCAAATGACGGCATGCTGATCAAACGACCAATTATGGTTGATGGAAACCGGATTACGGTTGGTTTTAAAGAAGCTGAATACGAAGAAGTATGGAATAATTAATTGATAAAAAGAAGGTGTGACAAAATGTTAAAAACGAGCGTAGTGGAAGCAGAAAAGCGAACGAATCGCGCAGCGTAGATTTTTGGAGGCTTTCGAATTCACCACATAGCTTGTTTGTTTTGGAACCTGATTATGCGGATATAACAAAGAGGCTGCGACTTATGTCACAGTCCCTTTTTACTAATCATTTGTAATGTTCAAAATATCTTCATGATTATCAACGACAAAGATTTTTGGTTCAGTTAAACTTGTTAAGACTTGAAGATCAATTTTCCGGACTCGTTGATTATTATACGTTGCAAAGTAATACGTTTGCGAAGTTGCACTCATAAATGAACGATAGCAGCTAAAGTCTTGCGCATCGGTTTCGGTGACAACGGCCCCTTTGCTACGTTAACCGACTTAAGAATATTTTCCGCTTTGATCAAGTTTCCGTATTCATTATTAGCTTGAGGCATGAAATTCTTTAAATATGCTGCCCGAACAAACCGTGCAACGGGAGTAAAGTCACCTGGAAGGCCGAAGTTTCCAGAACCTTGACTCATTGGATGCAGTTCTTTGCCTAACCAATTAACCGGTTTATGTTGTTTAGGAGTGACTGTTAAATAATTATTTAAGTTGTTTTCGTGCCATGGATAATCAGGACTATTAGTCATTACGCCAACCGTATCATCATAAACATGAACCCCATCTTTCATCACTTCAACGACAATGGTTGGTTTTATCCATGAAAATGTAATGCAACGGCGGAGTGATTCCTAACGGTGGATTCTTTTCGTCAACGATTTGAATTTGGTTCTGTTCAAATGCTGTTTTAACTTCGTTTACAGAAGCGTAATTTCCTAATGTATAGCCGACAACCATATCCGGCGTAATTTTAACGGCAGTCGTTGTTGCTTGCGGATCAGCATAACCTGCATAACTTACAAAATAAAGGGTTGCTGCGGTCAAGCCTTGTTCATTGACCCCATCGAAAACGATGTTACAATGATCTTCAAGAGCCCCCATCCCGACGTAGGCATACTTTGTTTGGTACATTTCACTTGAACTGTAATCATGAATCAAATGAAAATTTTGCGGAATATAGGTTACTGTTTTGGCCATTTCAATACTAAAATCCATTGTCCGTGAAAGCATGTAACTTTCATCTTTGGCATGTAAAGTAAAACTCGTACACACAAAAAAACCCTCCATTTATAATTGGTATATACATATATTAACATAGATAATAATTAATGAAAGTAAAATAAAAAGCTCTGTAGATACCAACAAAACTTCTTGATATATATTTTTTATTTTCGATTCGCATGTCGAATTCCGTATATAAAGTAAATAATGATTCCTAAAATGAACCAGATGAACGTGTACACCTTAACTGCATAATCAAGTCCGAGAAAGACCAATAAACTAAAAATAAATGCTAACGCAGGTAAAATTGGATAGCCTGGAACCTTAAATGCTGGTTCAGGAATATCTTGTCCTTAGGAAGAAGAGACCAATTGAAACGAACATGAACCCAATTGCAGCAGTGAACATTCCAAACACAGCAATTAATTGGACGATGGTTGCAATTATTGGATGGTGGATTGTTCGTAATGCAATTCCGATTGGCTCAGCAAATGGATGCAATGGTAAGGGAACCAATTATCCCTCTTTAATTTTAATTAAAATAGGTGTATACTTTACCTAATAATTTGATTCGGAGGTGTTTCGATTGATTTTCTAGAATTATTAATTTGCAAAAATAACTGTTTAATTTATTTTTGGACGGGACTTTTGTGCATTTTTTTAATTCTGAAAATTGATCGTAATACACGGCTTTAAACCTGAAATGACGGTATTTTCCTGATGATATTTGGACCTGTATTACGTAAAAGTGTACGGGTCCTTTTTGAAAGGAAGTATCAGAATGGCAGACATTAAAGTCAAAAACTTAACTTTCGCATATGATGGTCAACTTACACCCCTTTTCAAGAAGGTAAATTTAAACATCGGCCTTGATTGGAAACTGGGATTACTTGGACGGAATGGTCAAGGAAAAACAACCTT
>DXFP01000002.1 GCA_019114385.1 Candidatus Ligilactobacillus excrementigallinarum | reverse complement strand
CTTGATGATTAAATAATTGATTTAAGATAGTTTGTTTGTCACTCATAAGCAATCTCCGTTAAAATTTATTAAATATATTATAGTATTCATTTTATATGGATTATCAAGTAAAATAAAATTATTATAATTAAAGGATGAAAAAATGAGTAAATATACAGAGATTAAAACTCAATTTGAAAAGCATGCAGATAAAGAAAATCAAATTGGAATGCAAAATTATATGCGTAACCGGTTTAAATTTTATGGCATTAAAACTCCGTTAAGGCGTGAAATTTATCGTGAATTTTTAAAAGTAGAACGAAAAAATCAGCAAATTGATTGGCAGTTTCTAGATGAATGCTATGCAGATGAACATCGTGAGTTACAATATTTAGTTTGTGACTACTTAATTCGAATGCAAAAATTTATTACCTTTGAGGATTTGCCGCACATTCAGCATTTTATTCAAACTAAATCATGGTGGGACACTGTGGATGCACTCAACAAAGTGGTTGGTAAATTGACTCAGAAGGATCAGCGTGCTCAAGAATTAATGCTTAAATGGTCAACTGTAGATGATTTTTGGCTGCGCCGCATCGCAATTGATCACCAATTATCTTTTAAAGGAAAAACTAATCCAGATTTATTAAAACAGGTCATTGTTAATAATTTCGGTTCAGATGAATTTTTCATTAATAAGGCAATTGGATGGAGTTTGCGTGACTATTCCAAAGTCAATCCAACATGGGTAAAACAGTTTGTTGATGAGTATCGCACTCAAATGAATCCATTAAGTATTCGAGAAGCTAGCAAGTACCTTGACTAGAAATAATGTGATAAGATGAAAAAAGATTAATTCAGAAACGAGGCGAACGACCATTCAAAATGCATTAATTATGGAAGATCTTTCCAGCTTAAATAGTATTTCCATGAATGTGGCAGCTCCGATCGTTGCTAGTTTTGGCTTGCGTTCATTGGCGATTCCAGTGCAAACTTTTACCACGCAAAGTGAAGCAGATGGACAAGTGCCGCCAATTATTGCACTTGATTGGTTACAAAAGACATTACTTCAAGCTCATCAACAGTTCGCAGGCCAAACTAATTATGGCTTGATTGGTTATTTAGGAACTGCTGAAATTGTTCAAACGATTACTCAAAGTAAATTGATAGATGATTTTAATTTATTAGTGGTTGATCCTGTGATGGCTGATCAAGGAAAATTTTATCCGTTACTTGATCAACAATATTTGGTAAGTTTAAAACAATTGCTTACAATGGCCGATGTGGTAACCCCCAATTTAACAGAACTGGCGTTACTAACTGGACATCAATACCGAGCAAATATTTCTGAAGTTGAACTTGGCAATCAAGTGGCAGAGTTGAGAAAACAACTTAAAGCAGATGCGCAAGTTATTGTGACTGGAATTGAGCAAGAACAACAGATTGGCTGCTATTGGGATACAAGTGTTTCACGTGGAACATACTATTTGGAAAAAGTTCCGGGACATTTTTATGGAACAGGAGATGCATTCGCTGCAATTTTACTGGGCAAATTAGCACAACAAATTCCATTGGTAGATGCAATTCCAGCAATTATGCAATTAATGCAGCAAGTAGTTCAAGATACCCTTTTAGCTGAAAATGATTTAAAATTAGGAATAGATGTTACGCGTATTTTGCAACGTAATTGGAAATCCGAATAAGAGGTGGAAACAATGATTGATTTAGCAAAGATTAAAGAAGATTTATCGGCGGTATTAACTGACTATTTAAATAATGATAAATTTGAATTAAAACCTGGCTCGCTCTTTGTTGTGGGATGCAGTACAAGCATGATTCGCGGCGAATGGATGGGAACCGACTCCGCATTATCAATTGGCGAAACGGTTTATGACACATTACAAACATTCTTAAAACCACGGCAAATTGATTTAGCAATTCAAGGCTGCGAACACATCAACCGGGCGTTGTTAGTGGAACGCGAAGTTGCTGAAAAGCATGGCTTTGAAATCGTTTCGGTATGTCCCTCAATGCATGCAGGCGGGGGTACTCAAGTTGCTGCATACGAAAAAATGAATGATCCAGTAGAAGTTGAACATATTGTTGCTCAAGGCGGTATTGATATTGGCGGAACTGACATTGGAATGCACGTTAAGTTTGTCCAAGTTCCAGTGCGGTTACAACATCGAAAAGTGGGAGCAGCCAACGTAACTGGATTATATACTCGGCCAAAATTAATCGGTGGCCACCGTGCATTATATACATTTACTGATGAAAATAAAATTGATCATGGAATGAATTAAGATGAAATCAAACAAATTAAAGCAAATGACGGTCACCGCGTTATTGACGGCGTTAAATATTGTAATTAGTCGAATTCTAATTATTCCAATTCCATTTACACATGGCAATATTAACCTGTGTGATGCCGGAATTTTTCTTGTAGCTTACATGTATGGTCCATGGGCAGGACTATTTACCGGGGCTATGTCAGGCTTCATGTTGGATTTGATTTCCGGATATAGTCAATATATGTTCTTTTCATTGATTGTACATGGACTCGAAGGCTTAGTTGCTGGTTGGCTATTGCAGAAAAGTCAGACTAAGTGGCGTCAAGTAGGTGCTTTGTTAGTTGGTATCTTGATTATGGTAGTAGGGTACTTCTGCTCGGATTCAATTCTATATAATATGCAGACAGGGTTGCTTGGAATTCCAATGAATATTATTCAAGGAGTAGTTGGTGCAGCCGTTGCATTTGCATTAACCAGAGTTAAGGTATTACAGAAAATATAAAGAAGAAAACGAGATTGTGACATCAGTCGCAATCTTTTTTATGATTTTGTTTACAAAGAAACAAAAAGTAGTTATAATGTTTACTTGTAAACAAAATCAAAGGAAGTGATACTTATGAGTAAAGTATTAGTAGTTTTAGCACATCCCAAAAATAATCAACATTCAAATTCAATAGATTTATATGAAACCTTTATTAAGGAATATCGCAAACAACATCCAAATGATCAAATTACTGTTCGTGACTTGTTTGCAGAAGATGAAGAATTAACTGGAATTGATTCAAAATTCTTTGAAATGCAAGGCAAATTAGCAGCTGGCAAGCAAATCGAAGACTTATCAGCAGAAGAACAACATATTTTGAAGCATTCAGAAGAATTATTGCAAGAATTTATTGATCATGATAAATATGTATTTGTAAACCCAATGTACAATATGTTCTTGCCATACCAATTAAAGATGTACTTTGATAATGTGACAGTTGCTCACCGAACTTTCAAATATACTGAAGATGGCCAACAAGTTGGGTTGATGAAGGGCCACAAAGCATTGCATTTGCAATCAACAGGCAGCCCACATAAAGAATTTAATGATGATTTTGCAAGCCAATACCTTGAAGGAATTTTGAATTTTAATGGTGTAGGTGACGTTACCCATATTACAGTTGAAAGTATGGATGCTGACCTTGCACATGCCCCTGAATTTCTTGAAGCTGGTAAAAGAAAAGCAATTGAATTTGCTAAGGAATTTTAATTCAAGATTTTGCATGGTAAAATGACTGACATAGAGGTGTAAACAGTGCAAATTAAATCAAAAATCATAAAGAATGTCTATCAATTACAAACTGAAAGTGCGGTTTGTCCATTAGAATTATTGATGAAATATACTAAAGACGAAGTACTTTTAACTGTGTTGCCTAATTTGTCAGTTTTGGCCGTGCAAGTAACTGCTTATATTGCTGAAAATTCTGCCTGTCGCTCAATTGATTTAGCAACGCAATTTAAAGTAACTCGTGGTGCGATTTCAAAAATAATGCGTAAATTAATTAAATATGAATTAGTTGATCAATTTCAGGTGGAATGCAATAAAAAGGAAAAACTGTTTTCCGTTACTGCAAAAGGCCGTCTTTTAGCGGATAGTTACCATCAGATTATGGAAAAACATCAGCAAAAACAGTTAGCTTTTTTGAATCAATTTGATGAAAATCAATTAAAAACGATTGCAAAATTCTTAACTGGATTTGAAAAAATTAATTTCGAATAAAACGAAGTATCATTAAAACGGGTATGCTGTAAAGAAAAAACTGAATGAATTACGTAGTAAAGATTCAGAGGTTTTTGAATTTGCAAACATGCCCGTTTGTTTTGGAGCAGATTATGCGGATATAGAAATGAGGTTGTAGATTTTGCTGCAACCTCTTTTTTATAATCGGGCAAATCTATCGACATAAATTAAATTATGTAGTTTTTATTATAAGAAAAATCATATGCATATTCATCATTTTATTATAAGAAATTTATTATAATTTTTGGAATAAAAAATAAAAACAATCATTAATTATCCACATGTGAATAACTAATGATTTGCAAATTGTTACTTTTAATATTGTTATTAACAGGTTTTATTAGTTATAAGTATAATGCAGTATACCACAAAATCATTTTGATAATTTTAATTTCTAGAAAAAAATAAAGATAAGCGTTATTCAATTAATTTTACAAATATTTCAGAATAATTCATGAGATTTATCTATGATTAATTAAACAATTATGCTGAATATGTAGTTTAATAAAATTTGGTTAATAGTTTTATCAAGCAAAAATGAATTTTGAAAAGTTGAGTAAGACGATTGGTTTGAAAAAATAAAGTGGGTAAAAAAGCTGATTTAATCGGATTTGCATGTAAAAAAAGAGGCCGGACATACGTCACAGTCTCAAATTATAATTAATTCATTTTTCTAGAAAATATGCGCAATTAATGGCAAAGCCCAAATCCAGAAGATACATGAAACGGCAAATCCAACTGTTGAAAGTGCAACTGAACTTGCACCTTCCTTAACATAAATGTTGTACCGACTTGAAATAATGATTCCTGAGAATGCAGGTGGCAAACCAACAGCTAAACAAAGCATTGAAATCTTTGTTGGGTCAGATCCCATTCCGCATAGATATGCAGCAGCAACGATAATTGCTGGAGTCAGGAACAACCGGAAAAAGGTATTCCATAAAGCTTCTTTATCAATTGAGAATTTAACAGTTGATAAAGCAAGACCGGCAGCTAAAACAGCAACCCCAGAATTGGCTTTAGCAACTAAATCAAAGGTTGGTGCCCATGAAGCAGGAATATGAATACCGACTAAAACGAAGATTACCGCGATTAATGGAGCGGCCGCAACTGGTTGTTTAACTGCATTCAGGATGGATGACCAAACTGAAGGTGTCTTATCAGCATCTTCAAGTTTAGTGTATTCATATTCAGCCCGAACTAGGTCAATTTCACGTTTGACCCCATGTTCGCGTAATGCCTTAGCTTCGGCATCTGTAACCGGAACTCCGTTTGGAATGGTTTCTGTATCAACTAATGTCGTATGAGTCTTTTTAGGATCAACTTTCTTAGGTGCTGCCTTGGCAGTTGCTGTAGTTGCACTTTTGGCAGCTTTGGCCCGTGCTTTGGCTTGACCTTGGTTAACTAAAGATAATCCGATTGGAATTGTAATAGCGTTTACGACGATTGAGACAATTCCGATAACTAAGTTCGTATTAACGTTATTTCCATAAATCGGATCCAATACAGCAAATCCCAAGAACCCGATTGTTGGTGAACCGGCAATCAATGCACAAACCGCAGCTTCTTGAGTTGAACGGTGAAACATTAACTTGTCTAAGAAATAACTCAGCATGAATAATCCTGTAACCCCGACAATTGAAATTAAAGTCAAAACAATATCTTTTGCGAAAATTTGTCGTGTGGCTTTTACAATAGAAATAAATAGAGCTGCAGGAAGAGCAATATTAAGAACCAATTTGTTTAAACCTTGTCTTTGATCGTCATCAAAAACATGGAACTTTCCACAAATATACCCTAATAACATAATGACAAGAATTGGAATGATGTCATTGATAATAATAGAGGTCATGTTATTAACTCCTTCCCCGCATTGGCAATGCATATAAGATAAAATAGAGCTCCTACCATCATAATAAGACTTTTGCCCAGAGATGCTATTATTATCGACTAATATTGATAAATAAAATTTTTGATGTTTATAGTTCGCCTTTTGTTTCCTGAATATTAAAAATATCGTGTATAATTTATTCGCATAAAAATATTATTTCAATTATTAAAATAATATTCGTATTTTGGTTGACGAGGTGCTTAATTTCTTGGTACACTTACAACGTAAAATGATTTATTAAAAACAACAGGAGATTATTTTTTATGTCATCAATTGTAATTATGGGAAGCCAATGGGGCGATGAAGGTAAAGGTAAAATGACTGATTATCTGGCACAAGATGCCGATATGGTAGTCCGTTTTCAAGGCGGAAATAATGCCGGTCATACTATCACATTTAACGGAAATACATATAAACTGCAACTGGTTCCATCAGGGATTTTTGAACCTAGCAAAGTTAATATTATTGGTAATGGGGTAGTAGTTAATCCCCAAGCTTTATTAAAAGAATTACAAATCTTAAAAAAGGCGCACGTCGACACTTCCAATCTCAAAATTTCAAGTCGGGCACATCTGATTTTGCCATATCACATTCAATTAGATATTTCTCAAGAAAAACAACGCGGAAAAGGAAAAGTAGGAACAACCCATAACGGAATTGGACCTGCATATATGGATAAGGCAGCTCGGATTGGAATTCGGATGTGCGATTTATTAGAAAAAGATACGTTTGCGGCTAAATTAAAGGAAAATTTAGTACAAAAGAATGCCTTATTTACTAAGATTTATGATGAAAAGCCATTTGATTTTGATGAATTGTTTGCTCAATACTATGAATATGGTCAACAATTAAAACCATACGTTACGGATACTTCAGTGTTAGTTAATCAAGCGCTTGAAAAGCATCAAAAAGTATTATTTGAAGGCGCTCAAGGAGTAATGCTTGATTTAGATCATGGGACTTATCCATACGTAACTTCATCTAATCCGATTGCAGGAGGAGCCTTGACTGGTGCCGGGGTTGGTCCCCAATCTTTGCAACGGATGGTTGGAATTTGCAAAGTCTACTCAACTCGAGTTGGTGAAGGCCCATTTCCAACTGAATTAAAGGATGAAACTGGTGATTATATTCGACAAACAGCTCATGAATATGGAACAGTTACAGGACGTCCGCGTCGAATTGGCTGGTTCGATGCAGTTGCAATGCGGCATGCTAAGCGCGTTTCAGGGATGAACTGTCTCAGTTTGAATTTATTGGACATTTTGACAGGGTTAAAAACCATTAAAATTTGCACAGCATATGAATTAGATGGACAAAAGATTGATTATTATCCTGCTAGTTTGAAAGAATTGGAACGGTGCCGACCAGTTTATGAAGAATTACCTGGTTGGGAAGAAAATTTAACTCAAATGACAAAATTTGAACAATTACCTGAAAATGCTCAACATTTCTTAAAACGAATTGAAGAAGTGACTGGCTTGCCATTAATAACTGTTTCGGTAGGACCAAGTCGCGAACAAACGATAATTTTGCAAGATGCATGGGAGGAATAAAAGGATGCTGGCAAGATATTCACGGCCGGAAATGGCTAAGATTTGGACAGATGAAAGTAAGTATGATGCATGGTTAAAAGTCGAAATCGCAGTTACGAATGCATGGGCTAAGTTAGGTGTAGTTCCTAAAGAAGATGCACAAAAAATTGTCCAGAATGCTTCATTTACTGCAGAACGGGTTGCTGAAATTGAAGCTCAAACACATCATGATGTAGTAGCATTTACCCGGACAGTTTCTGAATCATTAGGTCCTGAAAAAAAGTGGGTACATTATGGCTTGACCAGTACAGATGTTGTTGATACGGCTCAAGGGTATCTCTTAAAACAAGCAGATCAAATCTTGCGCAAGGATTTACACGAATTAAAAGCCACAATCAAAGAAATGGCAATGAAATATAAAAATACGGTAATGATTGGCCGGACTCACGGTGTGCAAGCAGAACCGATGACATTTGGATTAAAGATGTGCCGCTGGTATACAGAAATTGAACGTGATATTGAACGTTTTGAACATGCGGCTGCTGGGGTAGAATGCGGCGAAATCAGCGGAGCAGTAGGAACATATGCTAATGTTCCACCTGAAGTTGAACAAAGTGTAGTAGAAGAATTAGGCTTAAACAGCCAACCGGTTACAAGCCAAATTTTACCGCGGGATTTACATGCAGAGTACATCGCTGCATTGGCATTGATTGCTACTAGTTTAGAAGAATTTGCTACAGAAATTCGTTCACTGCAGCGTTCTGAAATTCATGAAGTGGAAGAACATTTTAATGTCGGACAAAAGGGATCTTCAGCGATGCCGCATAAGCGTAATCCAATTGGTTCAGAAAATATTTGCGGAATGGCGCGGGTATTACGCGGTAATATTGTAACGGCATATGAAGATGTAGCATTGTGGCATGAACGTGATATTTCACATTCATCTGCTGAGCGCGTGATTTTGCCGGATACTACAATTGGATTAGATTATATGTTGAATCGCTTTAACCGTATCTTGACTAATTTGGACGTTTTCCCTGAAACAATGAAGGAAAATATGAAGCGGACATACGGCTTGATCTATAGTCAACGATTATTATTGAAATTAATTAACACTGGTATGTCACGGGAACAAGCATATGATATGGTACAAAAATTGACGGCAAAGTCTTGGAATGAACATTTACAATTTAAAGATTTAGTAGAAGATAGTGAGATTGCAGATATTTTGTCGCAAGAAGAAATTGATGATGCCTTCGATTACAGCTATCATTTGCGGTATGTTAATGATATTTATAAAAAGGTATTTGGAAAGGATGCGAAGACTGCTTCGAGTAGCGATTAATATAGCAGTTCGAAGCTCAACTAAAGAATACGCATTATCTTCTAAAAATAAACAACGCTAAAGAGGTTGTGACGTAAGTCCAGCTTCTTTTTTGTTGTTTAATTTTTTTTTTGCATATTAAAGAATTGATATTACATTAATTGAAAGTTAAGAAAAGTAGATTTAATCCGAACCATAATACAACAACTTAATATTTTATGTTGATAAATTTTGATAGAATACCAATTTTATGGATATTTATATAAATTTTCTTGTATAGATATTAATGATTGTTTGCTTTTTTGTTGGAACTTTTTAAAAGAAGCGATTAGAATGAATAAGTGAATAGGGGTCAAAGGAATAAGTGGATTTTGTAGTTCGTTATCAAATTTAATGGGAGAGGGCGAAATTATGAAAGATAAGAAACTGCATTTTTCACGAATTTTCGTTACGTTAGTTGGGCTTGTAATGGGTCTATTTGTATGTTTTCAATTAAATGCAAATGCAAGCACAATTAAAGTTAACGGCTTGTCGGGCAGTCAAGCGACGATTACTGATGAAAATGGCAAGATAGTTACCGATCAAAGTAAAATGGACGAATATAATTACTATAAGGTAACATACCACTGGTCAATTCCAGATTCAGAAAAAATTGAACCTGGAGATACTGCTACATTTACTATTCCAAGCGGCATACGGGTCAGAAGCGACGTCACTTTTAATATTACCGATTCTCAAGGGCAAGTTGTCGGTAAAGCAACGATTAAGGCGGGAGCTTCAACTGGAACGATTACATTTACTAATATTCCAGCATCGTTCAGGTATGATCGGCATGGGACGTTGTCATTTTATGGTGAAGGAAAGAATGTTCAATCCACTGATATTAACTCATGGATGATTAATAAAGGCGGCTGGGTTGATGACAATTCAATTGGTAAAAATGGTAAACCAGACCAATTATATTGGAATGTTGTTATTAATCCGGCAGGAAAATCACTTTCCGATGTGACATTTACAGATAATCCACAAGATGGACAAACAATTATTCCAAGTTCGATTACCGCTAACAAGATTGTTGATGACAGTGGAACATATAAATTGGGTGCACCACTAACACCAACAATCACTCATAATGCAAACGGTACTGAAACGTTTAATTTCGGCAATATTGATTATCCGATTTATATTAAATATCGGACAAACGTTGATTCCAAAGATGTCACAGATACAACAAATAACTGGGAGAATGTAGGGATGGTTCATTGGAATGGTGATAAATCTGAACAAGTAACTTCAGTTATTAAGTATGGCGGCTCCGGAAGTGAAAGTGGATACGACGGTTCAGTTGAATTGGATAAATATGCACAAGAAACTAATAAGCCGCTGGCAGGTGCAGTCTTTGATTTGGAAGATGATCAAGGAAATGTAATTCAAGCAGGTTTAACCACTGACAGCAATGGTAAAATTGTGATTTCAAATATTAAAGATGGGAATTATCAATTTGTTGAAGTTAAGGCACCTAATGGTTATCAATTGAATCCTACGCCAATTAAATTCACCATTGATAATCAAAATTCACAAGAGTTACACGTGAAACTTTCTGATTTTAATCACTTGGCAAGCTCATCAAGCAGTAGTTCAAGCTCTAAGAAGAGTAGTTCAAGTTCATCAAGGACAATTCTAAGCAGTTCAACGATGACATCAGTTAGTTCAAAATCACGCCGGACAACTTCAGTGATTAGTTCAAACTCAAGTTCTAGCGCTATTCCAGTGGTTTCTAGTTCATCCTCAAGCAGCTCTAATGTTGTTCCAGTAAAGAGCAGTTCATCTAGTGCAGTGCTGTCATCAAGCTCAAGTCAGCCAATGGTTATGAGTTCATCAGCTCAAATAACACCAAGTTTGAATTCAAGCAGTACGCCGGCTAGTTTGCCATCAAGCAAGTCATTTCCTGAAGTGGCAAGTACAAGTGAATTAACTTCAACAAGTCGGGTAATTTCAAATGCAATGACTTCGAGTCAAACAGGAGAATTAACAAGTACAAGTTCAGTTGCGCCGATTACTTCAAGTGTAACTGCAAGTTCAACTGTACAAAATAGTATGAAATTAAGCAGTTCAAATCAAACACCAGTAACACCAACTGTGTCTGCACTAAGTCCTAGCAACTCAACTGAAGGTGCTTTATCAAGCTCTTCCAGTTCAATATCATCTGCAGTAAATACAACTGCTGGTCAAGTTGGCAGCAAGCAAACTCAATTAACTGGTAAAACTTCAATTCAAGCAGCTGGCAAGTATGGAGAAGCCGGAACAGGTAAAACTGGTCATGGACATGACTTACCACAAACCGGTGAAGTATCAACGGTGGCAATCACAGTTGTCGGAATAATTTTAGTAGTTGCAGGAATTGTAATTTACAAAGAACAGTAATCTAAGATGAGAATCATAAAAAGGCTGTGACGTAAGTCCAGCCTTTTTTGCTATATTCGAGTTCCCAAAAACGGGCATGTCTGTAAGTTTGAATCTTACGACATCCCCGTTTTTATATTTTATCATTCTCTTTTGATTCCTATAATCCC
This sequence comes from Candidatus Ligilactobacillus excrementigallinarum, assembly GCA_019114385.1. Classification (GTDB taxonomy): domain Bacteria; phylum Bacillota; class Bacilli; order Lactobacillales; family Lactobacillaceae; genus Ligilactobacillus; species Ligilactobacillus excrementigallinarum. The sequence goes on along the minus strand of DXFP01000002.1, from coordinate 5,447 downwards.
ATATATAACAAAATAAGTGCGATTATGGGTTTCATGATTTTACTGAAACGATCTTTTTGGATACCGATTTTTTGCATAACAATCGGAGCTAAACTTGCTCCAATTACAGTTCCAATAGTCATTAAGAAAACGGGATGCCACGCAATTGTCATAGTGTGAAAATGCAGACCGATTCCTAAAATGGTAGTCCATACTCTAATGTAAGACGAGGTAGCAGCGGCTTGTGCAATTGGTGCATCGAGCAGTAGCATGCCTGCAACTAGCGGACCGCCGCCGGACATTCCTGCAAGACCGATCATCACACCGCTAACTACTCCTGCAAGGTTAGCCAGCCAGTGATGTGTTTGTTGATGCAGGTGGCTGGGATGTTTAATTCGGCTATCAAAAATCGAATGTGCCAGAATAGTTAAAGCTAAGATGATTAATATTAAACTGACAATGCGATGATAGACATGCTGATTAACGATAGGGACAATCAAACTTCCGCCAATTGTTCCTAAAATTGCCCAACATAATAATTTATTTCCCAGATGATAATTAATAGTTTGTTTACGGCGATAAAGCAACGTGCCGATTATAAGTGCGGGTAAGGTAACGACCAAAGCACTGGCAGCTGCAGTTTTATCTGGTAAATGAAACAGGGTGATGAGGCAACCAATATAAAGTGCGGCCCCCATTCCTAGTGAAATTAAGATAAAACCGATAACTAATCCGCATAAAATTAATAATACTGTGTGCATTCGAAAGATTCCTTTCAATTTACGAACCCATCAAAAAAACCTTACTATCTTTGGCATGATAGTAAGGCCGAAACAAAATAAGCTTACCCGAGTACGGAGTGCGCATTACTCTAAATAGGATGGAAATTCGTATACCTGTGTAAAGCGAAATTGAGGTAGGTTGAAAGACTCTCATCTATCAACCATCTTTATCATAACGTGATTGGGTAAAAGATTCAAACAAAATAACTTTGCTTTGCGAGGAAGCAAAAATCCATTGAATTAAATTCATTTAATTACCCGTTTAATGACAGATGAACTAGGATATATGTGAAAGGAAATCTTGCATATCCTTTTAATTATTGAGTAATATTAGGTTGACTTACCAACCATTTCAGCTGATTTAGTTGACCAACATGATGGGAGGCTAACTCATGACACAACAAGTTACAGGTGCTGAGTTATTAATTGATGCACTAAAGAAAAACGGTTTAAAAAATATTTACGGGGTTGTCGGAATCCCAGTTACAGATTTGGCACGGATGGCTCAAAGAAGCGGCATGCGTTACTTTGGTTTCCGGCGTGAAGATTCTGCAGTGAATGCCGCTGCAGCTTCAGGATTTTTGACTGGTAAACCTGGTTTAGCATTAACAGTTTCTGCTCCAGGCTTCTTAAATGGTTTGGTTGCATTGGCAGAAGCAACTAAGAATTGCATGCCTGTAATCATGATTTCAGGTTCATCAGAACGGCACATTATTGATTTGAACCGCGGAGATTATGAAGGCTTGGATCAATATAATATTGCTAAGCCATTCTGTAAGGCAGCATATCGGGTAGACCGGCCAGAAGATATGGGCTTAGCAGTTGCCCGTGCAATTCGTTCAGCTACAACAGGTCGTCCTGGTGGAGTATATCTTGATTTGCCAGCTGATACAATTGGTGCAATCCTAGATGAAAATATCGATCCAGAAAGCACGATTATCAAGGAAGACGATCCTGCTAAGATGAGACCTGCAAAAGCAGAAGTTGCTCATGCAGTTGATGTTTTGAAGCAAGCTAAGAAGCCATTGATTATCTTAGGTAAAGGAGCTTCAATTGCGCATGCTGAAGATGGCGTACGTGAATTCATTGAAACTACAAAGATTCCATACTTGCCAATGTCAATGGCTAAAGGCTTACTTCCAGACGATAGTGAAGCATGTGTTGCTGCTGCACGTTCATTATCATTTAGTGAAGCAGATGTGATTATGCTGGTTGGAGCACGGTTGAACTGGATGTTGTCACATGGCAATAAGTTTAATCCGAATGCTAAGTTAATCCAAATTGATGTTGATCCGGATGAAATTGACTCAAACAAGAAGATTGAAGCTCCATTAGTTGGTGATATGAATGCGGTCTTTGAAGAATTGAATCCAGCAGTTAAAAAAGCAGGAATCAAGGCTTCGCAAGATTGGTTAGATGCATTGAAGGCTAAGAAGGATGAAAACTTTGCTAAGATGCAAAAACGGTTAACTACTCCGCGCTCACCAATGGGCTACTACGGTGCAATGCGGCCAATTAAGGAATTAATTCGGAAGAATCCAGATACTTATGTGGTAAGTGAAGGTGCCAATACTTTGGATATCGGGCGGAACGTAATCGATATCTTCAAGCCTCGTCACCGTCTCGATTCAGGTACATGGGGCGTAATGGGCGTCGGTCTTGGCTATGCCATTGGAACAGCAATTGAAACTGGTGAAAAAGTAGTTTGTGTTGAAGGTGACAGTGCCTTTGGATTTGATGGTATGGAAATTGAAACCATCTGCCGGTTGCACTTGCCAATCACCATTGTAATCTTCAATAATGGTGGAATTTATAATGGTGCAGAAAAAAATCCAGCAGGCAGTGATCCAGCTCCAATCACGTTGGATGCAAAGGGCCGTTATGACAAGCTTTCAGAAGCATTTGGCGGTTTAGCATATGATGTTAAGACACCAGAAGAATTAGATAAAGCTTTAAATGAAGCTTATAATTCAGGTAAACCAGCCATTATCAATGCAGTTATTGATCCTGCATTAGGTAAGGAATCTGGTCACATTGGCAACTTGAACCCTAAGTTAGGAATTAAGCATTAAAAACAATAAGATAATTAGAATGAAAAAGGCTCGCGTAAAGCGGGTCTTTTTTATTTTGTTATAATTTGTGAAATTTTTATATGTAGAGATTATATTTTAATATAATAGGAGGATTTTATGGAATTAATAGGGATAAAAAATCTAAGTTTTAAATATAATGATCAGAGTCAGCTGTTGTTTGATCATGTCACTTTGAATTTAGATAGTTCATGGCATTTAGGACTAATTGGAAGAAACGGGCAAGGAAAAACAGCATTTTTGAATATTTTAAAAGGAAATTTGGATTATAAAGGGAAAATTAGTAATAATCAAATTTTTACATTTTATCCTTATAAAATAATTGATTTGGATAATTATGCTTTTTATGCTTTGCAACAGGTTAAACCTTTTGAGGAGTGGCAGTTAGAACGAGAATTAAATTTAATGGAAGTGGATTTAAATTTATTATGGAAACCATATAAAACTTTATCAGGTGGTGAAAAAACTAAGTTATTATTGGCACTTTGTTTTATTGATGAGAATTACTTTCCTTTATTAGATGAGCCTACAAATCATTTAGATATAAATGGAAGGGGAAAAGTAGCACAATATTTATCTAAAAAAAGAGGATTTATTCTTGTAAGTCATGATTCGTTTATTTTAAATTCAGTTTGCGATCATATATTAAGTATCGAAAATAAAAATATTTACTTATATCATGGAAATTATGATACTTATGTTACTGAAAAAAAGAGACGTGATGTTAAGAATATAAAAAGTAATATTCGGATTAAGAAAGAAATAAAATCATTGAAAAATTCATTAAATCAAAAAAGACAATGGGGAAATAAAAAAGAACAAGAGAAAAATAAACATGGAAAAGATAACGCAAAAGTTGATAAAGACTTTATTGGAGCTAAATCAGCAAAGATGATGAAAAAATGAATAATATAAAAAAAGGAATTGATCATAAAATAAAAGATAAAGAAAATTTGCTTAATGATGTTGAGTTTATAGACGATTTAAGCCTTAATTTTAATTCTACGAGAAAAGGAAAAATTTTAAAATTACAGGATTTTTGTTTAAGTTATGATAATGATAATTTATTTAAACCTGTGAGTTTTGAAATTGAAAAAAATGATTGTATTGCATTAATGGGGGAAAACGGAATTGGGAAAATAAGCTTAATTAAAGCTATTTTAGAAAAATTTCAGGGGAATATATCAGGAAAATTTAAAAAATGTAAAAAATTAAAAATAAGTGTTGTAAATCAAGAATTTAGTTATTCTGGTTCGCTAAAAGAGTTTGCTGAAAAAAATAAAATTGATTTTAATATTTTTTTGAATAATTTGCATAAATTAGGAATGAAAAGAAGTTTCTTTGATAAAAAATAGAATATATGAGTAAAGGTCAACAAAAGAGGGTGGAGTTGGCTAAATCATTAACTAAGGACGCAGAATTATATATTTGGGATGAGCCGTTAAATTATTTAGATATTTATAACAAAGATCAATTAGAGAAATTGATTTTAAAAATTAAACCAACGATGATAATAATTGATCATGATATTGAATTTATAAATAAGATTGCTAATAAGAAAATAAGATTGACGAAACTTTAGAGAATAGAAAGTTAAAATTAGAATCAAAGAGAGTAGATATCTATTATAATAATAGAAGAGAATATACAGTCAAGATATTTAGTCCTTAATTACAGCTATTAATAAGTAATGAATATGTACCTTTTTATTTTTACGATAGGTAAGGAAAAATAAATGGAGGTTCTTGTTACGACTGGATCTAGTATAGAAGCAGAACTAAACTTCTAGGAGTTAATTGAGTTAAGAAAGCTGAATGAGTTTCTAAGCGTATGGATGCGTGTGATTAGTTGAAATGCTAATCAAAGATAACAACACGATGGCTGTACTGCGACGTACAGGTAGATTGAGTAACGTAAATCTTTCCTAGGACTGTTTTAATCGACAGTTAAATAACAGGGAAAGATTACGCTCTTCTCCTGACTCCCAGCTCTATACAAGCAAATAGAAGCTATTGTGACAAGTGTTTTTAGTATTTTTTTGTATCAGGATAAAATATTTAATTTGTTTTGAATTTTTATTTTTATGTATGATAAAATTTAATTCCTTTAATAACTTTAATATTGTGTTGATTCATCCGGCGGGTGGAACAACTTATTGCTTCAATAAACTAGTTAAGTATATAAATAAAGCTAATGTCTATACCGTATCTTGTCCAAAAAGATATGGCGAAAAAGGAATAGACTATTTAGCATTGTTATATAAAAAAGAGTTAGAAGCCATGGGATTGCTTAATAAATCTACTATTTTAGTAGGATATTCCTTTGGTGGTAATGTTGCTTTGAAGATTGCAGAAGATTTCCATATGTTAAAAGTATTATGGTTAATTGATACTTATCCACCAGAGAGTTATACGATAAGTAATTTAGATAATAAGGCATATCAAAGGGTTTTTCCTGAAATTTGGTTATCTATGACAGGAAAGCTTGAAAAACTTACGCCACAACTGCACGAAATAATGTACTTAATTACGGAATTTCAGAAGTATCGAAAACAGATTTAGCAAGTAATATTAAAAGTAAGTTGGATAATAAATTG